>NZ_JAYXBK010000016.1:0-114541 GCF_036016995.1 Paraburkholderia sp. MPAMCS5
AAGAAGCATCGAACAGCGGTTTGGCCTGGAGTCTCGCCATGAGACTCCAGCGCCGCCAGCACACGCCTGGCGGCGTGACACGCGCAAGGGGCGCAATGCCCCGCGCGTTCTTACAGATAGCTGCACACGTAGTCGAGCGTGTCGATCACGTCGATGTCGAAGCGGCTCTTGCCGGGCACCGAAAACGATTCGCCCGCGCCGTACGTCTTCCACTCGTCGCTGCCTTCCAGGCGAATCCGGCATTGCCCGGCTTGCACTTCCATCAGTTCCGGCGCGTCCGTGCCGAAGTTAAGCGCACCGGGCAAGATCACGCCCAGCGTCTTGCGCGTGCCGTCGGCGAAAAGAACGGTGTGCGAAACACACTTGCCGTCGAAATAGACATTGGCTCGTTTGATAACGGAAACCTGATCGAATTGCGTTGCGGCCGTCATGGCTGTTCCTATGAGTCGTCGTGAAGGGATACGTGGGCGCCGAGCTTGTGCTGCATGGCTTTCGGTCAGCGCGCAAGCCCGCCATCATACAGGCCGCCGGCGTGGCGCAATGTCAGCGCGGCATGACACGAACGTGTCACTCGATGTCACTCGACCTTGCGCCAGCGGCCGGAATCCGGGCACACCGTGACGCGCTCGCCGTTCAGCAGAACTTCTTCAGTATCTTGCGGCTGGCGCATTGAAGGCGCGACGTCGAAGATCACGTCGAGTGCGCGAGCGACGTGGGCGTCTTCAATGGGAAGCTCCCATGTCAGGAATATCTGCACGCAATCCTGATCCGGCGCGAAGTCCACCGCATCGAAACCGCTGCTGCCGCGCCGGATCACGCCATGAGGCTGGCCGGTATCGAATAGCACGGCCGTTCCTCGCGTCAACGGAATACGGTGACCTGTCGCGGCGAAATGCAGATCGAGCCCCTTGTCTTCGCTCAGGAACAGGTTGCAAAACGCCGAGCCGCCGTATTGCGCGGCGTCGTGGTGATACCTCGCGCCACGGCAGGCCATGAGCTCGATGTCGCCGGATGCGAGCACCTCGTGCAGGCCGAGCGAGCGCGTCCAATCCGACATGGCCTGCACGCAGCGTGCGTAGTCCGGCCAGCGCATCAGCGTTCGCGCGAGCGGCATCTGCTCGACGTCGCCCGGCTCCAGATCCATGCGCGACGAGGTTTCCCTTTCCCAATCGGCAAGGAGACGCAGAGGCGGCACGGGCACGTCGACGACGCCTGAGCGCACGATGTCGCTGACGCGTCGAGTGCGAATGGCGTCGCCGTTCGAGAAGTAGGAAGTCAGCATGTCTGGCACGCGGTGCCGCGAAAAGGACGAATGAACTGGCGCATTGTAGCGATTCCAGCGCATCGGCCCGCGCCGCGGCTACAGCACCCAGCGCCAGATGCCTGCGGCCCAGCCCGCGAGCGGAATATGAGCCCAGGTCGCGACGAGCCAGACGACGAGGCCGCCCAGCAGCGCGTGCAGTCCGAACCCGCCGAGCCGCGCGCGACCGGCGACGATCGCCGCGAATGGCCAATAGCTCGTCTTCGCCTCCCATGCGGGCCAGAGGTCGGGCTGGAGGCGCTCTTTCTTGCGATCCTGCAATGCCGCGCCGACGAGCGCGAGCACGATGATCGCCACCGCGACGATGATGTTCTTGCCGACCGGAAACACGGCGGCATGGCATAGACCCCACAGTGCGAAGGCCCACATCATCGGATGGCGCGTCACGGCGAACACGCCGCGCGCGGCGTCCGGAAACGCGCCGGGGCGGCCGCCCGTGGGAAGCGCCGGATTGCGGATCAACGAGCCCAGCAGAAGGATGGACGCGATCAGCATGACCACCGTCGCAAGGGCCCAGAGGGCGTCTCCTACCGGCCATAGCGATGCTGTCAGCGGGGCGCGCCCGTAGGCCACGATCAGCCAGCCGAGCGTCACGAACGCAACCAGCGAATACACGCCCTGAAAACCCCTTTCGCCGATGGCACGGACCAAAGGCCCGCGCAACGGATGAGACAACACGAAGTGAGTGCCCACGAAGGCGACTGCCGCTGCCGCGACTGCGTTGGTGCTTTCCATTGGATTGGCTCCTTCAGTCATGCCGTCGGCGTGGCAGGTTCGCTCGTTCGCTCGTTTGCGAAGGTGCGCGTAG
Source organism: Paraburkholderia sp. MPAMCS5 (assembly GCF_036016995.1). Lineage (NCBI taxonomy): Bacteria > Pseudomonadati > Pseudomonadota > Betaproteobacteria > Burkholderiales > Burkholderiaceae > Paraburkholderia > Paraburkholderia sp. MPAMCS5. The sequence goes on from NZ_JAYXBK010000016.1 coordinate 2,130, forward strand.
AGACAGGGACGACGCAGCGGCAAGATGAAGATTACTACGTCGTGAGATGCAGGAGCCAGGTTGATGATCGAAGCGCGCCGCGACTGCGTCCAGTTCGACAATCGCTGTAACAACGAACAAGCCGGACCAAGCCGCCCATATTTCTCGGTCCGCGCGATGGCCGGTCTCATCGTGTTTCTTGCGTCACGGCTTCGGCGCAAGATTAGCGGTTCGCTTCGGCCTCGGTCCCGTGCCATTCGCGCATCATCGCGGCGACTTCCTCGCCGAGCCACTCGCGAAACAGAATGTACTCGGGGCGAAGTTTCGCGTTTTTATGCGTGATCAGATAGTGATGGCGGTCGTGGAATTCGAGCGCGTTCTGCACCGGCCGAATGAGTATCCCCTGTTCCACCTGGCGATGAACGAGGTGATGCCAGCCGAGCAACGTGCCCTCGCCGGCTTCGGCTTGCGAGACGAGAAGCCGATAATCGTTGCTCTCCAGATGTTCGTTTTCGACGAGCCTCTGCGTGCCGTCTCCTTGCTGAAACCAGTTTCGCCACACGGACCAGTCCACATGCTCGCAAATCTGCGAACGTCCCAACAAGGAGAGATTCAATGTGGCGTGCGATAGAAGATCAAGCGGCTTCACGGCCTTGCCGCAAAAATGGCGCTCGTGAAAAGACCGGCTGCACACGGGATACACCACGTCGTGAAAGAGCGGCTCGACATCGTATTCCGCCTCGCGCGGCGGATTTTTGGTGATGATGATGTCGTGCTCCATCAGATCGTCGAGATCCATGAACTGCTCGGTCACCATGATGTGCAATCTGATGTCGGGGAATCGCTTGCGAAAAGCAGGCAATCTGAACGACAACCACAGCGCCGAGAAAGTGTGCGTGACACAAATGGTCAGCGCGTGCTTGTCGGTCCGGCGCACCGCCTGGGCCGCCTCGGCGATATTCATGATCGACAGATACGACGCGTTGTACAGAATGCGCCCCGCGTCGGTGAGCGCGATGTGCCTGCCGGTCCGTTCGAACAGCGCGACTTCCAGCGAGTCTTCAAGCTCCTTGATTTGTCGGCTGATTGCGGCCTGCGTCACGCACAGCACTTCTGCCGCCTGGGTGAAGCTTTCATATCGCGCGGCCGTGACAAAGCATTTCAGCGCGCGCAATGACGGCATCTGAGCGAGTAGCCGGTCGGCAAACACCTGTTTCTTTTGCATGGCTTTCACCTGTGAAGCGGACCCGTCCGGTAGGCCTGAAGACGGCCCCGTTGACGCTGCGCATTGCCCCGTGACAATGCGTCGACCGCGCGCGAGCGGACGCTCTTGCGCGAACTAGTTTGCGAGTGTTCTGGAAAGCTGGCAAGAGTCGACAACCCGAGGACGCGAGACGCCCGGCTGCTATCCGCCCCTATATCTGTTCGACATCGCGGCTTGCCATGCGCGTGCTTCGAGTGCTTCGAGTGCAACGCAGGGCGTAGCCACGGCTCCGAACGATCACAATGAAGCCGCTTATGACGCGGTACTGAAATGCGACGACCCGGCTTCAACAGCCGGGCCGCGCGTTCTGCTGGAGCGTCGGTGGATCCAAAAACAGGCCTAGTCGAGTTTCAACCAGGTGGTCTTCAGTTCGCAATACTGGTCGTGCGCGTACACGGATTTGTCACGGCCGCCGAAGCCCGATTGCCCGAAGCCGCCAAACGGCGTCGAGAGGTCGCCTTCGCCGAAGCAGTTCACCGTCACCGTGCCCGCGCGGATGCGCCCGGCAATCTTGTGAGCGTGATTGACGTTGTCGGTCCAGAGCGAGGCGGCGAGACCATAGCAGGTGTCGTTGGCGATCCGCACGGCGTCGTCGATATCCGCGTATTCGATCACGCAAACCACCGGCCCAAAGACTTCTTCGCGAGCAATGCTCATCTCCGGCGTGACGTTATCGAAAATGGTCGGCTCGACGAACCAGCCCCCCGTTTCCGCGCGCGAGGCCTTGCCGCCGCACACGAGGCGCGCGCCTTCCGCCTTCGCTTTCTCGATGTGAGCCAGCACCTTCTCGTAATGCTTCTCTTCGATCAGCGAGCCGAGCTTGACGTCCGGGTCCAGCGGGTCGCCCGTTTTCCAGCCTTCGAGCACCGCCTGCATTTTTTCGAGCAACGTCGCCTTCAACGCAGACGCCACGAGAATGCGCGAGCCCGCGCTGCAGTTTTCGCCCATGTTCCAGAAGGCGGCAGCGACGGCCTGTTCCGCGACCGCATCCAGATTCGCGACGTCCGGCAGCACGACTTGCGGATTCTTGCCGCCGCATTCGAGCACGACCCGCTTGAGGTTCGTGTCGGCGGAGTAGTGCAGGAACCGCTTGCCGGTTTCGGTGGAACCGGTGAAGGCGACCAGATCCACGTCGGCGTGACGGCCCAGTGCCTGGCCCGCGCTGTCGCCAAAGCCCGTCACCACGCTGAAGACGCCGGCGGGCACGCCGGCTTGCGCCGCGAGATCGGCGATGCGCAGCGTGGACAGCGAAGTCTGCTCGGCCGGCTTCACAATCACGCTGTTGCCGACGGAAAGCGCCGGGCCGATCTTCCAGGCCAGCATCAGCGCCGGGAAATTCCACGGCAGCACCGCGCCCACCACGCCGATCGGCTCACGCGTGATCATGCTCACCACGCCCGCGCCCGAAGGCGACAGCGCGTCGTAGCGCTTGTCGGTCACTTCCGCATGCCAGCGGATGCACGCCGCCGACTCGGGAATGTCCAGTCCCATGCATTCGCTGATCGGTTTGCCCGCCTCGAGCGCCTCCAGCAGCGCCAGCTCCTCGGCGTTTTCGTCGATCAGTTGCGCGAGCCGCAACAGCACGGCTTTGCGCTGCGCCGGCGCGGCCTTCGACCACACGCCGGACTCGAACGCATCCCGCGCCGCGACGACCGCCCGGTCGACGTCTTTGGTATCGCACTTCGCGATGTCGGCCAGCACTTTCCCCGTCGACGGGTTCAACGTGCCGAACGTTTCATTCGATGCCGCCGGACATCGTTGTCCGGCAATGAACGCGCGCCCGTCGAGCGACAGGGTTTCTGCTTTCTGCTTCCATTCCTGATAGGTCGTCATGTCCTGTCCTCAAAGGTTCAAAGCTCGGCGCCAGCCGAAAATTCCTTCATCCAGATAGCCGCGGTCACGGCGACATCGGCGATGGGGCGCACCGGCAGCGAGCGCGGATGCGGCTGATTCAGAAGCTGGCGAATCAGCTCGTTGTCCTGGCCGAGTGCGTATTCGGCGATGAGCTTGCCGGATGCGGACCCACGGCTGAGACCCAGACCATTGCATCCGACGGCTTCGAAAACGCCGTCGTCGCGACGCCCGAAAAGTGCTCCGTTGTTCACCGACAAACACAGCGGGCCGCCCCACGTGTACTCCAGCGTCACGTCCTTCAGCATCGGAAAGCGCCGGTCGAACGAGCGGCGATGCAGACTCTTCGCCTTCGCGAGATCGGCCTGCGAGACTTCGAGGCTCGGCCGAAACGCGAAGTGATTACGAACGCAGATGCGGTCTGTGATCAGACGCCGGATGGTCGAGCCCATCGGGTCGGCGGGAATCAGCGACCACGAGCGCGTGCCGCCGAGGCGGCGCGCTTCGTCCGGCGTCATCACGCGCGTCATCGAAGCAAACGTGTACACCGGCAAGAGACCATTCGGATGGCCGCCGAAGGTCGCCGCATACGCATTGGTGCAGAGAATGACGCGCTTCGCGACGAGCTTGCCGCCCGCGAAGGAGAGAACCTTGTTGACGCCCTGGTCCTCGATGCCCTTCACCGCACTCATTTCGAACACCTTAACGTTTTCCGGCAGGCTCGCGGCGAGCCCCCGCATGAGCGCCGCCGGCTGGACCGTGCTGCATCCGGGCGTGAACAGCGCGCCCTCGTAGAAATCCGTGCCGGTGACTTTCGCGATCGCGGCCTCGTCGAGCCATTCGAAACTTTCGTCGATGCGGGCGAGACCGTCGGCGAAATGCGCCAGTGCCGTGTGTCCCTTCCTGTTCACCGAGGCGTGAAATTTGCCCTCGTCCCGCCAGTCGCAGTCGATGCCATGCTGCTTCACCGCCGAGCGCACATAGTCGATGCCGTGACGCTGCAAACGCACATCGGCCTTGTCCGCTTCCACACTTCGCGAGTAGCTTTCGCTGCTGATGTCGTGCGGCAAATCGACGAAGAATCCGGAATTTCGACCGGCCGTGGTGCGCCCAATCCGGTCTGCTTCCACCAGCGCAATGGCCGCGTCGGGCGCGAGTTCTGCAAGGCGCCGGGCGGTGCACAGCCCGGTAATGCCGCCGCCGACGACGACCCAGTCAAAGCGCTGTTCAGACGCCACGCTATTCGCGGACGCTGCCGGCGGCAGGCTCTCCCACCATCCGTTGACACCGTCCGGAGCGGGGAAACGCACGAATTCCAGATTCGAGGCCATGAAAGCTTACTGAGCGTTGCGCAACATGGGTTGAACGAGCTTCGCGAATGCGCCGCGCTCTTCTTCGGTGAGCGTGCCAAGCGGCGCACGCGCGACGCCTACAGGTGCACCCGCCAGCTCGCATCCGTAGCGAACGTATTGAATGAATTTGCCGCTGCGTTCGAGCAGTTCGAGCACCGGCAGCAGTTGCGCCATCAGCTTGCGGCCAGTTGCAAAGTCGCCTTGCTTCACGCACGCGTCGAGCAGCGCCGTGTGCGCTTCGGGCAGGAAGTTGGACGCCGCGCCGACCCAGCTTCTCGCGCCCCACACGAAGAATTCGAGCGCCTGATCGTCCATCCCGCAGCTCAGCACGAGCCTGTCGCCGAAGTGCGTGGCGAGGTGATGCAGATGCGAGATGTCGCCGGTGCTTTCCTTCATCGCGGCGAAGTTCGGACGCTCAAGCAGTTTAGCGAGGACGTCGTCGCTGATTTCAGTTCCCGTGCGTGCCGGGAAGTTGTACAGCATGATCGGCATGTCGAGGCTGTCGTCCACCTTCAGCATGTGGTTCAGCAACTCTTCCTGCGTGGGCTGCGCATAGTACGGCGTGGCGAGCAGCAACGCGGACAAGCCCGCGCGCTTCGCTTCCTGACCGAGGCGGATCACTTCTTTCGTGGTCGTCGCATTGATGCCGGCCGTCAGATACGTCTTGCCGCCTGCCGCCTCGGCCACCGTGTTGAAGGTCGCGACGCGCTCGTCGAAGCTCAACGCATAGTATTCGCCCGTGGTGCCGCCGATCCCGAGGCCCGCGACGCGTCCCGCGAGATTCGCGGCGTGCTTGCCGAGCAGGTCATGATTGATCTCGCCGTCCGCGTTGAACGGCGTGACCAACGGTGTGTGTACTCCCTCGAAGCTCATGATGGTTCTCTCTTCAATAAACGGTCGATGTGGTTAAACAAGCGCATCCGAGTGCGAGTAGATCGGGAACTGGCTGCATAGATCGCGCACGCGGCCACGCACCGCGCGCTCCACGCGCTCATCGCCGTCGGGTTGCTGTTCGAGTGCGGACAGGACTTCGAGAATCATGTGACCAACCTGCTCGAACTGCTCCGTGCCGAAGCCGCGCGTCGTTCCCGCAGGCGTGCCGAGACGGATGCCCGAGGTCACGGTCGGGTTCTGCGTGTCGAACGGAATGCCGTTCTTGTTGCACGTGATGCCCGCGCGCTCCAGCGCCTTTTCAGCCTGCGTGCCGGTGAGCCGCTTCGAGCGCAAATCGACCAGCAGCAAGTGGTTGTCCGTGCCGCCTGTCACGAGGTTCACGCCGCCCGACTTCAGCACGTTGCCGAGCGCCTGCGCGTTACGCAGCACCTGGTCGATATACGCGGTGAACTCGGGGCGCAGCGCTTCGCCAAACGCAACCGCCTTGCCCGCGATGACATGCATGAGCGGACCGCCCTGCAGCCCCGGAAAGACAGCGGAATTGATCTTCTTCGCGATGTCGCCGTTGTTCGTGAGGATGAACCCGCCTCGCGGCCCACGCAGCGTCTTGTGCGTGGTGGACGTCACGACATCGGCGAATCGCACGGGGTTCTCGTGCCGGCCCGCCGCGACAATGCCCGCGATGTGCGCCATGTCCACCATCAACAGCGCGCCGACGCTATCCGCGATTTCGCGGAACGCGGCGAAATCCAGCGCGCGCGGATAAGCCGAATAGCCCGCGATCATCAGCTTCGGACGATGCTCTTCGGCGAGCCGGCGCACCTGCTCGTAGTCGATGCGATAGGTGTCGGGACTCACGCCGTATTGCACGGCGTTGAACCACTTGCCCGACAGCGCGGGGCGCGCGCCGTGCGTCAGGTGGCCGCCGGCGTCGAGCGACATGCCCATCACCGTTTCACCCGGCTTCACGAGCGCGAGCATCACGGCGCCGTTGGCCTGCGCACCGGAATGCGGCTGCACGTTGGCGTATTCGGCTTCGAATAGCGCCTTCACGCGGTCGATGGCGAGCGCCTCGATTCGATCGACGTGCTCGCAGCCGCCGTAATAGCGCTTCGACGGATAACCCTCGGCATACTTGTTGGTCAACACGGTGCCTTGTGCTTCCATCACCGCTGCCGAGACTATGTTTTCCGACGCAATCAGTTCAATCTGCGTTTGCTGCCGGCGCAGTTCCAACGCAATTTCCGATGCGATGACGGGGTCGCGGCCCTGAAGGGTTTCAGAAAAAAAGCGTGCGTTCTCGTTCACGTGGTCACTCCGGATGAAATCGTGTGAAGCATGTCTTTCGACTTACTGCTGCAGCCAGGCCTTCACCTTTTCCGGGTGTGCCTCGACGAATTTCTTCGCTGCGGTCGCGTAGTCGTTAGTGCTGTTGCCTTCGAACTCGATCGACTCGACGTCGGCGAGCGTCAGCTTGAAGTTCTTGAAGAAGACGTCCGCGCGCGGAAACTTGCTGGCGAACTGTTTGGATGCGAAAGCGTGGACCTGTTCTTCACCGCCTAACGTGCCCTTCGGGTCCTTGAGGTAGCGCATCTGCCACTTCTGGAACAGCCAGTGAGGGCTCCAGACCGTCGCCACGATCCATTGCTTCGACTGATAGGCGCGCGAGACGCCCGCGAGCATGCCCGCCTCGCTCGACGATTGCAGGTTGTAACCCTTGAGGTCGTAGGCCTTGATCGTCTTTTCGGACGCTTGCATCAGACCGCCGCCGGGTTCGATACCCTGAACGGTGCCGTTCAGCTTGCTCTTGACGTCCGGCTTCTCCAGATCGGAAATCGTCGAAACCTGCGACTCGGGCACATAGGCCGGCACGGCCCAGCCGTTCTTGCCGCCGGTATAGATGACGCCGACGTCGTCCATGTCGTTCTTGTAGCGCGCGTAATACGCCGCATGCGTCACCGGCAGCCAGCCGCCCACCATGATGTCCAGGTCGCCGCGCGCCACGCCCTGATACTGGATGCCGATATCGGCCTGAACGAATTGAACCGGCTGCTTGAGGTCGGTCTCGAGAACATACTTGGCGACGTTGGCGACGGCCAGCACGTCCGCCCAGTTCGTCACCGCCATCTTGATCGGCTCGGCGGCGCAAGCCGACCCGGCGCCGACGGCAACAGCAGCCGAGACCGCGATTCTCACAGCAAGCGATTTAAACAGATTGCTTTTCATGTCGGACTCCTACCTGATTATAAGTTTCGTGAAAATTCGACGACCGCCGCGATGTAGCGTGTCGGGTCTCCAAACTCCGTACCGCTTCCGGCGATGACGCCGCAACTGCGCGGCGCCTCGCCAACCTTCAGTCAGGTGCGCGCCGCCGCACCTGCACCCGCTTTCGATGTGCGCGCGCCTGCTTTGACTTTCTTCGACTTCACACCAAAGCTCTCCGTCAGACGGTCGAGCACAATGGCCAGCAGCACCACGCCGAGGCCGCCTTCGAAGCCGATGCCGATGTCGAGCCGCTGAATGCCGCTCAGCACATATTCACCGAGGCCGCCTGCGCCGATCATCGATGCGACCACCACCATCGAAAGCGCCATCATGATGGTCTGATTCACGCCGGCCATGATCGAAGGCAGTGCGTTCGGCAACTGGATCTTCCACAGAAGCTGCGAATCCGTGCTGCCGAAAGAGCGCCCTGCTTCCAGCAACTCTTCGCGAACCTGCTTGATGCCTAACGTGGTGAGGCGCACGACGGGCGGCATCGCGAACACAATGGTGGCGATCACCGCGGGAACGCGGCCCAATCCGAACAGAATCACCGCGGGAATCAGGTACACGAAGGCGGGCATCGTCTGCATGAAATCGAGCAGCGAGCGCAGCACCACCTCGACGCGCTTGTTGCGCGCGCCCCAGATGCCGAGCGGCACGCCGATCACCAGACTGAAGACCGTTGCGGCCACAACGAGCGCCAGCGTCGAGACGGTTTGCGCCCACAGTCCCATGTAATGAATGGTGAGCAGAGCAATGCCGACGAAGGCCGAGAACACCACGCCGCGCCGCCACAACGCGAGCGCCATGAGGATCACGAGCATGGCGACGAATGGCACGGCGGCAAGCCCGTCTTCGAGTAGCTTGACCACCGCGCCGAGCGCGGCGGAGAAAGCATCGAAGCCGCCCCGGAAATGCTGAAAGAGAAAATTGACCGCGTTTTCCGCAAACTTTCCGATGATCGACGAGTTCATGCTGCTCTCCGTTCCATAACCTGCTTGAGTATCGTTCGGCAGGACACGATGCCTGCGAGCTTCCCGGCCGAGTCGGTGACCGGCACATCGTGTTCCTGGCTCAACGCGATGGAGGCCAGCTGATGCAGATCGGCTTCGAGAGAAACAGCATTCACGTCGCGCACGAGTGCCTCGCGCACCGGTCGCGCGCCCGCCTTGTGCAACGATGCCGGCGTGACGCAGCCTTCGTATCGGCCTGCGCCGTCGCAGACATAGCCGCATTCCATGCCACTGTCGATGAGCTGATTCAAATAGCGCTCGGCAGGCGTGCCGATGTCGCACGAAATCAGCCCTCGATCGACGCGCGTCATGAGACTCGACGCCTTGAGAAAGCGCGACACGTCGACGTTGCGGAAGAAGTCCCGCACATAAGCATCGACGGGCGACTGGATGAGTTCGGCCGGCGTGCCGACCTGAATCAGGCAACCGTCCTTCATGATGCCGATGCGCCCGCCGATCTTGACCGCTTCTTCGATGTCGTGCGAAATGAAGACGATGGTCCGCTGCTCTTCCTTCTGAAGCCGCAGAAGCTCGTTCTGCATTTCAAAGCGAATCAGCGGATCGAGTGCGGAAAACGCCTCGTCCATCAGGAGCACTGACGGGTTGACGGCAAGCGCGCGAGCAAGACCGACCCGCTGCTGCATGCCGCCCGACAGCTCGCTCGGCAGCAGCTTCTCATAAGAACCGAGGCCGACGCGCGTGAGCGCGGCGCGCGCCACTTCGTAGCGCTCGGCTTTCTTCTGTCCGGCGACTTCGAGTCCGTACGCGATGTTGTCGATCACCGAGCGGTTGGGCAAAAGCGCGAACGACTGGAACACCATCGCCATCTTCTTGCGACGCACTTCGCGCAATTCGACTGTCGACATAGGAGCGATGTCGCGGTCTTCGAGAATCACCTGGCCTGACGTGGGTTCGATCAAGCGGTTCAGCAAGCGAACCAGCGTCGATTTGCCGGAGCCCGAGAGACCCATGACAACGAAGATTTCGCCGGCCTTGACGCTCAGACTCACGTCGTTGACCGCGACCATGTTGCCGGTCTGCTCGAAAATCTCATTACGGCCAAGGCCTTGCTTCACAAGCTCGGCAGCGCGTTGAGGCTTCGGTCCGAATATTTTCGACAGGTTTCTGACTGTCAGAATATCGGTCCCGGCAACCGCAACGGATTTCTTTACCGAGGAAACGTCTTCCGCATTCACCGCGGTCGGAGGGAGCACGCCTTCAGGCGCGAATGTCAGGTTTGGGGCCATTCTGTCATCCCAACTGGCAAGTTCAGGAACCGAACCGCGGGACTATCAGCCCGCACGGACTCTACACTTCACAGCATTGAATCGAACGATTCACCACGTCGCACAGATAACGCACAATATTCATGCGCTTCACATGCGTTACTCGGTGGTTAATGCATGAATTAAAGAGTACCAATCCAAATTGACCCATCCAGCTACATTTTGTGGGCACTTTTCCATACCTTTGGTAATGCAAAGGGCTTGTGTAGAAAGCGCTGAAAAGAAGCGGGCCATCTCATGTTTGCGCAAAGCCTGACTGGGCGCGGCTTTGCGCTTCTCGCGCGGGTGCTTGTGCTGTTCTTTTGAGTCTTCAGTTCACACGCGAAGATGAGCGCGGCCTGGGGAATGTCCCAGGCCGGAGGGTGAATGCGGCGAAATGTGCAGTGAAAAGCGCGCTAGAAGCGCTCGATCATCCCCACTTGCACGCCGCGAATCGGCGCGCCGGGATAAGCGGGCGAAAGTCCCGTGACGTTCACGCCGCGCAGGGTAAATGTCGCGTCGCCGTGATTGCGCAACAGCGCGCCGCTTGCATAGAGCATGAGCCTGGCGGACAGGTCGTACTCGCATGCCACGCTGAACTGGTCAGCGTCGTTGTCGCGGCCCGAACGGTCGCGTGCGTACGCGTAACCGGCCGAAGCCCGCAGGCGCGGCGAAAACGCATATCGCATGGACAACGAAAGACCATCGTCGTGATAGCGCGGCGAGCCCCCGTCTCCGTTGAAGAACGACACGAACGCGGTCGCCTTGCCGAAGCGATACGACACGCCGCCGAGATTCGAGCGCAAGGTCGTGCCGCCATGCGTCTGCTGGCGCGCGTAGGAAATGCGGAACGGGCCATGGCGATACGCGAACGTTTCGTAGTCGCCGGATAGTCCGTTGCCGTCGCCGCTATCGCGCAACGCGACCATGACGGTTGTCGTGAAGCCGTGAATATCGGGCGAAAGGTACGTGATGCCGTTGTCCGTATAAGGCGTGATCTTCGACAGGTTGTTCAGGCCCGACGCGATCGTCCCCGCGCCGAAGGCGTCGAGTTGTCCCTTGAACGGAATGTAGATCGGCGAATATTGGCGCCCCACGCGCACTTCGCCCCACGGCGCGCCGACTCCGATCCACGCCTGACGGCTGAAGATGCTGCCCGGCGTGGAGAACGTGCCGTCGGCGGAACTGAAGCCGTTTTCCAGATCGAACAGAAGACGCGTGTCCGAAGTCAGTTGCTCCGAGCCGCGCAAGCCGACTCGCGAGCCGCGATACGCGCCGGAATCGAGGCGCGGCGTCCACGACGAACCGGGATTGGTGAGTTCGATACTCGTGTCGATCGTGCCATACAACGTGACGGTGCTTTGTGCATGAGCAGCCGACGCCGCCATGCCGCACGCGCCCGTCATGAATGACAACAAGGCAAGCCGCGCGACGGCGGCCCAGGGCGCGCGATGCGCCACGCGACAATGAAAAATCTTGATAGAAGGCATGAAGTCTTCGGCCCAAGTCGATACGCGAGGATAAAAGAAAGCGGCGGCTTGCACGCGTCGTGCAGCCGCCGCTCGTCATATTAACTGCCGCCCGCGATTAGCGTTTCAGCGCGTACGCGATCACATAGTCGCCGCGATCGGGCGACTGCCGCGCGCCGCCTGCCGAGATCAGCACGTATTGCTTACCCGTGGTCGGCGACATGTAGCTCATCGGTCCGCCCTGACTGCCCACCGGCAGACGCGCCTTCCAGACTTCCTTGCCCGTCGCGCTGTCGAAGGCGCGCAGATAGTAGTCTTGCGTGCCCGCGATGAACACGAGGCCGCCTTGCGTCGCGAGTGTGCCGCCGAGCGTCGGCATGCCGACCGGCATCTTCATGCGCATCTTGAAGCCGAACGGACCCGTGTCCTGCACGGTGCCCACGGGCACTTGCCACAACAGCTTCTGCGTTGTCAGATCGACGGCGGATAGCGTGCCGAACGGCGGCTTCTGACACGGAATGCCGAGCGGCGACATGAAGCGGTTCTTGTTGACCGCGTACGGCGTGCCCTTCAGCGGCACCGCGCCCATGCCCGTGTTGACCGATTCGCCGCCGTTGCTGGCGGCAGCGCTGTCCGTCTTCTGCGGAATCATTTGCACCCAGAGACCGAGGCGCATGTCATTCACGAAGATGACGTGATGGTTCGGGTCCGTCGACAGGCTGCCCCAGTTCATACCGCCGAGCGAACCTGGAAAGCTCAGCGAAACATCGGTGTCGGGCACGGTGAAGAGACCGTCGTAGCGCATCGACTTGAAGCTGATGCGGCAGACCAGCTGATCGAACGGCGTAGCGCCCCACATGTCCGATTCCTTCAGCGCTTTCGAGCCGATCTCGGGCATGCCGACGGAAAATGGCTGTGTGTTGGAATACTGCTCGTTGGGAATGTGGCCCGTCTTCACCGGCCGCTCCTCGACCTTCGTGAGCGGCTTGCCGGTCAGACGGTCGAGCACGAAGATCTGGCCGGACTTCGTGCCGAACACCACGGCGGGCGTCGTCGTGCCGTCCTTCTCGGGGAAATCGATCAGGCTCGGCTGCATGGGCACGTCGAAGTCCCACAGGTCGTTGTGGACCGTCTGGTACACCCACTTCTCCTTGCCGGTCGTGGCATCGAGCGCGAGGATCGACGTGGCATAGCGATGATCCAGCGGCGTGCGGTTCGCGCCCCACAAGTCCACCGACGAGCTGCCCATCGGGATGAACACGGTGTTCATCGCGGGATCGTAGGACATCGGCGCCCAGGAATTCGGCGTGCTGCGCGCGAAGGTCTGCCCCGCCTGGAGGCGGGCGTTGGGGTCGTCGTGACCCGGATCGAAGGCCCAGCGCAATTGCCCCGTGATGACGTCGAAGCCGCGCAGCACGCCGCCCGGCATGTCGGTCTGCACGTTGTCCGCCACCCGGCCGCCCACCACGACGGTCGTGCCCGCGAGCGTCGGCGCGGAGGTGAGCTGGTACTTCGGATCGTCCGCCACGCCAAGGCCTGCCTTCAGATCGACGAAGCCACGATCGCCGAAGCCTTCGCACATCTCGCCGGTGTCGGCGTCGATGGCGACCAGCCGGGCATCGATGGTGTTCATCAAGATCCGGCGCCGGCAGTTCGCACCTGGCGCGACCGAAACGGCCGTGACCGGCGTCGCGCCCGCCAGGGTGGGCTGCGTGAGCGTCTGCGTCGAGTCGAAATACGCGAGACCGCGGCAGCGGTTCCATACCTGCGCCTGCGCGTTGATCTCGCGCTTCCAGATCTGCTTGCCGCTGTCGGCATCGACTGCGATCACGTTGTTATGCGGCGTGCAGAAGTACAGACGCGCGCCGATCTGCAGCGGCGTTTGCTGATCTTCCGCGCCGTTGCCCGTCGGGCTGATGGGCGTGTCGCCGGTATGGAAGGTCCACGCGACCTGAAGGTTCTTGACGTTGTCGCGCGTGATCTGGTCGAGCGCGACAAAGCGGCTGCCGCCCGGCGTGTTGCCGTAGTTGCTCCAGTTCTTCTGCGCGCCGCCCTGCGCGACGGGCACGAGCGAAGTCGGCGTTCCCTCGAAAGGGACGGTCGGGTGCGGCTGGAACATCTGCGCGAACGTGACGATCATGCCGATGGCCAGCACGGCGGCGAGCCCATAAGCGCGTTTATTCGCGGGCTGGCCGGTCGCGGCCCGGCGCAGCGCGGGCCAGCACAAGAGCGCGAGCACCATGAAACCGGCCGGCAGCATGAGGCGCGAAACCAGCGGCCAGAAATCCAGGCCGACTTCGGCCAGCGCCCAGATCAGCGTGCCCACAAACGCGACGCCATACACGAGCACCGCGGACGATTTGATCCGCATGAACTGCACCGCGGACACCACGATGACCACGCCCGCAATCAGGAAATACAGGCTGCCGTGCAGGGACGCGAGCTTGGCGCCGCCCACCACGAAACACAAACCCGTAGCCAGCAACGTGAGCCCCAGCAACACACACCCGGCTTTCAGCAGCGCTGAAGGACGAGCTTCACTCTTGGACATCGATGAACCTCTCAAGAACCTGATAAAAAGCCTCCAGCCTTTGCATCGACCACGACGGCGACGGCAATGACGGCGGCTGCACGACGTAATATTCTAACTGGATAGTTCAAATTATGCGCCGAAGCCGGCACGGCGCTGGGCGCATCGCTACCGGCTCAACACGTCGGCGAATCCGCCCAGCGCGACGCCGAGATCCCGAATGGCGCGCGCCACTTTCGGCGACAGCAGCGCCTCCAGTTCGTGCGTATGCCGATAGTCGCGCATGCCGTGACTCAATGCGCGTTCGCCGGCAACCGCGGGATGACAGTAGATCTCGCCCACGCCGTCAGGCAGCGAAGCGAGCGCCGCAAGCCAGGCCGCTTCGTCCATGCGGCCCGTATCGGCGATGCCGATCACATAGTCGTTATGGACGATTCCCGCGCGGTCGAGGCGCGCCCGCACGTGCGCGATCCACGGTTTCAGCCACAGTGGCGCATTTGCTTCGAAAGGCAGGCGCATCGCCTTCATGCCGAATTCGCTGCCAATTTCAAGGATCAAGCCAAGCACCGTCGGATGCAAATGGAAATGTTTGTGCGTGTTGACGTGATCGAGCGCGAGGCCGGTCCTCGCGAACGCCTCGAACTGCGCGCGAATTTCGCGGGCAAGCTGCTTGCGCACGTGCCGCAAAAAGAAGAAGCGCACGCCGTCGCGCACCATGTTGTTGCCGAGGCGGCCGTGCTCGTCGAGCAAGGCGGGAATGCCGGCGCGCGGCATGACCGCGTCGCCGTCGGCGAGAACGAGATGCAGGCCCACGCGCAACTGCGCAAGCGCATGGGCTCGCTCGATGGCGTCGGCTGCGGCGGGCGCGCCGACCATGAGGCTCGCGGCGCTCAGCACGCCGTCGCGATGCGCCCGCTCCACGGCCAGGTTCACGCGCGAATGCAGGCCGAAGTCGTCGGCGGTCACGATCAGCGCGCGCGGCGTGGGGGCACGGCGTTCTGCGGTGTGAGGCTCAGCGGTGCGTGGTTCAGCGGTGCGTGGTTCAGCGGTGCGGGGCTCGGCGGTGCGAGGCTCGGCGGCGCGCGGTTCAGCGGTGCGAGGCTCGGCGGCGCGCGGTTCAGCGGTGCGAGGCTCAGCGGCCATCGGATGCCTCGGCGACATCCATCACGCGCAGCGAGCGGCCGCGCGCCGCCGCTTGCGCACCTTCGACGCGCATGCGGGTGCCGCGCCACATCACGTGCGAACCGAACCCGCCGCCGAGCCATTGGAGCAGCAACAACGTATCGCGCAACGGCACGAGCGGCAGATCGCGCCAGAACGTGCGCCAGAATGCGCCGCCGAAGCCGCCGCGCGAGGCAGCCTCCTGACGCGCCCCTCGCGCATGCAGCAGCAGACGCGCGGCCAGTCCCGTCGCGGTGGCCGCCGCGCTCACGAGTGCCGGAACGCCGTGCGCAGCGCTGCCGCCGCTTGTCGCCAGCACGCTCGTGAGCCATGCGCCCGCGACGATCCACGGCGTCGGAAACGTGATGAACAGAAACGCGAAGCCCAGCGGATTGACCGAACGTATGGTGCGCAGCCAGCGCGTTTCGCGTTGCCAGAGCGCGATGAACGTCGGCTCGATGACGTCGGTGGCGACCATCACGCGCGAAAGCACCGTTCGCAATCCCAGCGCGCGCACGTGCTCGGCGAGCCAGTAGTCGTCCGCGAGACAGTTTTTCAGCGCCTCGAATCCGCCGATGCTCTCCAGCGTCGCGCGCCGCAACGCGAGCGTCGCGCCGAACCCGAAGCGGCGCGAGCCGCCCATATGCGCGACGCGCACCGAAGGCGCGAACCATTCGTTGATGAAGAGCGCGCCCACGCGCGGCCAGAACCCGCCCACGCCCTTCGCCACGTAGAGACAGGTCACGACGCCGACCCGCGAGTCCGCGAGCGGCGCGGCCACGCTGTCGAGATAATCGGCTTCCACCGCGATGTCGCTGTCGGCGATGACGATCACGTCGTGACGCGCGCGCTCCGCCATATTGATCAGATTGCTGACCTTGAGATTGCTGCCGTGCACGCGCGTGTCGATGGCAAGCTCGATATCGAGCGACGGATACGCGGCCTGCAAACGGCGCACCACGGCAATCGCGGGATCGTCGGGCGACGACACGCCGAGCACGAGTTGAAAATGTCCGTGACGCTGCTCGCAGAAGGTTCGCAAATTTTCATAGAGACGCGGCTCGGCGCCGCACAGCGGCTTGAGCACGCTCACGCCGACATGGGCGAACGGACGCAGACAGGGCTCGCCTTCGAGCGCGATGTCCGCGCCATGCACGAGGCTCGCGGCATCGACGGCGTGAGCGGTTTGCGCAAGCTGGGCAAAGCGGGCGGCCGCGCCGCGACGCAACGTGAAGAACGGCATCGCCAGCGCGGCGGCGATCGCATACAGCGACGCGCCGACGCTGCCGGCGAGCAGAACCCATTGGCATAGTGTCAATGTATGCGCGGCCATTGCGGCGTCCGTCAGTGGACGCCCGCCATGAACGGTTTTCCCGTCAGGCGCAGATGAAGAATGACGAGCCAGCGCCGCAGGCAATCCGACGCGACCGCGACAGGCCATGAGTACAGCGAGGCTGCGCTCGCATGGCACTTCTCGACGGCGAGGTGAAAAGCCGCGTGCGCGGCCTGGCGGGTGACGATCACGCCGCTTGCCATGAAAGCGAGCGCGATCAGACGGAAAGTGGAGGACACGAACGGATGCTGCGCGCCGGGCACGACGGCCACCGTCACGCAGGCAAGCACGTCGGCGGCGAGAGCTGTCAGCGAGGCCACCATCAGGTGTGCTCGCAGCATATCGACGGTGGCTGGCTTCATGGCTTCGTCTCGTGGCTTGACGGATGCGTCGCGCAGGCCCGCGCGAGCGATTGACGGCTATTGTTCCCTCAATCGGGAGCGCAAACGGAGCGCCCGGTGCGGCTCCGTGCAATCCATCGAAGTACTTACGACGGCGTTTCGAGGAGGCTGACAGCGAAACGCGCTGCTCGCTTACATCGTTCAACCGACAGTAAGCTATTGAGCCGCGATAGTATCGAGTCAAGCTGAAGGAAACCTTAAGCAGAAACCGGTATTAAGCACCTAATGAACGACATAGTTAAACTCCAGGGTTGCGGCTGCGCGCGTTTAGGCCATGCGTGCCGCGTCGCCATAACAACATCTAACGGAAAATTTGCCTCATGCGCGTACTCCTCGTAGAAGACGACGATCTGATCGGCTGCGGCATCGAAGCAGGCCTGCGTCAGGCGGGCTTCACCGTCGACTGGGCGCGCGACGGCCACAAGGCCAGTCTTGCGCTCGACACCACCGGCTATGAGCTGATCGTGCTCGATCTGGGCTTGCCGCGCGTGTCCGGCATGGATCTGCTCAAACGTCTGCGCGACGCGGGCAAGGACGTGCCGGTGCTCATTCTGACCGCGCGCGGCACCGTCGTGGACCGCGTCGGCGGTCTCGAAGCCGGCGCGGACGATTACCTCGGCAAACCGTTCGATCTGACCGAGCTGATCGCGCGCTGCCGGGCCTTGCTGCGGCGCTCGCAGGGCCGCAGCATCGAAGTGATCCGCTATCGCGATCTGACCGTCAATCCGGTCGCGCAAGCCGTGGAAGTGGCCGGCAAGCGCGTGTCGCTCACCTCGCGCGAATGGGCGATCCTCATGCAATTGCTGACCAATCAGGGCATTCCTCAATCGCGCTCGCGCCTCGAAGAAAGCCTGTACGGATGGCAGGAAGAAATCGAAAGCAATGCAATCGAAGTGCATGTGTCCAACTTGCGCAAGAAGCTCGGCGCGAAGCTGATCCGCACCGTGCGCAATATCGGCTACGTGGTGGAGAAAGAGTAAATGGGCGCCTCCATTCGCCGGCGCCTGGTGCTGCTTGTGCTCGCCAGCATCACGCTTGTCTGGGCGATCGCGCTCGCGTCCAGCTATCGGCAGGCCACGGAAGAAGTCACCGAATGGGAAGAGGCGCGCCTTGCCGAAGTCGCGCAGATGCTGGCGCTGCTCGATCAGGCGAATCTCGCCACGCTGGCCAATGCGCGCATCGACGTGCGCGAAGAAGAACGGGGCGGCGAAACGAGCGCCAACGACACCGACGACGACGACTCGCTGCCGCGCGACGCGCTCTTCCAGGTGCGTTCGCGCGACGGCGAAGTGATCGCGGGCAGCCCGCCCTTGCGCGCACTCCATGCGTGGGATTTGCCGGTGCCGGCCGTGAGCGGCGCGCAGGACATCGTGCTGGGCGGCCAGACGTATCACTCGTTCACGTTGCGCGATACCGCGCTGGGCCACACGGTGCGCGTATTCGAGCAGGCCAATACGCGCAGCGATCTGGTGAGCGGCGTCGCGAGCCGCATCGCGCGCCCCACGCTGGTCGCGCTGCCGGTGCTGGCGCTGCTCGTGTGGTTGAGCATCGGCTGGAGTCTTGCGCCGCTGCGCACGCTTTCGGGCGCCATCCGTTCGCGCGACATCAACCGTCTGGAGCCCGTCGATATCGGCCGCGTGCCGACCGAAGTGCGGCCGCTCGTCGATGCAATCAATCTGCTGCTGTCGCGGCTGCTGCATTCGCTCGAACGCGAACGCGCGTTTACCGCCGACGCGGCGCATGAACTGAAGACGCCGCTCGCCGCGATCAAGGTTCAGGCGCAAGTCGCGCTGGCCGAACCCGACGCCGCGCGGCAGCGGCTCGCCATGGAGCGTGTCGTGCAAGGCGTGGACCGCAGCGCGCGGCTCGCCGAGCAGTTACTGCTGCTCGCGCGCCTCGACATGCACGAGAAAATGTCGAAGTCGCCGCTCGCGCCCGGCGCGGCCGCGAAGAGCGCGTGGCTCGCGAATGCGGGCAACGCGCAGCAAAAAAATATTCACGTGACGCTCAACTGCGACATGCACGCCGAAATCGACGCCGAGCCGGTGCTGATCGGCATTCTGTTCGACAACCTGCTGGATAACGCGATCAAGTATGGAAGCGAGGGCGGCAACATCGAAATCGCTGTGCAGCGCGTGCAGGACTCGCTGGGCGACGGGCTCAATGAGTCACTCAGCGAGCCACTCAGCAGGCCACTGAGCGGCCGCGTTCTGGTCAGCGTGCGCGACGACGGGCCGGGCGTTGCACCCGACGACCTCGCGCGCCTGACGAATCGCTTCTTTCGCGCGACCGGCAATCAGGCGACCGGCAGCGGCTTGGGGTTGTCGATTGTCGAGCGCATCGCCGAGCATTTTGGTGGCACCGTGCATTTCGGCACCGGCCTCGCCCAGCGCGGACTCGCGGTGAATGTATCGTTTCCCGCGGGGGCTTCATCGTCCGGCGAACGGTCAAAACCGGCTGCGTAAAACTGCCGTCGCCGATCGCGCTAACGCCGGTTCGTCTCGCCCGCCACACTGCCTTTCACGAGTTGCGCGGGTCCGGAGCGGTCCCGCGCGTGCCTCGCCGCATCTCGCCCAGACTCGCGGCCCGACGACTCCGCGAACTGCCAGGCAATCAGCCCAGGCACAAACATGAGCAGATCGCGAATCCGCCGCGCGCCCGCCAGCGCGAGGCAGGTCGACGGATCGAGGCCCAATGCGCCGCCGATCAGAATGAAGCCGCCCTCCTGCACGCCGAGGCCGCCCGGCACGAAGAACGCCGCGCTGCTGATGGCCTGGATCAACGACTCGATCACCACCGCTTCGACGAGCGTCACGTGCGCGCCGAGAAAATACAGCGCGAGCCAGATTTCGAGCGAAGTGAGGAAGCACTGCAGCGGTTGCCAGAAGAACAGATAGCGCAGCACCACGCCGCGCCGGCGCCAGATCAGCTTGATCGCCTGATCGATTTGCGCGGACTGCCCGACAAGCGTGGCGAGCTTGCCGCTCGTCATGCGGTTGAGCACGCGCGTCATGCGCTCGAACGGACTCGCGTGCTGCACGAGGGCGAACAACACGAGAAGCGGCGTGAGCACGACCACGCCCCACGCGAGCTGGCCGGCGAGCCGCAGCGTGCCGGAATGCGCGTGCGCGAACAGAAAGCCGATGCCGACCATCGTGAAGAGCAACTGGCTGATCACCGTTAACTGCATGTCGACGATGATGCTTCCCACCGCCGTGGACGGCCGCACACCCCAGCGCTTGAGCATGCGAAACGACACCACCTCTCCGCCGATGCGCGCCACCGGCAACATGCTGTTAATGGATTCGCGCACCCACACGAGATGCAGCATGTTCACGATGCCGGGCCGGTTCGCGCCGCGAATCAGCGAGCGCCAGTCGCAGGCATTGGCGAGCATCGGCAGGATATGCGCGAGCGCCGCGAGCACGAGACCCGCGCCGGCGGCCCGCAATGCGCCGATCACGGCGCCTGGGTTATCGCGCCAGACCAGCCAGAGCGACGCGAACAAACCCACCAGTGCGGCCACGCGGCCGAGATGCTTCATCATGCGCGCGCCTCTTGCCCGCGCTTCGCGCATGCGGCTTGCCGACTATCGTTCGATTGGAAAAAACTGCGGATCATTGCTGCATCAACCTGCCGTGCATCCTTATTCGTCTGACGCGGCCGACAACAGGCCGTCGCCATCCACCTTGAAGCTGAAACCGCGCCAGATCACGCGCGAGGATCGGAAACTTGCGATGAATATCGCAAACGACACGATATCCCAGAACGGCAGCAGCCATAGGCCGCCGCGCCGTTGTTGCAACGCGCGGTCCGCGAGGAGCTTCAACGCGAAGCGCGCGCAGATCGCGAGCGCCGCGACGAGCCAGGTCCACCACGCGCCGCCGGATAACGTCACGGCGAGCAATGCAAATGCCAGCGGATGCATCAATGCCGAACCGAGATGGCCGAGCGGATCGATACGGCGAATCGTGCGGCTCCAGCGGAGCTCATGCGCGAACAGTCGTTTCGCGCTCGTCTCGACGCAGGCATGCGTGATCGCAAACGGCGGAATGGCCACCGTCTCGCCGATGGCGCGTACCGCTTCGCCTATCGCGTGATCTTCTGCGAGATGGTGCACGAACGGCATGAAGCCGCCGATCTTGTCCAGCGTGCTGCGGCGCATCGCGATGCTCTGCCCGAAACAAGGCCGCGCGAGGCGAAGCGCGAGGCCGGTGACGACGCCGGGCAGAAACTGGTAGTTGGTCGCCTTGGCCGAGAGGCGCGGCCAGAAGCCCGGATCGGGCTGCCCGCGATACACGCAAGTCACGAGCCCGACGCCCGGCTGCGCCAGTTCGCCGACCACGTGCCGCAGATAATCGGGGCCGACGCTCACGTCGCTGTCCGCGAAAACGAGCACGTCGTGCCGCGCTCGCGGCAGCATATTGATGATGTTGCTGATTTTGCGGTTCGGGCCGTACAGCCGCGCGTCGGCGACCACGGTGATGTCTGCTTCGGGAAAGAGGCGCCGCAATTCGTCGACGGCCCGCAAGGCAGGGTCCGCCGAATCGTGCACGCCGAAGAGAAACTGCACGGGGCCCGCGTAGTTCTGCTTGCAAAAGCTCGATAGATTAGCGAGCAGCGCCCACTCGTTGCCGTGCAGCGGCTTGACGATCGTGACGGGCGGGAAGCTCTCCGGCTCGGCCACCGCACGCGCGAAGAACCGGCCGATCAGCGCGCTTGCCAGCATCGTATAGACAATGCCGAGCACGGCGCACACCGCGCACGCATAGGCGCACGTGGCGGCGACCCAGTGCGCGCCGTTCACGCCTCGTGAGCGCGCAAAAAGCGGAAGAATTCGACGCCTTCACGCAAGCGCCGCTTCATCATGTCCCAGCTCGACAACATTTCGCGCAGAATTTCCCAGATTTTCGACGGACGGAAATAGAAGCGCTTGTAGAAGTTTTCGAGCTGGTGATAGATCTCCTCGCGCGACAGATGCGGATAGCCGATTGCCGCGAGCTGCACGCCTTCCTTGCTGACGAGGTTGATCACCTTGTTCTCTTCGAGCCAGCCGTTTTCCACGGCCTCGTTGTAGAGCCTCGTGCCCGGATACGGCGCCGCGAGCGACACCTGAATGGTGTGCGGATTGATCTCCTTCGCGTACTGGATCGTCTTCTGGATGGTTTCCTGCGTTTCGCCGGGCAGACCCAGAATGAAAGTGCCGTGAATCTTGATGCCGAGCTTGCGGCAATCTTCGCTGAAACGGCGCGCGATGTCGGTGCGCAAACCCTTCTTGATGTTCAGCAGGATCTGGTCGTCGCCGGATTCGTAGCCGACCAGCAGAAGACGCAGGCCGTTTTCCTTCATGATCTTCAGCGTGGAATACGGAACATTGGCCTTCGCGTTGCACGACCACGTTACGCCGAGCTTGCCCAGCCCACGCGCAATTTCTTCCACGCGCGGCTTGAAGTCGGTAAAAGTGTCGTCGTCGAACATGATTTCCTTCACGCCCGGCATGTTGTCGCGAATCCACTTCACTTCCGCGAGCACGTTCTCCACAGAACGCGTGCGGTAGCGATGGCCGCCCACCGTTTGCGGCCATAGGCAGAACGTGCACTTCGAGCGGCAGCCACGCCCCGTGTAGATCGACACGTAAGGGTGCTTCAGATAGCCGATGAAGTAGTTGTCGATCGTCAGATCGCGCTGGTAAACGGGCGCGACGAACGGCAGTTCGTCCATGTCCTCAAGGATCGGGCGCGCTTCGTTATGCTCGATCGAGCCGTCGGCTGCGCGATAACTGAGACCTTTGATCTGGGCAAACGGCTTGCGCGCGGCCACTTCCTGGCACGTGAAATCGAATTCTTCACGACAGACGAAGTCGATCGCCTCACTGGCCGTCAGCGAATTGTGCGGGTCGACCGCGACCTTCGCGCCGACCATGCCGATGAGCACCGAGGGCTTGCGCTTTTTCAGATCTTCGGCGAAAAGCGCGTCGGTGGGAAAGGAAGGCGTGCTGGTGTGAAGGATCACCAGATCGTATTGCTGCGCGATATCGAGCGTCGCGCTGACGGAAAGTCCGTCAGCGGGCGCATCCAGCACGCGGCTGTCGGGAACGAGGGCGGCGGGTTGCGCGAGCCACGTCGGATACCAGAATGAACGGACTTCGCGTTTGGCCTGATAGCGCGAACCCGCGCCACCGTCGAAGCCGTCATACGACGGCGCCTGCAAGAACAGCGTTTTCATGGGTGCTCCAGCAAGTCTTGAATGGGCGCCTTCAGCTTTCTCGCGAAAGACTGCAGGGAACCGGAACTCGCGGAAATGGCGAGCCCGCTAGAAAAAGTTTGGCGCAAATGGTACGAACGAAAGCTGAAGGAAATCTTAAGCCGCGGGCGGCCAGCTTTCACACCAAGAGCAACGACCGATTATCACACAGGATGCCTCGCACGGCAGGTCTCGCCATCACAGTCGCGCCGCCCAGATTGAAAGATGTTTCATTTACCTGGCAACCCTTATTAAATCACGCGGATTATTTCCAGCAAGTAAGCCCGCAACAGATCGCATTCGCGTGTCCAGTATTTGACGCGCCCAAAGAAAAAGCCACTCATAAAGAGTGGCTTTCAAGTGTTTGGTGGGCCTCCCGTGAGTCGAACACGGCACCAACGGATTATGCTAACCAGCTACGGCTTTCACCGCCCCTTTCGGGTTTGTGGTCTGGACTGTCTCTTGTCTTTACGACCTGCCCGTTCAGTCTCTACACGTTCTCTCAAAGAGAGCTTCGCTCGGGATTGCCACGTTGCCAACGCAACAGAGGTTTCCCCGAATTTGAGCAGTTCTACCTGGGAGCAGAGCTAACTTACCCCAAGGCAACCCATTTATGACTCACCGTGCCGCAACGCATGGTTTAGGTGAATCCTTGCTAAGTCCGCTGCTCTAACCAGGCATGAGCTAGAGGCCCTGAAAAACCGAGATTTTACCGTATATGGAGACGATCACGTAAGGACCGGCCCCGTTCCTCGAATTGGCCGCCATACTACACGAAAAAGGGGTCCCCGAAACCGCTCCGCTGCTGCGAAACGACTGGGAAACCCCTTCAAACCGCCACTTCATTTGCCGCGAGCGACGCCTCGGCTCAGCGCGCCGGTCAATTGCCTTCCAGGAAAGACTTCAGCTTGTCCGAGCGGCTCGGATGACGCAGCTTGCGCAGCGCCTTCGCCTCGATCTGACGGATACGTTCACGCGTCACGTCGAATTGCTTGCCCACTTCCTCGAGCGTGTGATCGGTGCTCATCTCGATACCGAAACGCATGCGCAGCACCTTCGCCTCGCGCGGCGTGAGCGAGTCGAGCACGTCCTTCACGACGTCGCGCATGCTCGCGTGCAATGCGGCATCGGCCGGCGCAACCGTGTTCGTGTCTTCGATGAAGTCGCCGAGATGCGAATCGTCGTCGTCACCGATCGGCGTTTCCATGGAAATCGGCTCTTTCGCGATCTTCATGATCTTGCGGATCTTGTCTTCCGGCATTTCCATCTTCTCGGCCAGCGTTGCCGGGTCTGGCTCAAGACCGGTTTCCTGCAGAATCTGGCGCGAGATGCGGTTCATCTTGTTGATCGTTTCGATCATGTGAACCGGAATACGGATCGTGCGCGCCTGGTCGGCGATCGAACGCGTAATGGCCTGACGGATCCACCACGTTGCATACGTGGAGAACTTGTAGCCACGACGGTATTCGAACTTGTCCACCGCCTTCATCAGGCCGATGTTGCCTTCCTGAATCAGGTCGAGGAATTGCAGACCGCGGTTCGTGTACTTCTTCGCGATCGAAATCACGAGACGCAAGTTCGCCTCAGTCATTTCGCGCTTTGCCTGGCGCGCCTTCAGTTCGCCGGCCGCCATCTGACGGTTGGTTTCCTTCAGATCCTTCAGCGGCAGAACGACACGCGCCTGCAAATCGAGCAGACGTTGCTGCTGTTCGCGAATGGCCGGGATATTGCGCGTGAGGATCGCGCTATACGCATGACCTTCAGCGACGATCTTGTCGGCCCATTCCAGATCGGTTTCACTGCCCGGAAAACGCGCGATGAACTCCGCGCGCGGCATGCCGCACTTGTCGACCACCGTGTGCAGGATCTGACGCTCGACTTGACGCACTTCGTCCACTTGCGCACGCAACGTGTCGCACAGACGCTCGACGGTGCGCGCGGTGAAGCGGATCGTCATGAGTTCGTTCTGGATCGTTTCCTGCGCCTTCAGATACGACCTGGACTTGTAGCCTTCCTTCTCGAACGCGCGACGCATCTTGTCGAACCATTCGCTGATGAGCGCGAATTTTTCGAGCGACGCACGCTTGAGCGCTTCCATTTGCGCCGCGTTGGCCGTGGCCTGCGCCGTGCCGTCGTCTTCTTCCTCTTCGCCTTCTTCCTCTTCCTCTTCTTCCTCGTCTTCGCTCTCGATCGCTTCGGCTTCCTGTTCGGAAAAGCCGTCGGCGTCTTCCGCGTCGGCGTCGATCAGGCCGTCGACCAGTTCGTCGATGCGGATTTCCTCGTTCGCGACGCGCTCGGCCATGGCCAGAATGTCGGCGATGGTGGTCGGGCACGCGGAGATGGCCATGACCATGTGCTTCAAGCCATCTTCGATCCGCTTGGCGATTTCGATTTCGCCTTCGCGCGTGAGCAGCTCGACGGTGCCCATTTCACGCATGTACATGCGCACGGGGTCGGTGGTGCGGCCAAATTCGGAGTCGACGGTGGAGAGCGCGACTTCGGCTTCCTCTTCCACTTCGTCGTCCGACGATGCGGCGGGCGCGTTGTCGTTCAGCAGCAGCGTTTCCGCGTCGGGCGCCTGCTCGTACACGGCCACGCCCATGTCGTTGAACGTGCTGATGATGCCTTCGATCGCCTCGGTCTCGGTGAAGTTGTCCGGCAGGTGATCGTTGATTTCAGCGTAGGTGAGGAAGCCGCGCTCCTTGCCGAGCTTGATCAGCGCGCGCAGTTTCGAGCGGCGCTCTTCGAGTTCCTCGACGGTGCCGGGCTGCGACGACGAAAATGCGTCTTTCAGCAGCGCCTTTTCCTTGGCACGACGGTCGCGAGCCTTGGCCTTTTCCACTTTGCCGGAAGCGGCCACAGGAGTTTCTTCGCTCTGGGTTGCGTCGTCATCGACGGGTACTTCATTCAGCTTTTTCGTCATGGAGTTCGCCGTACCGGCTGTAGTCTCGACTCGCGGCTGGTGGACAACAGCCGGTAGAACCGTGGATACTGGAGTCTCGCGCACTGCCGCATCGTCCCGCGCGACAGCCGCTTCCCTTGCGCTTCTGACACCCGGCCGCCTCGCGGCCGGAGGTGGTACAGCTTTCGCCGCCTTTGCCGCCCTTGCCGGCTCCGCTCGCGCAGCCGGGGTGGTCGACGGTCTCTTCCCGGCAGCCGGTGCAACGCTGGCAGCAGACGCCTTCCGGGCGGAAGAAACTAACCTGGCCGAAGTGACTTTTTCGGTCTGCTCCGTGGAGCGTGGGCCTGGTGTGTTCTTTCCGCCTGTCGTCTTTGCCATCGCATCGCCTTTCGCCTTTGCTTGGAAAACTCTTTAAAAAACAAACCGCTGGAAACCTTTAATTATATCACTCAGGTTTCTGCGCTCCCGCCTACAAGCCGAGCTGGCGCTTCATGTCAGCCCGCTTCCGATTGAGCTCCGCAAGTTCCGCGAACTCCTCCGGCGTGTGCCGGGATTGCCGCGAAAGCTGCTCGAGACGATCGCAATACGCGTCGTATTGCATCTTCAGAATCGCCGCTTTCAACTCCTCTCCCACGATTCTTTCCTGCTCGCGCCGCTCCTCGATGACGGTCGCATCTTCCGGGTCCTTCAGCAGCAAATCCCGGACGTTTTCATCATAGTCCAGAATTTTGCGAAAGATTTCCTCGAAAGTTGGGGCGTTTGCGCCATTTCGCAATAGGTCGGACAGCAACTGGAATTCCGCCGAATCGCCCAATGCGCGCGCGTGCGTCGCCACTTCCTCGAACAGTTCACCGTGCCGGGTCACGGCAAGCAGCGCCTGCTCCGCTTCCTCGTCGAGCACGGCGACCGTGCGCGGATACATCACGAGATTGCGCAGCGTCTTTTCTTCGATGCCGGTCACGCTGCGCCGGTCCTTGCGGGCCGGCGCCGAGCGGGCCACCGCCGCGATGCGCGAATCGACCTCGCAGAGCGCGGCCACCTCGTCGAACGGCACGTCCAGCCGGTCGGCGAACATATGCATGATCTGCGCGCGCAGCGCATTGGCGGGCAGCGCCTGCAGCAGCGGCTTCGCGTCGAACAGCGCGCGCGCCTTGCCTTCCGGCTGATCGAGTTCCTTGCCGGTCAGTACCTCGTTCAGCATGAACTGCGAGAGCGGCGTGGCGCGCTCAACCTGCTCGGCGAACGCCTCAGTGCCGAATTCGCGCACGTAGCTGTCCGGGTCGTGCTCGGCGGGAAGAAACAGAAAGCGGATGGTCCGGTTGTCCGCCGCGTGCGGCAGGCAGGCATCCAGTGCGCGGCGCGCGGCGCGCCGGCCCGCCGAATCGCCGTCGAAACTGAAGATGACCGTGTCGGTCTGGCGCATCAGTTTCTGCACATGAATCGGCGTGCAGGCTGTGCCGAGCGTGGCGACCGCGTTCTGGAACCCCAATTGGGCCAGCGCGACCACATCCATATAACCTTCGACGACCAGCACGTAGTGCTGTTCCCGGATCGCGAGCCGCGCCTCAAAAAGCCCGTATAGCTCGCTGCCTTTGTTAAATAGAGGCGTTTCCGGCGAATTCAAATATTTGGGCTCGCCGCTGTCCAGAACGCGGCCGCCGAACCCGATGACCTGCCCCTTCACATTGCGTATGGGGAACATGATCCGCTCGCGGAAGCGGTCGTAGCGACGGTTCTGCCCTTGCCCGTCAGACTTTTCGCTCACGATGACGAGCCCCGATTCGACCAGCGAATCGTCGCGATAGTTCGCAAACGCGGCTTCGAGGTTCTGCCAGCCGTCCGGCGCATAGCCGAGCCCGAAGCGGGCGGCAATTTCGCCCGTCAGGCCGCGTTTCTTCAGATACTGGATTGCCGACGGCGCGCCGCGCAACTGCTTGCGGTAGAAGTCGCAGGCGGTCTGCATCACATCGGAAAGCGCGGTGGTCACCGCTTTCGAGGCGCCCGGCGCATAGCCGCCGGAACCGCCGCCTCCATAGCCGGGCGAAGGCTCGTTCGGCACGGTCAACCCGACTGATTGGGCCAGTTCGTTGACGGCCTCGGGAAACGAGGCGCCCACATGCTCCATCAGGAAACCGATTGCGGTGCCATGCGCGCCGCAACCGAAGCAGTGATAGAACTGTTTAGTCGGACTAACCGTAAACGAAGGGCTTTTCTCGTTGTGAAACGGACAAAGCCCCATGAAATTCGCGCCGCCTTTCTTCAACTGCACATACCGGCCCACCACGTCGACGATATCGACGCGGTTGAGCAGATCCTGCAGGAATGACGGTGGGATCACGGTATGACGCTGCCTTGATAACGTTGCCTGAAAACGCCGCCTGAGAAGCTCAAGGCCGCGCGCGCCGCCAGCAGCGGGCGCGCGGATCACAAAGCGGAATTACTTCGCCAGCGCGGCTTTGACTTGCGCCGACACGGCGGTCATGTCGGCGCGGCCGGCGAGCTTCGGCTTCAGCACGCCCATCACCTTACCCATGTCCTGCGGGCCCGCGGCGCCCGTTTGCGCGATGGCGGCCTGCACCTCGGCAACAATTTCCGCCTCCGACATCTGCTCGGGCATATATGCCGCGAGAATGCCCATTTCGGCCTTTTCCTTGTCGGCGAGATCCGTGCGGCCCGCGGCCTCGAACTGGCTGATCGAGTCTTTGCGCTGCTTGATCATCTTGTCGACGACAGCGGTAATCGCGGCGTCGTCGAGCGTGACGCGTTCGTCCACTTCGCGCTGCTTGATCGCGGCGAGCAGCAGGCGGATCGTGCCGAGACGTTCCGTTTCACGTGCCCGCATGGCGGCTTTCATATCGTCGTTGATCCGGTCCTTGAGGCTCATCACTCACCTGAATGCGTTTGAAATTGAAACCGGCCGCGTCGAGTTATCGACACGCATCGATGCGCATGAACACGAATACCCGCTTGGGACAGCTTCCTCAAGCGGGTGGACGCAATGTGCGTGGTGGATGCGACCCTGCCGGCTGGTCCGAAAAGACCGTGTTTTCCGTGCCGGCACCCGTTGTGCCGTCACCGGTTGGATGTCGCCGCTCCGTTTGACCGGAACCGCGGCAACGCCAGAATCAGTAGAACTTTTTTGGCAGCATCTGGCTACGCAGACGCTTGAAATGACGCCTCACCGCAGCCGCCTTCTTGCGCTTGCGCTCAGCCGTAGGCTTTTCGTAAAACTCGCGCGCCCGAAGTTCCGTCAGCAAGCCCGTTTTTCTCCATGATGCGCTTGAAACGGCGCCTGGCAACTTCGCACGGCTCGTTGTCTTTTACGCGGATGATCGTCATTTTTCAATAACGGAACTTTGTAAAGGTTCAGGAGTATAGCAGAGCTTTCTCACAAAGCCACTGCGCCGTCAAGCCCCCCGGACGTGCTCCGCGGCTGCCTGGCCGGCCGCCACGCCCGATGCCCAGGCCCACTGAAAATTGTAGCCGCCGAGCCAGCCGGTGACGTCGACCGCCTCGCCGACAAAGTAAAGCCCCGGCGCGCGAGCGCTCATCATGGTCGTCGACGACAGGTCGCGCGTGTCCACTCCGCCCCGCGTCACTTCGGCTTTGCGGTAGCCTTCGGTGCCGTTCGGCGTGAGCGTCCAGCGCGACAGCGCTTCGCCGATCCGCCGAAGCGTCTTGTCCGGCAGATCGGCCACGCGGGCTTCGGCGGGAATCTGGTGCGTCTCGAGCCACACGTGCGCGAGCCGCTGCGGCACCCACTCCGACAGCAGATTCGCGATCTGCCGCCGCGTGCCGGTCTTCGCTTCGAGCAGCGCGGTCGCGGCGTCCCGATTCGGCAGCAGATCGATGTGGATCGGCTCGCCCGGCTGCCAGTAGCTCGAAATCTGCAGCACGCCGGGGCCGGAGAGACCGCGATGCGTGAGCAACAGGTCTTCGTCGAATTGCGCGCCCGACTTCTTGTTGCCGGTCGTGATCCGCACTTCCAGCGACACGCCCGAGAGCGCCGAAAACGGCTCCCAGTCGGTGGCGGCAAACGTAAGCGGCACCAGCGCGGGACGCGTGTCGATGAGCTTGTGGCCGAACTGCTTCGCGAGCCGGTATGCGAAGTCCGTGGCGCCGATTTTCGGAACCGACAGGCCGCCAGTCGCCACCACGACCGCGCGCGCGGCAATTGCGCCGGCGTTCGTGTCGAGCGTGAAGCGCCCTTGCGCGTCTTGCCTTGCCTGCTCGACCAAAACCGGCGTGCGCCATGCCACCCGTCCGGCGTCGCACTCGCTTTTCAGCACGTTGATGACGGCGTCGCTCGATTCATTGCAGAAAAGCTGCCCTTTATGCTTCTCGTGCCAGGTCACATGATGCCGCTTGAGCAGCGCCATGAAGTCGCGCGGCGTGTAGCGCGCGAGCGCGGAGCGGCAAAAATGGGGGTTCGCCGACAGATAGTTGGCCGGCCCCGCGTGCAGGTTCGTGAAGTTGCAGCGGCCGCCGCCGGAGATGCGGATCTTTTCCGCGAGACGCTGCGAGTGATCGATCAGCACCACGCGGCGGCCCAGTTGCCCGGCCACGGCCGCGCACATCATGCCGGCCGCGCCCGCGCCGATCACTGCGATATCGAAGGATTCCATGGGGCCGCATTGTACCTGCGCGTCTGCGGGGCCTTGCCCGCGCTGCTATACTTTCTGGCTTCCCTATTTGCGTTTCGGGCACCTCAAAAAGCCCGTTTTAGCCCACGAATCATGCTCGTTCTCGGCATCGAAAGCTCCTGCGACGAAACCGGCCTCGCGCTCTACGACACGGAGCGCGGCCTGCTCGCGCACGCGCTGCACTCGCAGATCGCCATGCATCGGGAATATGGCGGCGTGGTGCCGGAACTCGCGTCGCGCGACCATATCCGGCGCGCGCTGCCCCTGCTCGAAGAAGTGATGGAGCGGGCCGGCGCGTCGCGCGGCGACATCGACGCAATCGCTTATACGCAAGGGCCCGGGCTCGCGGGCGCGCTGCTGGTGGGCGCGAGCGTCGCGAATTCGCTCGCCATGGCGTGGGACAAGCCGACCATCGGCATTCACCACCTCGAAGGGCATTTGCTGTCGCCGCTGCTGGTGGCCGAGCCGCCGCCGTTTCCGTTCGTCGCGTTGCTGGTGTCGGGCGGCCATACGCAATTGATGCGCGTGACCGACGTGGGCGTCTACGAAACACTGGGCGAAACGCTCGACGACGCCGCCGGCGAAGCCTTCGACAAAACCGCCAAGCTGCTCGGCCTCGGCTATCCAGGCGGCCCGGAAGTCTCGCGCATGGCGGAGTTCGGCACGCCGGGCGCCGTCGTGCTGCCGCGTCCCATGCTGCATTCCGGCGACCTCGACTTCAGCTTCAGCGGCCTGAAGACAGCCGTGCTCACGCACGCGAAAAAGCTCGGCGGCGCGAACATCTGCGAGCAGGCGAAAGCGGATCTGGCGCGCGGTTTCGTCGACGCCGCCGTCGAAGTGCTGGCCGCCAAATCGCTCGCGGCGCTCAAGCGCACGAAGCTCAACCGGCTGGTCGTGGCGGGCGGCGTGGGCGCGAACCGGCAGTTGCGCGAGGCGCTGTCGGCCGCGGCGCAGAAGCGCAACTTCTACGTGCACTACCCAGACCTCTCGCTGTGCACGGACAACGGCGCGATGATCGCGCTGGCCGGCGCGTTGCGGCTGCAACGCTGGCCCGATCAATCGGGCAAAGACTACGCGTTCACCGTGAAGCCGCGCTGGGATCTGACTTCGCTCGCACGCTGAATCCAGATCACTTCATGGTGTTCACCCAATAAAAAAGCCGCTTTCAAAAGCGGCTTTTTTATAGTCGGGAAATCGGATCATCAGGCGCGTTTAGCCGATTCGCTTGTCCCGCTCGATCACCGCATACGCGCTGTGATTGTGAATCGACTCGAAGTTCTCCGCTTCGAGCACATACGCGACGATCCGCTCGTCCGCGTTCAGACGCTGCGCGACGTCACGCACCAGGTCTTCAACGAACTTCGGGTTTTCGTACGCGCGCTCGGTCACGAACTTCTCGTCCGGGCGCTTGAGCAAGCCCCACAATTCGCACGACGCTTCTTCCTCGGCGATGCGGATCAGGTCTTCCGCCGCGACGTCGCCGGCCAGTTCGGCGTTGATCGTGACATGCGAGCGCTGGTTGTGCGCGCCGTATTGCGAGATCTTCTTCGAGCACGGGCAGAGGCTCGTGACCGGCACGAGCACCTTGAGGAAAAGACGCGTCGTGCCGTTGCGCGTTTCTCCGGTCAACGTGACTTCGTAGTCGAGCAGGCTTTGCACGCCTGACACCGGCGCGGTCTTGTTCACGAAGTAAGGGAACGATACTTCGATGCGGCCCGCCTCGGCTTCCAGCTTTTCCAGCATCGCGGCGAGCATCGCGCGGAACGTGGCCGCTTCGAGCGGCGCCTTGTTCTCTTCCAGCAACGCGACGAAGCGCGACATGTGCGTGCCCTTCTGGTCAGCCGGCAAGTGCACGTCGAGATTCCACGTGCCGACTGTCGGCTGCACGTCGCCGCCCGGCGTGCGCACCGTCAGCGGATGGCGCACCGCCTTGACGCCGACGCGCTGAATCGGGATCTGGCGCGTATCGGGCGTACTTTGCACGTCTGGCATCACGAAGGCGGGATTCATCTGGTTCATGTTCTTGTCCTTTCAAGAAAACGCTGGCCCACCCCAGGTTTTCCTGCCCCTGCGGGCTGTCGCAAAGCGACAGGTTTGGGATTCCTCAGCGACCGCGCGGACGGCGACCGCAACGGCAAACGCCGGCCCCTGCCGGCGTTGGATGATGGGCCCACGGGCCCATCGGTACAAAGTTGGATTGTCGAAGTGCCTATCGGCAAACCGATAGGCCAACTTCTGCTCGCCTCAAGCGACGCGCTTGACCGACGACTGGGCGCCGACCGCGCCGCTCGACAGGAAGCGTTCGCGAATCGAATTGGCAATGCCGGTAGCGTCGAGACCACACGCGGCGAGCAGCTTGGCCGGATCGCCGTGATCGATGAAGCGGTCAGGAAGGCCCAATTGTAGTACGGGTCGCATAACCCCACTTTCAAGCAGGGCTTCGACGCAGGCCGAACCCGCGCCGCCCATCACGCAGCCTTCCTCGACGGTGACGATGGCGTCGTGCGTGTCGGCCAGTTGACGCACGAGTTCGGCGTCGAGCGGCTTCACAAAGCGCATGTTCGCCACCGTGGCGTCGAGCTGTTCAGCCGCCGCGAGCGACGGCGCGACCATCGTGCCGAACGCCAGGATTGCGATGCGTTTGCCGGCCGGCTGCGACGTTTCGCGACGCACTTCGCCCTTGCCCACCGGCAGCGCGGCCATCTGCTTGATGGTTGCGACGCCCGTGCCCGCGCCGCGCGGATAGCGCACGGCCGTGGGGCAAGACTGCTGCAACGCCGTGTACAGCATCTGGCGGCATTCGTTTTCGTCCGACGCGGCCATCACCATCATGTTCGGGATGCAGCGCAGGAACGCGAGGTCGTAAGCGCCCGCGTGCGTTGCGCCGTCGGCGCCGACCAGACCCGCGCGGTCGATGGCGAACACCACCGGCAGATTTTGCAGCGCAACGTCGTGGATCAGCTGGTCGTAAGCGCGTTGCAGGAACGTCGAGTAGATCGCGACGACCGGCTTCATGCCGTCCGCGGCGAGACCGCCGGCAAACGTGACTGCATGCTGCTCGGCGATGCCGACGTCGAAATAGCGCTCCGGAAAGCGCTTCTCGAACTCGACCATGCCCGAGCCTTCGCGCATGGCCGGCGTGATGCCGACGACGCGCGCGTCCAGTTCGGCCGCGTCGCACAGCCATTCGCCGAACACCTGCGTGTAGGTTTTCTTCGACGGCGTGGCCGCCGGCTTGATGCCTTCTGCCGGATTGAACTTGCCGGGGCCGTGATACAGCACCGGATCGGCCTCGGCGAGCTTGTAGCCCTGGCCTTTCTTCGTCACCACGTGCAGGAATTGCGGACCGCGCAGTTCCTTGATGTTCTGCAGCGTGGGAATCAGCGAATCGAGATCGTGGCCGTCGATCGGCCCGATATAGTTAAAGCCGAATTCCTCGAACAGCGTGGCGGGCACGATCATGCCCTTCGCGTGCTCTTCGAGCTTGCGGGCGAGATCGAGCATGGGCGGCGCGACGCGCAGCACGCGTTCCACACCCGCGCGCGCGGCGGCGTAGAAGCGGCCGGACATCAGGCGCGCGAGATGGCGATTGAGCGCGCCGACCGGCGGCGAAATCGACATGTCGTTATCGTTCAGGATGACGAGCAGCGGCACGTCGTCTTCCACGCCGGCGTTGTTCATGGCCTCGAAGGCCATGCCCGCGGTCATGGCGCCGTCGCCAATCACGGCGATGCCCATGCGGTTGTCGCCCTGCAGCTTGCTCGCGATCGCCATGCCGAGCGCCGCCGAAATCGACGTGCTGGAATGCGCGGTACCGAAAGTGTCGTAGTCCGATTCGTCGCGTTTCGGGAAGCCCGAAATGCCGCCCAACTGACGCAGCGTTTGCATCCTGTCGCGGCGGCCGGTCAGGATCTTGTGCGGATACGTCTGATGGCCGACGTCCCAGACGATCCGGTCATGCGGCGTGTCGAACACATAATGCAGAGCAATGGTCAACTCGACCGTGCCGAGGTTGGACGAAAGATGGCCGCCCGTCTGCGATACGCTGTCGAGCACAAAGGCGCGCAACTCGTCTGCAAGCGGTTGCAATTGGCGGCGATCGAGGCGGCGCAGCGCTGCCGGGTCGTCGATGGTTTTCAGCAAGTCGTACATCGTCGTTCCATTGTAGGAAAACTTACGCGCCCGCACTTCATACATGCACCTTGTGGGGACGGTGCGCGGCGGCGGGCTTTCGCGTTCAGCTAACCCGGTTCACCACCAGGTCGGCCAATTCGGCAAGACGCTGCGCGCGTGCGCCGAACGGCGCAATCGCGGCGTGCGCGTCGCTGCGCAACTGCGCGGCAAGCGAACGCGACGCGTCGAGCCCAATAATCGACACGTAGGTCGGCTTGCCGTCCTTCGCGTCTTTGCCTGCCGTCTTGCCGAGCGTCGCGGAGTCGGTCGTGACGTCGAGAATATCGTCCACAACCTGAAACGCGAGGCCGACCGCGGCCGAATACGCGTCGAGCGAACGCATGGCGTCGGCGTCCGGCGCTTCGCCCGCGAGCGCGCCCATGCGCACTGCGGCGCGCAGCAATGCGCCGGTCTTCATGCGATGCATGGTTTCGAGTTGCACGCGCGTGAGCGTGTGACCGACGCTCGCGAGGTCGATTGCCTGACCGCCGCACATGCCGACCGAACCGCTTGCAAGCGCCAGTTCGCGCACCAGCGCCGCCTGGCCGGCAGGCGCCAGTACCTCGGAAGTCAATGCCACGAACGCCTGCGATTGCAGCGCGTCGCCGACCAGCAGCGCCGTGGCTTCGTCATATTGGACGTGCACCGTGGGCTTGCCGCGACGCAGCGCGTCGTCGTCCATGCACGGCATGTCGTCGTGTACCAGCGAGTACACGTGGATCATTTCGAGCGCGGCCGCGGCCGCATCGAGGCATTCGGCGCGCGCGCCGGTCAGTTCGCCGGCCGCGTGGCACAACAGCGGGCGAACCCGCTTGCCGCCGCCCAGCACCGCGTAGCGCATGGCCTCATGCAGCTTCGCGGGCTCGGTCGAGTCAGCCGGCAAGTAATGTTCGAGTGCCGTTTCGACGCGCTCAAGCACCGAGCGCATCCATTGTTCGAATGTCATAGGTCGTCCCCGCTTTCAGTAGCGGCTGTTCCTGCTGTATTCACGGGCAACGGCTTGAGCGTCTCGCCGTCGAGCACCCGCACTTGCTGCTCGACCTTCTCGAGCTGCTGCTGGCAGAACGCCACCAGAGCCGCGCCGCGCCGGTACGCGGAAAGCGACTCTTCGAGGCTGAGATTGCCGCTTTCCATGCGCGCAACCAGCCCTTCCAGCTCTGCCTGCGCCGCCTCGTAATTCTCGGGCAGCGGCGTTGTGTCGACGCCTTCGGCGGGCGCCGCAGCGGTATCGTTCGACGCGGTCTTCGCCATGAATAGTCGCAAAATTAAAACAAGTCGGACATTCTACGGCAAAAGCGACAAATCCGATTTGCCCGCCGACCCGAAGCCCGGCTGCGCGCCCTTGACCGCCCTGTCAGTCTCGCAGAAAAAAATCGATCGGTCTGTGCCGAAAAGGCCGAACTTTCCGGACATTTTTGACCCAAATCAGTCACTTAAGCGCCCCAATGAGGGGGAAACAGGTATAATCTCGGGCTCCCTAAATCGAATCTTCGATGGTTGGGTTGTTCACTGCTTTCACGTCTTCATCGGGAGTGGGAATGTCCAATCTGAGCAATGCATTGCAGTTGCGGTCTGTTCACAGCCAACTGCCAGTCACGGCTTACTTTGACGAAGCGCTTCTTACGCGCGAAATCGAAACCCTTTTCAAGAAAGGTCCCCGTTACATCGGCCACGATCTCATGGTGCCCGAGGCGGGAAACTATTTTGCCTTGCCCAGCGAAAGCGAGGGGCGTGTGCTCGTTCGTAACCGGCAGTCGCAAGTCGAGCTGCTGTCGAACGTGTGCCGCCACCGGCAGGCCATCATGCTGAATGGACGCGGCCAGGCAGAGAATATCGTCTGTCCGCTGCATCGCTGGACGTACGACCTGAAGGGCGAACTGCTCGGCGCACCGCATTTCGCGGACAACCCGTGCCTCAATCTCGGCGCCACGCCGTTGCAGCGCTGGCAAGGACTGCTGTTCGAAGCGCAGGGCCGCTCTGTTGCGCGCGATCTGGCCACGCTCGGCACCAGGCAGCATTTCGACTTCTCGGGCTTCATGTTCGATCACGTCGAAGTGCACGAGTGCAACTACAACTGGAAGACCTTTATCGAGGTCTATCTGGAGGACTACCACGTCGCGCCGTTCCATCCGGGCCTCGGCAGCTTCGTCAATTGCGACGATCTCACGTGGGAATTCGGCGAGTGGTACAGCGTGCAGACGGTCGGCGTGCACAAGGATCTGGAGCAGCCGGGCAGCCCGACTTACCGCAAATGGCACGACGAAGTGCTGCGCTTTCGCGGCGGCAATCCGCCGGAATTCGGCGCGATCTGGATGGTGTACTACCCGGGCATCATGATCGAGTGGTACCCGCACGTGCTGGTCGTGTCATGGCTCATTCCGCGCGGTCCGCAGCAAACCACCAACGTGGTGGAGTTCTATTATCCTGAGGAAATTGCGCTGTTCGAGCGCGAATTCGTCGAAGCGGAGCGCGCCGCCTATATGGAAACGGCCCGCGAAGACGACGAAATCGCCGAACGCATGGACGCCGGCCGCCGCGCGCTGATGCAGCGCGGCGAGTCGCAGGTCGGGCCGTATCAAAGCCCAATGGAAGACGGCATGCAGCACTTCCACGAGTTTTTGCGGCGCGAACTGGGCACGATCTGATTCGTTTCGCGCGAGCCTCATCGGCGTCTTGCGCGGGCGGCATCAATGCATGGAAAGACGGGCTTCGGCCCGTCTTTTTTTGTTTAGACTAACGAGGTAGCCCGGCTATCAAGCCGCCATCGCCCGCATCGAGGAGACGTCATGCCCCACACTCACTACACCACTCTGATCTCCGCGACGAACCTCGCGGAACGGCTCGCCGATGCGCCGGGCAGTGTGTTCGTCATCGACTGCCGCTTCGATCTTGCCGACACGGAAGCCGGCGAAAAAGCCTATCTCGCCGGCCATCTGCCCGGCGCGCATTATCTGCATCTCGACCGCGATCTGTCCGGGCCGAAGACCGGCACAAACGGGCGCCATCCATTGCCGGAACGGGCGCGGCTCGTGGCAACGCTGGAGTCGCGCGGCCTCAAGCAAGGTCAGCAGGTTGTCGCTTATGACGCGCAGGGCGGCATGTACGCGGCGCGCGCCTGGTGGCTGCTGCGCTGGCTCGGTCACGACGCGGTCGCGCTGCTCGACGGCGGACTGCAAGCGTGGGAAGCCGCCGGCCAACCGCTGACGCAAGACGTGCCGCCGCAAAACACCGGCGACTTCAAAGCCGGCGCGCCGCTTTCCGTGACCGTCGACGCGCAACTGGTCGAACGCAATCTCGGCTCGAAGGAGCGCGTGGTGGTCGACGCGCGCGCGGCCGACCGCTATCGCGGCGAGAACGAGACGCTGGATCGCGTCGGCGGCCATATTCCGGGCGCGCTCAACCGCTTCTTCAAAGACAATCTCACCGCCGACGGCCGCTTCAAGCCGGCCCACACGCTGCGCGACGAATTTCACGCGCTGCTCGGCGAAACGCCGCCGGAACATGTCGTACTGCAATGCGGCTCGGGCGTGACGGCATGCGTCAACGTGCTGGCCATGGAAGTCGCCGGCCTGCACGGCGCGGCGCTCTATCCGGGATCGTGGAGCGAATGGAGTTCGGACTCGAAGCGGCCGGTCGCCACCGGACCGAATCCTTAAGCCCAGGCGCGCCCATAGAAAAAGCCGTTGCCGCCCCTACGCGGCAACGGCTTTTTTCGTGCATCGAACGCGCATCTCAGGCCACGCCGTGCTGCTTGAACCAGACCAGCGCGCGACGCCAGCCATCCTCCGCATCAGCCCGCTTGTAGCTCGGCCGGTAGTCTGCGAAAAACGCGTGACCCGCGTCGCCATACACCACGAATTGCGAACCGCGCGCCACTTGCGGCCCGTGCGCGATGGCCTGCTTCATCCGTTCGATCGAGGCTTGCGGAATGCTCTTGTCCTGCAAGCCGTAGAGACCCAGCACCGGCGCATGAAGATCGCCGACGCGGTCGATCGGATTCGCGGGCGCCGCCGCCGTATGCTCGCCGACAAGGTGCCCGTACCACGCAACCGCCGTCTTCAGTTGCGGATTGTGCTCGGCATAGAGCCAAGCGATCCGTCCGCCCCAGCAGAAGCCGTTCACGCCGAGCCGGTTCAGATCGCCGCCATGCTCGCCGGCCCACGCCACGGTGGCGTCGAGGTCGGCCAGCGCCTCCTCGTCCTTGACCTTGCTGAGAATCTGCTGGCTGATTTGCTGGACAGTGGGGAGCGACATCGGATCGCCCTGCCGGACAAACAGATCCGGCGCGATTGCCAGATAACCGAGCTTGGCGAAGCGCCGGCAAACATCGGCGATATGCTCGTGCACGCCGAACGCCTCATGAATCACGATGATCACCGGCAACTGCGTCTTGCCCTGCGGTTGCGCGCGATACGCCGGCACGAGCGTGTCGCCCGAGTGCACGGCGATCTCCCCGGCTTCGAGCCCCTCGCTATCGGTATGGATGGTTTGTGCCGACACCGGCAGCACGGCCGCCGCGAAACCGGAGCCGAGCGCGGCCTTGATGAACGTGCGGCGATTGAATGGAACGTGCGGGACCAGGCTGTCGATTTCGGGCTTCAGCATGCTGCGCTCCTCGTGGGACATTGGAGGCAACAGGATACGCCCCGCGCGTGTCCTGTTGCAGAAGCAACGTCCGGCGCGCTCAGTGAAGCTTCACGCGCGGCAAGGTGGTGCGCCGCAGCCAGTGCGCGAAGGTATCCAGCACCATGCGCGCGTAGCCGTGCAGCGCCGCGATATGCAGCCGGTACAGCGACATGTACATGAAGCGCGCGAAGAGACCTTCGATCAGCATGTTGCCGCCGATCACGCCGCCCATCAGATTGCCGACCGCGCTGAAGTGCCCGAGCGACACGAGCGAGCCGAAATCGCGATAGGTGAATTCCGGCAGCGGCCGGTTTTCGAGCCGCGCCGCCAGCGCCTTCAGCAGAAAACTCGCCTGCTGATGCGCGGCCTGGGCGCGCGGCGGCACGTTCTTCTCGTTGCCCGGCCACGGGCAGGCGGCGCAATCGCCGAGCGCGAAGATGTTGTCGTCGATTTCGGTTTGCAGCGTGAGGCGCACGTTGAGCTGCCCGAGCCGGTTGACCGGCAAGCCGTCGAGCTGGCTCAGGATAGCCGGCGCCCGGATGCCCGCCGCCCACACGGTCAGATCCGCGCGCACGGTCTTGCCGCTCGCCGTGCGGATAATCCCCGGCGCGACCTCGGCCACGGTTTCGCTCGTCATGAGCTTCACGCCCAGCTTGGTGAGCAATTCGGCGGTGGCCGTCGACACGCGCTCCTGCAGAGCCGGCAAAATGCGCGGCCCCGCTTCGATCAGCACAATGCCGACGTCGTGCCGCGGATCGAGTTTGTGCAGGCCATACGCGGACAACACTTGCGCCGTGTTGCGTAACTCCGCCGAGAGTTCGACGCCCGTCGCGCCGCCGCCGACAATCGCCACCTGAATGCGCGGCTCGGAACTCGCCGACGTGCCCGGTCCCGATTCGACCGGCTCGTGCGCCTGATGCTCGGCGCGCATGCAAGCCGCGATCAGACGCTTGCGAAAGCGCTCGGCCTGGCCGACGGTATCGAGCGCAAGGGAAAATTCCGGCGCACCCTTTACGCCGAAGAATGCCGTCGTGCTGCCGATCGCCACGACCAGCGTGTCGTATTCCAGATGACGTTCGGGCAGGAGTTCCGCGCCGTCGTCGTCGAGCACGGTGCCAAGCGTCAGACGTTTGTTCGCGCGGTCGAGGCCGGTCAGTTCGCCCTGCTGAAACTCGAAGCCGTGCCAGCGCGCTTGCGCGGCATATTCGAGTTCCTGCGTGAACGGGTCCATGCTGCCGGCCGCCACTTCATGCAGCAGCGGCTTCCAGATATGAGTGGGATTGCGATCGACGAGCGTGACCAGCGCCCGCGTGCCGCTCTTACTCTTGTGACCGTAGCGATCGCCTAAGCGAGTTGCCAGCTCCAGCCCTCCCGCGCCTCCGCCAACGACGATAAAACGATGCATTGAACTCTCCGTGTGTGCCGATGGGTTGTGCGTCGTAAGCACGCGCGAGCGCGTGTGTCTTTACCGATTGTCCGTGAGCAACACGGGTTGTCACAAGCTGCCAGAACGCATGTGTGACATGCACACGACGATATCGCGCGCCGTCACACGCGCGTCAATGCGCTTCCTCCCAGTTGAAACCCGCACCGACTTCCGCGACCAGCGGGACTTTCAGCGCGGCGACGCCGCACATCAACTCGGGCAGGCGCTTGCGCACGTCGGACAGTTCCGCGTCCGGTACTTCGAGAATCAGTTCGTCGTGCACCTGCATGATCATGCGCGTGCCGATTTTCGATTCCTCGATCCATTTCTGCACCGCGATCATGGACAGCTTGATGAGGTCGGCGGCCGTGCCTTGCATCGGCGCGTTGATGGCGGCGCGCTCTGCGGCCTGGCGGCGCGGACCGTTGCCGCCGTTGATCTCGGGCAGCCACAGCCGGCGGCCGAACACCGTTTCGACATAGCCCTTGGCCTTCGCGCTCAAACGCGTTTCGTCCATATAGCGCGCGACGCCGGGGTAACGCGCGAAATAGCGGTCGATATAAAGCTTCGCGGCATCGCGCGTAATGCCCAGGTTCGAGGCGAGACCGAACGAACTCATGCCGTAAATCAGGCCGAAGTTGATGACCTTGGCCACGCGCCGCTGATCGTTCGACACTTCGAGCGGCGTCACGCTGAAAATTTCCGCGGCGGTCGCGCGGTGAATGTCCTCGCCCTGCGAGAACGCGCGCAGCAACGATTCGTCGCCGGAAATGTGCGCCATGATGCGCAACTCGATTTGCGAGTAATCCGCGGAGACAAGCTTGTGCCCCGGCGGCGCAATGAACGCCTCGCGAATACGGCGGCCCTCGCCGGTGCGCACGGGAATGTTCTGCAAATTCGGATCGTTCGACGCGAGACGCCCCGTGACCGCGACGGCCTGGGCATAGTTCGTATGCACGCGGCCGGTCTGCGCATTGACCATGCGCGGCAGTTTGTCCGTATAGGTGGACTTCAACTTCGACAAGCCGCGATGTTCGAGCAGGATTTTCGGCAGCGGATAATCTTCGGCGAGCTTTTGCAGCACCTCTTCGTCGGTGGAAGGCGCGCCGCTCGGCGTCTTCTTCACGACCGGCAACTCGAGTTTTTCGAAGAAGATCTGCCCGATCTGCTTGGGCGAACCGAGATTGAATTCGCCGCCCGCCAGCACATACGCCTCGCTTTCGAGCTGGATCAGCCGCGCGGCGATTTCACTGCTTTGCTGACGGAGTTTTTCCGCGTCGATCAATACGCCCGTGCGCTCCATCTTGCGCAACACGCGCGACGTGGGCACTTCGATTTCGCGGTACACGTGTTCGAGCGCTTTCTCCGCGGCCAGTTGCGGATAGAGCGCCTGATGCAAACGCAACGTGATGTCGGCATCTTCCGCTGCGTATTCCGCGGCCGTTTCGAGCGCGACTTCGTCGAAGCCGATTTGCTGCGCGCCCTTGCCCGCGACCTCTTCGTACTTGATCGTCTTGACGCCGAGATGGCGCAACGCGAGATTGTCCATGTCATGCGGACGATGCGATTCGAGCACGTACGATTGCAGCAGCGTGTCGTGTTCGACGCCGCGCATTTCGATGCCGTAATTGGCCAGCACCTGTTCGTCGTACTTCAGATGCTGGCCGACTTTCTTGTGCTCCGCGCTTTCGAGCCACGGCTTGAGCTTCGCGAGCACTTCTTCGCGCGGCAACTGCACGGGCGCGTCCGGACCGCGATGCGCGACCGGCACATACGCCGCATGACCCGCTTCGACGGACAACGACAGCCCCACGATCTGCGCGGTCATCGGATCGAGCGAGGTGGTTTCGGTGTCGAACGAAGTCAGCTCCGCCGCGTTGATTCTTTGCAGCCACGCGTCGAATTGCTCCCACGTCTGCACGGTTTCGTAGTGGCGTTCGTGATCGACGCTGAGCGCGGGCGGCACGTCGGTTTCGGGACCCTCCACCGCGTCGGCGATTTCGACTTCGCGCAGCCATGTCTTGAAGCCGTGGCGCGTGAACACGTCGCGCAACTCCTCGCGCGACTCCGGCCGGCTTTGCAGACTTTCTTCAATCGACGCGAGGTGCCCGGTGAGATCGCATTGACGCTCCACCGTGAC
Source organism: Paraburkholderia sp. MPAMCS5 (assembly GCF_036016995.1). Lineage (NCBI taxonomy): Bacteria > Pseudomonadati > Pseudomonadota > Betaproteobacteria > Burkholderiales > Burkholderiaceae > Paraburkholderia > Paraburkholderia sp. MPAMCS5. Next base: position 45,060 of record NZ_JAYXBK010000016.1, read on the forward strand.
GAGCTTGCGCGCCATGGGCAGGAAATCGAGCGCGCGTCGCAGATTGTCTCCTACCGCACCTTTGATCTCGCCCGCGTGTGCGACGATTCCATCCAGCGACTCATATTGCGTGAGCCATTTGAGCGCGGTTTTCGGCCCGCACTTTTCGACGCCCGGCACGTTGTCCACGGTATCGCCGATCAACGACAGGTAGTCGACAATGCGCTCCGGCGGCACGCCGAATTTGGCGAGCACGCCGGCGCGGTCGAGCTTTTCGTTGGTCATCGTATTGATGAGGGTGACATGATCCGACACGAGCTGCGCCAGATCCTTGTCCCCTGTCGACACGATCACGTTCATGCCGCGCTTCTCGGCTTCGGTGCTGAGCGTGCCGATCACGTCGTCGGCTTCGACGCCTTCGATCATCAGAAGCGGCCAGCCGAGCGCGCGCACCGCGACATGAATCGGCTCGATTTGCCGCGAGAGATCGTCCGGCATGGAAGGACGATTCGCCTTATAGTCGGGATACCAGTCGTCGCGAAACGTTTTGCCCTTGGCGTCGAACACGCACGCGCTATACTCTGCTGTGACTTCCTTGCGCATGCGCCGCAGCATGTTGATCATCCCATAGAGCGCGCCCGTGGGACCACCTTCGGGCCCGCGCAGATCAGGCATCGCATGGTAGGCCCGGTATAGATAACTCGAACCATCGACCAATAGCAGGGTCTTACCTTCAAGGCTTCGTTCTTCAGGCATTATGACTAAGAGAAAAGTGATTCCGAGTCTGCGATCACTCGCAGATCAAGAGCGCGCGACGGCAAAAAAGGCCCGCGCATCGTGGCAGATGTTCACGATTATGGCAGAGTTTATCGAGGCGACCGAGTACCTCTCGGAGATTCGCCCGGCTGTCAGTATCTATGGTTCAGCGCGCCTGAAACCCAACTCGCCGTACTACAAACTCGCCACGCAAATTGCGCGCAAGCTCTCCGACGCAGGCTTCGCCGTGATCTCCGGCGGCGGCCCCGGCATCATGGAAGCAGCGAACAAAGGCGCGCATGCAGGCAAGGCGCCTTCGGTCGGGTTGAACATCGAACTGCCGCACGAGCAATCGGGTAATCAGTGGCAAGACATCTCGCTGCGCTTTCGTCACTTCTTCACGCGCAAGGTCACGTTCGTGAAGAATTCGGACGCAGTGATCGTGATGCCCGGCGGCTTCGGCACGCTCGACGAACTCGCGGAAGTGCTCACGCTCATTCAAACCAAGAAGTCGCGCCACGTGCCGATCATTCTGGTGGGCGCCGAATTCTGGGAAGGCCTGCTTGCATGGTTCAAGAGTTCGCTCATTCCCATGGGCCTCATCAATCCGACCGACATCGACCTGATGCAGGTAATCGACAATCCGGATCAGGTGCTCGAAGCAGTGCTGAAGTTCTACGAAGATCGCGAAGGCGCCGAGCCGCAGCCCACCAAGCCCGAAGAAGACCGGATGTTCTATCTGTAACGTGTGAGCCTCGCGCTCACGCGCGAATCACATGCAACTAGCGGGCGGCCTCTGTGCCGCCCGCTTGCGTTTGGGCTTGCGTTTGGGCTTGCGTTTGAGTTTGAGTTTGAGTTTGAGTCTGGGCTTGTGCTGGTGTTTGCGTTGGCGCTTCATCGATCTGATCGCCTTGCGCCTGCAACCATTCGCAGAATTGCGCCACGAGCGGCGCGTGCGCGACCTCGCGCCTCGCGACCCACCAATACCCGCGTGCGTCGATGCGCGGCCCCGGCAGCGGCATCACGAGCCGGCCCGACGCGAGTTCGTCGGCAAGCAGCGGCAATGGGCCGAGTGCCACCCCGAGTCCATCTACCGCGGCCTGCAAGGCCAGATAGAAGTGATCGAACGATTGCTTCTTGCGACACTTCGCGGTGACGCCGGCCATCAATAGCCAATTGCTCCACGCGTCGGGCCGCGTGTCGGAATGGAGCAGCACATGCCGCGCGAGGTCGTCGGCGGTTTTGATCGGCGAGCGCTGCAACAGCGCGGCGCTGCACACCGGAACCTCGCTCTCGCCGAGGAAATGCCCGCTCACGCAGTTATGCCAGTGCGCGGGACCGCGCCGCACGGCGACGTCGAAGCTGTCCAATGTCTCGACGGGCGCATTCGACGTCGCGAGCCGCAACTCGACGTTCGGCACCTTGCGCTGAAACTGGTGCAGGCGCGGCAGCAGCCATTTCATCGCGAACGTGGGCAGCGCATTGACGCGCAGAACATGCACAACGCCGGTGTCGCGCAGTTGATCCGTGGCGTGCGCAATGCTGTCGAACGCGGCTTGCACGGTGGACAGATACCGCCGGCCGTCGTCGGTCAGACGCACGCGCTTGCCGTGCCGCTGGAATACCTGCACGCCCAGCCACGATTCGAACGCGGCGACTTGCCGGCTGATTGCACCGTGCGTCACATGCAGCTCGTTCGCCGCGGCGGTGAAACTTTCGTGGCGCGCCGCGGCTTCAAAGGCGCGCAGCGCGGGGAATGGAGGAAGATTTCTGGCCATGCTTGTGATTCTAGATCACAAAGGCGCGCGCAAAAATCGTTTTGCGCCACGGCGGTTCGGCGCTAACCTCCTGAGCTTGAACTGGAAGCTAAGAAGTCATGGACCACGATCTCACCTCGCTCGATTGCGCAGCGGAGCCGAAGCCCACATTGCGGGAAATATTCGGCGGTTTTCTCGGCCTCGGCCTCATCTCATTCGGCGGCGCGTTGCCGCTTGCGCGCCGCGCGCTGGTCGAGCGGCGCGGCTGGCTGACTTCGGAGGACTTCACCGATCTGCTGGGCTTGTGCCAATTCTTGCCGGGCGGCAACGTGATCAATCTCTCGGTGGCCGTCGGCATGCGCTTTCGCGGCGTCCCCGGCGCGCTCGCCGGCTTGCTCGGACTGATCGCGGGGCCCTCGCTCGTGGTGATCGGTCTTGGCGTGCTGTACGAACAGACGCAAAACGACCCGCACGTGCGGCATCTGTTTGCAGGTCTCGCGGCGGCCGCCGCGGGTCTGCTCATTTCGATGGCCGTGAAGATCGTGCTGCCGCTGCGCAATAAGCCGATGGCCGCGCTCATCGCCGTGCTCGGCTTCATTGCGATCGCGATCCTGCGGCTGCCGCTATTGCCCACCATGCTGGTGCTGACGCCACTCAGCATCTACATCGCATCGAGGAGCGCACGATGAACGACACGCTCGTTTCTCTCGCCATCATTTTCAGCCAGCTCTCACTCCTGGCATTCGGCGGCGGCAACACCATTCTTCCGGAGATGCAGCGTCAGGTGGTCGAGGTGCATCACTGGATGCCGGCCAGCGAGTTCAGCGCGCTGTTCGCGCTCGCGCAGGCCGCGCCCGGACCGAACCTGATGATCGTGACGTTGATCGGATGGCACGTGGCCGGCTGGTCGGGCATGCTCGTCACGTCGATTGCGAAATTCGGGCCGTCGTCGATCGTGACGATACTCGCGCTGCACGCATGGGACCGCTTCAAGGACCGGCCATGGCGGCGTTACGCGCAATTGGGACTCGTGCCGGTGACCGCCGGCATCGTCGCGGCGAGCGCGGCACTGATTGCACAAGCGTCGGACCCGACGGCGATTGCGTGGGCCATCACCGCTTTCACCGCGGCGCTCGCGTTGAAAACGCGGATTCATCCGCTATGGCTGCTGGCGGCCGGCAGTCTGATCGGGTTGACGGGCTTCGGGCAGTAGCCGTCTGCTCACGCTCACGCTCACGCGCTCGCCAGCGCGGCGAAAACCGCGCCGCTTACTGAAACGCCACTTCCGCGAAGCTGCGCAATTTGCGGCTATGCAAACGATGCAGCCCGTTCATCCGCAACAGCTCCATGGCTTTCACGCCGATCTGCAGATGCTGGTCCACCTGCGCGCGGTAGAACTGATCGGCCATGCCGGGCAGCTTCAGTTCGCCGTGCAGCGGTTTGTCGGACACGCATAGCAAAGTGCCGTAAGGCACGCGGAAACGGAAACCATTCGCGGCGATCGTCGCGCTTTCCATGTCCAGCGCGATCGCGCGGCTTTGCGACAGCCGCAGCACCGGCTCGCGATGATCGCGCAACTCCCAGTTGCGGTTATCGACACTCGCCACCGTGCCCGTGCGCATCACGCGTTTCAACTCGACGCCGTCGAGCTGCGTGACCTGCGCGACCGCGCGCTCCAGCGCGACCTGCACTTCGGCGAGCGCCGGAATCGGCACCCACAGCGGCAAATCGGCGTCGAGCACGTGATCCTCGCGCACATAACCGTGCGCGAGCACGTAGTCGCCCAGGCGCTGCGTATTGCGCAGACCCGCGCAGTGGCCGAGCATGATCCACGCATGCGGACGCAGCACGGCGATGTGATCGGTGATGGTCTTGGCATTCGACGGCCCCACGCCGATGTTGACCATCGTGATGCCGCTGCCGTCCGCGCGCTTCAGGTGATACGCGGGCATTTGCGGCAGACGCGGCGGCACCGTGCCTTCCTGCGCCTGTTCGCCGAGATTCTCGTTGTACGTGACGACATCGCCCGGCTCGACAAACGACGTGTACTCGCTGCGATAAGTCCGCAGTTCTTCGTCGTCGGTATGCGCCATCATCGTGCGGCCGAGTTTGACGAACTCGTCGATATAGAACTGATAGTTCGTGTACAGCACATAGTTCTGGCAATGCGTGGGCGAGGTCGCCGTGTAGTGTTTCAGCCGATGCAGCGAGAAATCCACGCGCGCCGCCGTGAACAGCGCAAGCGGATGCGGCTCGCCGGCGAGCGGCTCATACGTGCCGTTGACGATGCGGTCGTCGAGCAGCGCGAGGTCCGGCGTGTCGAACACGTCGCGCATCAGGAAGAGGCGCTCGCGATCCAGGTCGCCTTCGAGGTGAATGCCCTCGGCAAACGCGAAATGAATGGGAATGGGTTGATTCGACACGCCGACGTCGATCTTCACGTGATGATTCTTCGCGAGCAGACGCAATTGCTCGCGATAGTAATTGCCGAACAGATCGGGCCGCGTCACCGTGGTCTCGAACACGCCCGGACCCGCGACGAAGCCGTATGAGCGGCGCGAGTCGACATGCGTGTTGACTTCCGTGCAGACGCGCACGAACGGATAGCAGGCGCGCACGCGGCGCTCGAACAGTTCATTGCGGCGATAGCGCGCGAAGGCGTCGCGCAGGAACGAGGTGTTCGCTTCGTAAATGGCCGACAGGCGCGTGACGGCTTCGGCAGCGTCGTCGAAGGATTCGGTCGGGAAGCTGTTGGCGGGAGTCTGCACCGCGCGTTGATTGGTATCGTTGTTCATCTTCATTCGCCTCGATTGATGAGCCGACATTACCACGGAACCCGCGATCGCCAAATGACCCGAGGGCGCGCGCCGTACGCGCCGCCACACGACTCGCGCGAGAGTGGGCGCGGCGCGCGAAAGCGGCGCAAAATAAGGCGATCGCGCCCGTAGCACAAGCTGGATTTGCTAGAATCGGGGCACAATTCTGGAGAATCACCATGAAGCCGCTCCTTCCCGTCGCCGCTGCCCTGGTCCTTGCCTTCGGCAACGCCGCGATGGCTGCCCAACCTGTCGACGACGCTCCGCCCGCAGGCGCACCGCAGTCCGCCAACGAACGCGCCGGCCTGCCCGATCTGGCGAAGATCAACCGGCCGGCTGCGCAGGTCAGCTCGAAGGTCGAAATCAATGTGCCGCGCACGCCGAGCTTCTACGAACGCAGCGGCAACGGCACCGAAATCACCGAATACCGCGACAAAGGTAAGCCCGTTGAAATCAACGTGCACTCGAACCTCGGCACGCGCTACCACATGAGCGCGCCGCTCGACACGTCGCCTGCCGTGCGCGACAACGGCCGCGCGAGCACGCGCTTGCCCTCCGTAGGGCTGAGCTATTGACGTCTGGCGACAGGCCGGCGCATGACCAATGTGGCCGCGCCGGCGCGCTTTCGCTGCTTGACGACCCGTTTGCCCTGACTCGCCGCCGTTCGGCGCACCGCGCCCAGGCGCGTGTTCCACACTGCCTTACACGCTGCATTACATGCTGCATTCGCCACCGCACGACTTCCGCTGCCCGCTCTGCGCCAGCCCGACCAACCTGATCTGACGTTTCCCGCATGGCTGTCTTCACCGCTGTCACCGAATCCCAACTAGCAGACTGGATGCGTCATTACGATCTCGGCGAAGTCGTCGAGTTTCGCGGCATTTCGTCCGGCATCGAAAACAGCAATTTCTTTCTGACGACGACGCGCGGCGAATACGTCCTCACGATTTTCGAAAAGCTGACGGCCGCGCAACTGCCGTTCTATCTCGATCTGATGCGGCACCTGGCCGCGCATCGCGTGCCGGTGCCGGACCCGATGCCGCGCGAGGACGGCGCGCTGTTCGGCATGCTGCACGGCAAGCCCGCGGCTATCGTCACGAAACTGGAAGGCGCGCCGGAGTTGGCGCCGCGCGTCGAACACTGTGTCGAAGTCGGACAGATGCTGGCGCGCCTGCATCTGGCGGGGCGCGATTACACCGGCTATCAGCCGAATCTGCGCAGCCTGCCGTGGTGGCGGGAAACGGTGCCGACCATCCTGCCGTTTCTCGAAGGCGAGCAGCGCGAACTGCTGGCGTCGGAACTCGCGCATCAGGAGGCGTTTTTCGCGTCCCCGGACTACGCCGCGCTGCCCGGCGGTCCGTGCCACGCCGACCTGTTCCGCGACAACGCCATGTTCGCGCACGCCGCGCCGGAGACGGGCCACGAAGTGCGCCTCGGCGGCTTCTTCGACTTTTATTTTGCAGGCTGCGACAAGTGGCTGTTCGACGTCGCGGTGACCGTCAACGACTGGTGCGTCGATCTCGCCACCGGCAAGCTCGACGAGGCGCGCACCGAAGCCATGCTGCGCGCGTATCAAACCGTGCGCCCGTTCACTGCCGAAGAAAATCGTCACTGGGGCGACATGTTGCGCGCGGGCGCCTATCGTTTCTGGGTCTCGCGCCTGTATGATTTTCATTTGCCGCGCGCGGCCGAGTTGCTCAAGCCGCACGACCCCGGCCATTTCGAGCGCATTCTGCGCGAACGCCTGCCCGGCGTCGCACTTCCTGGCATTCATACCTCATGCAACTGATCGAAGTCCCCGCGAAAACCGGTTATGTCTGGTTCCGGCAGGGTATCTGGCTGTTTCGCAAGAATCCGCTCGCATTCCTCACGCTGTTCTTCACTTATCTGCTGGTGATGACGCTGGTGGCGCAAATCCCGGTGGTCGGCAGCGTGTTGCCGCTCGCGTTCATTCCGGGCGTCGCGGTCGGCTTCATGGCCGCATGCCGTAACACGATTGCGGGCAAGCCGGTGTTTCCGACCATCCTTGTTGATGGTTTTCGCTCCTATGGCCCATTGGTCGCAAAACGGCTGATCGTGCTCGGCGTGCTGTACGTCGTGGCAATGGCGCTGGTGCTGGCCGGTTCCGCGCTCGCCGACGGCGGCATGCTGATGAAGGTGATGCTCGGCGCGACCGCGAATATGGACGCCGAGGCGATCGCCAACAGCAATATGCCGTTCGGCGTGATCGCGGCTTTCGCGTTCTATATTCCGGTCGCCATGCTTTTCTGGTTCTCGCCGATTCTCGCCGCATGGCACGACGTGCCGCCCATCAAGGCGATGTTCTTCAGCTTCGTGAGTTGCTGGCGCAATCGCGGCGCGTTCATCGTGTTCGGCGCGCTGTGGTTTGCCGTGGCCATGGCCGTGTCGCTCGGTTTGTCCACGCTGATGCAGGCGCTCGGCGCCGGCGACTTCGCGTTCGCCGTGCTAATGCCCGCCACGATGATCGTCACGACTATGCTGTATTGCTCGTTCTACGCGACGTACCGCGGCTGTTACGGCGTGCAAACGCCGCAAACGCCGGATCTGCCGACCACGCCGGCGGCCTGACGACCTCGCGCGAAATTGCCGTCGAGGCGCGCACGCGGGCGCTTTCGTGCCGCCCGCGCGTGCGCCGATTCGCGGCACAATGGTTTGTGCGCAATCCATTTGCACGCACTTCTTCGACGAGATGCATCATGACCCAGCGCCCCGCTTTGCCCTTCACGCTCGACGAGCAACTGTGCTTCGCCCTCTACTCGACTTCGCTGGCGATGACCAAGGCGTACAAGCCGCTTCTCGACAAGCTCGGCCTCACGTATCCGCAATATCTGGCCATGCTGGTGCTGTGGGAAAACGACGATGTCACGGTCAAGGACATGGCCGCACGTCTCAATCTGGATTCGGCGACGGTCACACCGTTGCTCAAGCGTCTGGAAACGCAAGGTCTCGTGGAGCGAGTACGCGGAGTGGAAGACGAGCGTCTCGTCTTCATCCGGCTCACCAAGGCCGGCGCCGCGCTCAAGCGTCAGGCGCGCGAGGTGCCCGCTGAAATCTTCTGCGCGACGCAGCAGACGCCGGAATTCCTGCTGCGTTTGCGCGACGATCTGACCCGCCTGCGCACTACGCTCAACGACTACATGGATCAATAGACGCGATCGGCGCCTGACTACCCGCTATCGGCGTGATTCAACATTTCATTTGCATACAAATGATTTGCACGCTATCTTTATCGCATGCCGCTTCGATAGCGCGTCGCCGAAACAGCGCGCAGGCTGAAGCGGCGAACACGCAAGACGTCTCATCTACCCGATCAAGGAGCAGCACGATGAACATCCTCTACAAGGCAAGCGCAACGAGCACCGGTGGCCGCGACGGCCGCGCAGTGTCGTCGGATAATGCGTTGGACGTGAAACTCGCTGCCCCGCGCGAACTCGGCGGCAATGGCGCGGCCGGCACGAATCCGGAACAGTTGTTCGCCGCCGGCTATTCGGCCTGCTTTCTGAGCGCGATGAAGTTCGTCGCCGGCCAGCGCAAGCAGGCCTTGCCCGCCGATACGCAAGTGGCCGCCGAAGTCGGCATCGGTCCGAACGACACGGGCGGCTTCGCGCTAGACATCGATCTGCGCGTCTCGCTGCCGGGGTTCGATGCCAATGCGGCCAAAGAACTGGTCGACGCCGCTCATCAGGTGTGTCCGTACTCGAACGCCACGCGCAACAACGTCGCCGTTCGTCTGCAAGTCGCGTAAGCTGCACCGGCGGCACGCTGCCTGCTTGCCGTTCTGATCCGCGCCCGCTCCTCGAAGCCGAGGGCGGGCGCGCAGCCATTGACCACCCATTTTCCGATGACACGCGCCCGCCAACTGCACGACAGCTTCGACACCGGCCTGGTCTGGTTCCGCCGCGACCTGCGCAACACCGACCACGCCGCGCTGTACTACGCGCTCAAGCATTGCGAGCGCGTCTGGTGCGGGTTCGTGTTCGATACGACGATCCTGCAACCGCTCGTCGACACATGGCAGGCACGCCATGGGGGCACGCAAGCGCAGGACCGGCGCATCGAGTTCATTCTTGCGTCGCTCGCCGAACTCGACGAAGCGCTGCGCGCAGACGGTGGCGGCCTCATCGTGCTGTACGGCGATCCGGCGGAACTCGTACCGAAGCTCGCGAGCGAGCTTCAGGTCGAAGCGGTGTTCGCGAATCACGACTATGAACCGGCCGCCATCGAACGCGACGAGACGGTGCGCGAGCGTCTCGCCGAAGCCGGGCGCGAGTGGCTGACATTCAAGGATCAGGTGATTTTCGAGCGCGCGGAACTGCTGACCGGGCAGAACAAGCCGTTCACGGTTTTCACGCCGTATAAGAACGCGTGGCTCAAGCAACTGACGAGCTTCGACCTGAAGCCGTATCCCGTCGAAACTTACGCGAGCCATCTGGCCGCGCTGCCGCGCAAGCTCGACCGGCAGTTGCCCACACTGGATCAACTCGGCTTCGCGCCGGGCAATTTCGCGGACCTGGATTTCGCGGACCTGGATTTGCCGGCGGGCATGAGCGGCGCGCAGCATTTACTCAACGACTTCCTGACGCGCATCGATAGCTATGCCGAGCGGCGCGATTTTCCTGCGGCCAAAGGCACGAGCCATCTGTCGGTGCATCTGCGCTTCGGCACCGTTTCGATTCGCACGCTGACGCGGCTCGCTCATGAGATGTCGCTGCAACCGGACGGCCGGGGGTCGGCCACGTGGCTGTCGGAACTGATCTGGCGGGACTTTTATTTCATGATCCTCTCGCATCATCCGCGGCTGGCGAGCGGCGCGTCGTTTCGCGAGGAGTACGACCGGCTGTGCTGGGAGCGCGGGCCGGAAGCGGACGAGGCGTTCGCCGCATGGTGCGAGGGCCGCACCGGCTATCCGCTGATCGACGCGGCCATGTTGCAACTCAACCGCACCGGCTACATGCACAACCGTCTGCGAATGGTGACGGCGAGTTTTCTGGTGAAGGATCTGGGCGTGGACTGGCGGCTCGGCGAGCGCTATTTCGCAGAGCAGCTCAACGACTTCGACTTTGCGGCGAACAATGGCGGCTGGCAGTGGGCGGCGTCGACGGGATGCGATGCGCAGCCCTATTTCCGCATTTTTAATCCGATCACGCAGTCGGAAAAATTCGATGCCGACGGGCAATTCATCAAACGCTATTTGCCGCAGCTCGGAAAGCTGCCGGCCAAATGCATCCACGCGCCGTGGAGGGTGGCTGCGGAGCGACTAGCGGAATTCGGCGTGGTGCTGGGTCAAAACTACCCGGCGCCGATTGTGGATCACGCACAAGCCAGGGCGCGAACACTGGCCCGATTTGGCAAGTGAGCACACGCTCACATGGGAAACCTACTTGCGGGCGCACGCTAATGCGCTTCGCCCCAGCACCGGCGTATTCACTCCCCGCCGATGCTTCAATTGGCGCGCAGCTTAGTGCTGGCTCATCCACGACGGCTGACGGAAATGCGACTCGCGATCCAGCTTGCGCATGCGGAATTCGAGGTCGTAAAGGTCGGTCGCTTCGGCGAGGAAGGCGTCAGCGCGTTCTTTGGCGAGTTGTTCGGGCGACTTCGTCAGAAACAGGAAGAGGCGGGTAAGCAGGTACATGGTCGATCTCCGCAATAAGGGCAGGCGGCAACGCCTAAGGGATAACCCGTATTATAGGGAAAACCCTAGTGTTGCGCCAGCGCTTATTGACCCGGCGTTGTTCCGCGGTCACCGCACGGACGCGGACGCTTCTACGGCAGCGCTCTGGAGCGCACCGGCGCCGGCGCGCCGCTGATGCTTGAAGAATTCCCAGATCATCGCGCTCGCGTCCGGCCCCTTGGCGGAATGGAACGGCACGGCGTCGTCGCCGCCGCTCCAGGCGTGCGCGAGCCCCTGCACGCGACACGCGCGCACCACGCGCCGGCCGCCGCGGAAATAGTCGCGCATTGTCACGCCGCCTTTGCGCTCCTCGCGCAGTTCGCCGGACTTGCGCGCGCCCTGTGGGTCGATCATGCGATTGAGGCGGAGAAACTGCGTCGCCAGTTGGTCGGCGTTGACGGGCGCGACAACATGATCGATGTCGCCGTGAACGATGATGGCCGGCATGCCGGGATAATGCGCGACGTCGGCGACCTCGTCGACGAGTTGCACCGGGTCGCGCCGCGCGCCGCGCCGCATGACGTCCATGGCGGTGATACCGGAGCGGGCTTCGCCGAAAGCCGGGCCCGAATGCACCGCCACCGCCGCGAACCGCTCGGGATATTGCAGCGCCAGCAGCGTCGTCAGCCCGGCGCCGGCGGAAATGCCGGCGACATACACGCGCTCGGCGTCAAAACCGTGCTGCGCGACGAGCGCATCGACGAGCGACACCACCGCGCGCGCCTCCGCGCCGCCCGCGCTGTCGCCCGCGTCGTACCAATGCCAGCAGCGGTGCGAATGCGCGTGCTTCGACTGTTCCGGATAGACCACGGCAAAGCCAAAGCGGTCGGCGAGCACATTCATTCGCGTGCCTTGCGCAAATTCGTCGATTGACTGGGTGCAGCCGTGCAGCATCACGACGAGCGGCATGGCCTCGAGCGCGTGGCCCGACGGCACATATAAACCGTACTGAAGATGGTTGACGAGCCGGCCGGGCGAGGCGGGCGCCGAATGGAACGAGCGCGTCCACGCGCCGCTCGCCCATGCGGCAGCACGCGGACGAACCCGGGATTCGCGCGCGGCAGCGTGCGGCGCCTCGCGCTTGGCGGGCGTGCGAATCGTGGCGGACGGACGAACTTTCGTCGACGGCTTGGTCGCCGCCGGCCGCGCCGGGCGCGTCGTGGCGCGCTTGGCCGTCTTGTGGGCGTGCTCGGACTGAATGGCGAGCAGGCGCTTGAGGCCGCGGAGCCAGATATTCGATAGACTTTTTGCCATCGGCGCAAAACCTCGCAAAAAGGGACAGGATGGTTGGATGCCAATATGCATTCTTGTGCAATGCACAATAGCATCAATCCCGACGCCATGCAGGACGCGGCAAGCGGCCCCGGACTACGCATTTTCCGCCGTGAGCCTTGCCGCGCGGGCCGCAATCGAAGCGTCGGCAGCCATCGCCGACGACATCTTGTTAACCGTCTTACGTCTGGTAGCAAAAAGCTCGCTCGGCCGGCGAAAGCGCCCGGCGGGAGCCGTCTATACTGGCGGATACCCTGAACGCGTCGGCGGTTTGCGGCCTTCGCGCGTTGCATTCTCATAACCGGCTCATGCGTACCTGATCGCCTTTTTTCGATGCCCGACTTACCCGTCCACCTGTGGTACCTGATCACCAGCCTTGGCGGCGCCGGCATGACGTTGCCGCTCGCGTTCGCCATCGCGCTGTGGCTGGCGATCGGCTATACGTGGCGCATGGCGGCGGGCTGGCTGCTATTGCTCGGGGCGGCGATCGGCGTCGTGACGGTGACCAAACTGGCGTTTCTCGGCTGGGGCGTAGGCGTGCGCGAGCTGGATTTCACGGGTCTCAGCGGCCACGCGATGCTGTCCACGGCGGTGTACCCCGTCGCTCTCTTTCTCGTGTTGCTGCGAACGCCGCCGCCCGTGCGCGTGCTCGGCGTGCTGCTCGGGCTTGTCGCGGGCATGGCGGTGGGCCTGTCGCGCGTCGTGCTGAGCGCCCACTCGCCTTCCGAAGCAATCACCGGTTGCCTCGTGGGCGCGCTGGCCGCCCTGCTATTCGTTCGGATGGCCTGGAATGCCGAGCCCAAGCGGCTTTCCGCGCTTCCGGTCGTCGCAAGTCTGGTGGTGCTGGCGGTGCTCACGCATGGCGTTCACGTGCCGACGCAGCGCTGGGTCACGCATATCGCGCTGAAGGTTTCCGGTCACGACCGGCCGTATATCCGCGCCAAATGGAAGGCCGCGCGCAACGTCCGCCCCGCCGCTGCGCCGCTCTCGCAAACGCGCAATGCGCTTGCGCCGGCGCGTACGTTCGACCTCTGAATTTCTCCCCCGCCTGCTCAGAGCGCTTCATACGCGCGAATGAATGCGCGTCATGCCAGCGCTATAACTACAGGTATATTACGATATGCGTTTTAATCATCGCTCCGGCGCATGCCGGGCCTTCATACGTTCATGACACTGTCCCGCCGTCTGCTGAAAGGAGCGCTTGTTGCCGCCAGCGCCATCTCCGTTGCGTTTAGCGTCAACGCGCACGCCGACGAACTGGTGGTCTCGGCCGCCGCCAGTCTGACCAACGCGTTCAAGGCCGTCAGCGACGCCTTCGAACAACAGCACGCGGGCACCAAAGTGCTGCTGAACTTTGGCGCGTCCGACGTCCTGATGCAGCAGATCGCCAAGGGCGCGCCCGCCGACGTGTTCGCCTCCGCCGACCAGAAGGCGATGGACAAGGCGGCGGCCGAAAAAGTCATCGTGCCGGCTACGCGCAAGGACTTCGCCGCGAATTCGCTGGTGCTGATCGTGCCGAGCGACAGCCATTTCGCGCCGACAAGCCTGAACGAACTGACGTCGTCGAATGTGAAACGGGTCGCGTATGGCGATCCGGCTTCGGTGCCGGTCGGGCGCTACACGCAGGGCGCGCTGCAAGCCGCCGGCGTGTGGGACGCCGTGAGCGCCAAGGCCGTGCTCGCGGCGAACGTCCGCCAGAGCCTCGACTACGTGTCGCGCGGCGAAGTCGACGCCGGTTTCGTATTCGGCACTGACGCCGCGATCATGCCCGGCAAGGTCAAGGTCGCGCTGACCGTGCCGACGCAAACGCCGATCACCTACCCGATCGCGCAGGTCGAAGGCAGCCGTCACGCGGCGGATGCGCAGGCGTTCGTGAATTTCGTGCTGTCGCCGGCCGGCCAGGCCGTGCTCGCGAAGTACGGCTTCAAGCCCGCGCACTGATCCCGCTCACGGACCGCGCACGATCATGCAACAGGCTTGGATTCCGCTCCTGCTCTCGCTGAAAGTGGCGGGCTGGGCGACCGCGCTCAATCTGATGTTCGGTGTCGGCGCGGGTTTCGCCTTGTCGCGCTGGCGCTCGGCCGCGCGTGACGTGATCGATTCGTTGCTGATGTTGCCGCTCGTCATGCCGCCCACCGTGCTCGGTTACTACCTGCTGGTGCTGCTCGGACGACGCGGCGTGTTCGGCGCCTGGCTCGACCGCTTCGACATTCAACTGGTGTTCACCTGGCAAGGCGCGGTGATCGCGTCGACGGTGGTCGCTTTCCCGCTCGTGCTGAAGTCGGCGCGCGCCGCCTTCGAAGCCGTCGATCCGCAACTCGAGCGCGCCGCGCGCACGCTCGGCGTGAGCGAGACGGCGATCTTCTTTCGCGTGAGCCTGCCGCTCGCCGCGCGCGGCATTCTTGCTGGCGGTCTGCTGGCGTTCGCGCGGGCGCTCGGCGAATTCGGCGCCACGCTGATGATCGCGGGCAACCTGCCAGGGCGCACGCAGACGCTCTCCGTGGCCGTCTATGCAGCTGTGCAGGCCGGCGACGACAGCACCGCGAATTTCCTCGTGCTCGTGACCTCGGCAACGTGCGTCATCGTCCTGTTGCTGGCGGGCCGCCTCGTGCCGCAACGCACGCTTCTCGCTTCCCGCTGACATGCCGCTCAACGTCGACATCCGCAAGACATTCGAGAGCGCCGAACGCCGCTTCACGCTCGACGTCGCGTTCGCCGCGACGACCCAGCGCGTCGTGCTGTTCGGGCCGTCCGGCGCGGGCAAGAGTCTGACGTTGCAGGCGATTGCCGGTCTGCTGCGCCCCGACGAAGGCACCATCACGCTGCATGGCACGACGCTTTTCGACAGCGCGCGCGGCGCCGATCTGAAGTCGCAGGCACGCAAGATCGCGTATCTCTTTCAGGACTACGCGCTGTTTCCGCATCTGAATGTGCGGCAGAACATTGGCTTTGGCTTGCGCCAGGGCTGGTTCAATCCGAGCGCGCGCGCCACGCACGCGCAGGTCGATTACTGGCTCGATGCGCTTGAGTTGCGCAGCGTCGCCGGGAATCATCCGGCGCAGCTTTCCGGTGGACAGAAACAGCGTGTCGCGCTGGCGCGCGCGCTCGTCGCGCAACCTCAACTGCTGTTGCTGGACGAACCGTTTTCCGCGCTGGACAGCGCATTACGCCAGCGCATGCGGCTCGAACTGTCGGAGCTGCAAACGCGGCTGGATATTCCGATGGTGTTGATCACCCACGATCCCGACGACGTCGCCGCTTTCGGCGATCAGGTCGTGCAGATCAGCGACGGCCGTGTGCGCGAGCATCAGGCGTTCACGGGCTACACGCGCAGTGAATCGCGGCCAGGCGCGTAAGCAAAGCGCTGTGCAAAGCGCGCGATCAAAGCGCATGACTTCAGCGCATGACTTCAGCGCATGACTTCAGCGCATGACCTCTGCGCATGACCTCTGCGCGCCTTTGTCCGCGCTGTCGCCGGTTCAATCCTTCACGCCGAGTATCACGCTCGATGCCTTGAACGCCGCGACCGCGCTCGCGCCTTGCACGAGTCCGAGCGCTTCCACGCTCTGATTCGTGACCACCGCGGTGATCACCGCGCCGCCTTCCAGCACCAGCGACACCTCGGCATTGACCGCGCCGGGCTTCACGCTCTGCACGGTGCCGCGCAACTGATTGCGGGCGGACAGTTTCAGCGGAGCGCCGCTTTCGTCGCTGACGAGCAACACGACCCACGACGCCTTGATCAGCGCGAACGCCGCCGAGCCGACCGTCAGGCCGAGCGCTTCGGTGCTTTCGTGCGTGAGGATGGCGACGATCGTGTGGCCGCCTGGCAAAGTCAGCGAGACTTCGTCGTTGATCGCGCCGCGCGTGATGGTCGAGACCGTGCCGTATAGCTGATTGCGCGCGCTCGTCTTCACGGCGATCCGGCCGATCAGATCCCAGTCGGTCGCGAAACCTTCGATCGCCGCACCGGCGCGCGCGAGAAAACGCCGATGCTCGCGCTCCACCGCGCGAAACGTCTCGATCAGCTTGACCGCGCGCGGCGTCAGCGTGGTGCCGCCGCCGCCTTTGCCGCCGGTCAGGCGCACGACGAGCGGCTCGCCGGCGAGATTGTTCATGGCGTCGACCGCGTCCCACGCGCCCTTATAGCTCATGCCGACGGCTTTCGCCGCGTTGGTGATCGAGCCGGTCTCGCCGATCGCCGCGAGCAGCGCGATTCTCGACGCGCCGCCAAGCGTATTGGCCCCCGCCTGGAACCAGACCGAACCGCCGATTTCGAGCGGTTCGAGAGACGGATCGTTGCTATCGGATGCCATGGCGGAGAGCGGTCGAAAAGAATGAAGGGTGGCAAATGATTATAGCGACGGCCGCTTCGACCACAGCACACAGCGACGCCCGGCCGCCCCTGCTTCGCTCAAACCGCGTATTGCGCGATGCCGTTGCCGAACGACCAGTTCTCCTTCAGCACTTCGACGAGATTGATCAGCACGTCCTCACGCCGCAATCCCGGCGACCTGGCGAGTTCGTCGGCCATGCGCTCGTAGAGCGCCCTTTTCTGTTCGAGTGTGCGCGTGTTGTTCAGCGTGATCTGGATCATCACGAGGTCGTCGGTGCGCTGCACGTTCAGATACTGGCTGTCGTACACAAAATTGCCGGCCTCGTGCTCGGTGATCAACATGAAGATGTCGTCCTTCGGCACATTGAAGGTGGCAACGAGCGAACGCTGGATGCTGTCCATGAGCGCCTTCCGATAGTCGGCAGGCTGGCCGGCGCGCAGAGCGATTCGGGTGAGAGGCATGGCGAACTCCTTCTGTGTGGTGGATACGTGCACACAGCTTAGGCGGCGTCAGTCATAATGAACAGACATCACTGGCTATTTCATCTATGTTCAATTGAAATGAAAGTCCTCGATCTGGATGCCGTCAGGGCGTTCGTGCTGGTCGCCGATCTGTGCAGCTTCACGCGCGCCGCCGACGCGCTCGACATCACCCAATCCGCCGTCAGTCTCAAGCTGAAGCGGCTCGAAGCTCATCTCGGCAAGCAATTGCTGGAGCGCACGCCGCGCGTGGTGCGCCTTTCCGTCGACGGCAACGCGTTTCTCGGCGCCGCGCGCGAACTTCTGATTGCTCATGAACGCGCGCTCGGCGCGCTGTCGGTGGAGCGCCGGCGGCTTGCGCTCGGACTCAGCGAGCATGTCGCGGGGCCGGACCTGCCGCAGTTGCTCGCGCGGCTCCACGCGCACGACCCGGGGCTCGTGGTCGAACTGCATCTCGGCACGTCGGCCGCGCTGCTCGCTCAATTCGACGAGCGCCGTCTCGACGCGGCGATCGTCCGGTCTGGCGCCGACGAACCACCGCGCGACGACGCCCACGTGCTGTTCAGCGAACCGCTCGGCTGGCTGGCGACGCCGTCGTGGCTGCCGGGAGCCGGCGAGCCGTTGGCGCTGGCGCTGCTGAGCCCGCCGTGCAACGTGCGCGACGTGGCCTTGCGCACGCTGACGGATGCGGCAATCGCATGGCAGGAGGTGTTTGTCGGCGGCGGCGTGGCCGCGGTCGGCGCCGCGGTGGCGGCCGGGCTGGCCGTGTCGCCGCTGGCGCGCCGAGTGGCGCCGCGCGGTTTGATCGATGTCGGCGCGCGGCTTGGTTTGCCGCGACTGCCGGAATCGCGCGTCACGCTGCACTCGCGCGTCAGGGACGAGCGATCCAGCGAAACGTTGCGGCTGGTGACGAATGGGTTGGCGAGCGGGTTGGCAAGCGGCTGAACCGGCCGCGCGGGACGTGGCTCAAGGACAGGCGCGAGCCGGAGCGCGGAGACGCTGGAGCGGAGCATCGCGTGTGCGGGCTCGCCGGTGACTTTCGCGTGGCTCGGCGGTGACTTTTGCGTGGCTCGCGAGCGACTTTCGCGCAGACTCGCCAGCGACTCAGCTATCCACGTTTAGCGCTCGCCTCCAGCCCTTTGCATTCGCAAGTTCGAGCCGTCGCGGCTCAGTGCAGGATCGGCGGAAGAGAGCCGCTGCGGGCTGTCGCCGGATTCGCCGCGACTTGTGTGGTGCCATCGGCGCTAACGTTTGCGGACGCCGCCGACGTGTTCGACCGGCTCACTGCCGGCTTCGCGGCACCGCTCTGTTTTCCCGCGACTTTGACTGGCGCGGCATGCATGGCTTTGGCCTGACCGGCGCTGCCGCGAACAGGTTGCGCATGAGGCTTTTTCTCCTGCGCAACGATTGTGGCCCTTGGCTTCGCCTTGACCTGATGCGCGGCCTGGCTCGACGCACGCTTCACGCCGTCTTGCTTCTTCGACTTGTTGCCGCGATTCACCACCGCCTTCGACCCACGCGCGGCCTGCGCCTTCCCATGTTTTGCCGCGTGCCCGCTCGCCTCAGGCGGATTCCACACTTCCGTGTACCCACTGGCCATTGCCGCACCCGACGCGCAGGCCAGCGCAATCGCCACTGCTGCCGCTGCCGCCGTTGCTACTGCTCGAAACACCATCTCCCGCTTCTCCTGACTCTCGACTTTCATAAGGAGCCGGGATTATATTCCCTTGCAAAACTCCGTATTTAGACTAACATCATAAATAAGTACATATAAGGACTTACCCATTCATGGCTCACGCCGCCCGCGCCACTCAGCCCCAAGCGCCCATTCGCGCGCCGATTTCGGAATCCTCGTTTGCGGAAATGTCCGCAGCGGGCTTGCGCGCATTCTTCAACATCGCGCGAGATTGGGATCTGAGCGCCGACGAGCAGATCGTGCTGCTCGGCTCGCCAGGCCGCTCCACTTACTTCAAATGGAAGTCGGCGCCGGAAACCGCCCGGCTCGCCCGCGACACACTGGAGCGTCTGTCGCTCGTGCTCGGCATCTACAAGGCGCTGCAGATTCTGCTGCCGCAGCCCAGCGCGGCGGACACATGGGTCAAGCGTCCCAACAAAGCGCCGCCGTTCGGCGGGCGGCGCGCGCTGGACCGCATGCTGGCTGGCAACATCAGCGACCTGGTGGCCGTGCGCCAGTATCTCGACGCAATGCGAGGCGGCTGGGCGTGACACAACCGCATTGGCAGGACCGCTGGCGCAGCGCGCCACTGGATTGGTCGCCCGCGTATCGTGTGATTCCCACGCGTTTTCCGGCGGTCAATCTGTTCGACCGGGTGGCATCGCCGGAAGATTTCGACGCGCTTTACGCGCTCGAAGCGATGACCAACGACCGTCTGCGCACCGAAATCGGCGAACTCGATCTCGTGCCGCGTGAAGAGCGCCGCTTCGGTCCGGGTTATGGGCCGATCATGGCCGCGCTCACTCATCTGAATCCGCTCGGCAGCCGCTTTTCCGACGGCACGTACGGCGTGTTTTATTGCGCCCGCTCGCGCGCAACTGCCATCGCCGAAACGCGCTATCACACGGGCAAATTTCTGGAAGCCACCGCCGAGCCGCCCATGCGTCAGCAGATGCGTCTCTACACCGTCGTCGCGCAAGGCGAAGTGGTCGATCTTCGCGGCGACCCGGCGCTCGATCTCGCGGTACTGTCGCCGCAAGACTATCTCGCCGGGCAAACGCTCGGACGCGCCGCGCGAGAGGCGGGAGCGGCGGGCATCGTGTATCCGTCGGTGCGGGACGCCGAGGGCGAGTGCCTGGCGGCTTTCAAGACCACGCTACTGCGCGACTGTCATCACGCGGCGTATCTGGAATACAACTGGAACGGCACGAGCGTGGATATGGTGTTCGAACTCAACCAGGTCGGCTGACAGCGCGTTGGCGAGGGTTGGCGGTTGGCCGCGGCGGCCGCGAAATCAGGGCAGCGCCAGCGCCGCCGCGCCTTCGGCGCGTGCTTCTTCCACGGAAATCGACCAGCGCCGCAACGCCTTCGGCTCGACGATAGTGAGCCGCCCGCCAGCCCCGAACGCGCCGGTGTCGATGAACACCTGCGAGCCGATCTGCTTGATGTCGCGCATCGGCGTATGACCGCAGTAGGTGAGCGACAGACCCCGCTGGCGCTGCGGATCGCCCTTGCCCATCGCGAGTTCGCGTCCCCATAGCAATTGCTGCCGGGTTTTGGACGAAAAATTGCCCGCGTCGAGTTCGGCGTCGGTGCCGAAAAATTCGGCATGCAGAACATTGAAGCGCTCCGGCCCGCTGCCGACCACACGTACAAGCGGCAGCGTGCGCAATTGCTCCGCGTAGTGCTGCAAGTTCGCGCTGGACAGCGCGGCCGCCCACCCGCCGCCGATGCCATACCACCATTGACGCCGCAGCCGGCCTTCGGCCACGGCGCACAGCGTGTCTTCATGATTGCCGAGCACGGCGTGAAACCATGGCTTGTCGAGCAGCGCCAGGGCCTGCTCCGATTGCTCGCCGCGGTCCACCAGATCGCCTACGGAAAAGAGCCGGTCGCACGTGGGGTCGAACGAAATGAGGCGCAACAGATGACGCAATGCATCGACACAACCGTGCAGATCGCCGACCACGAAGTCGCGACCACTGCGGTTGGCCGTATGGTGTTGAACGGAGATGTCAAGTACGGATGCCATACCTCATGATAATGCGCAAACGCGCGAATGTATGCGCGCTGCCTCTCGTATCACGGATACAGTCAAGTGGACAAAATTGATGTTAAACCCTATAAAACAAGTTTATTGAGGTGAGTCGAACTATAAACTAGGAATTTGATGGATTTTTATTCCCCAGGCCCGCGATTTGCGGACTTACGTGTGGTTTCAACCTTCGCTGGAAATTTACTTGTGGTTTCAACCTTGGCTACTGGCCATGCGCACGCGTCTCGCCGCCGCTGATCGCCGGCACCGAGCGCAGGTACTGGACAATCGATCGAAGGTCTTCACGCGTCAAATATTGCGTGCTGTTTTCAACCACCCTCGCCATGGCGCCAGTCGCCGTTGGGCGGCCGGGCGCGGCGCCCGTCGATAGATACTTCTCCAGTTCCTCGTCGCTCCAGTTGCCCACGCCGCTCGTTTTATCCGGCGTGATGTTGTACGCACGCGAGCCGCGCAACACCGCGCCCGACAGGCGCGAATCCGCCTTGAGCCCATACGTCGCGTTGCGCGGCGTATGACATTCGCCGCAATGCGCGAGCCCTTCGACGAGATACGCACCGCGATTCCACTCGGCGCTCTGCTTCGGATCGGGCACGAAGCGCTCCTCGCTGAAATTGAACATGTTCCAGACCGCCATCAGCCAGCGCTGGTCGAACGGGAATTTCACGGTGCTGTGAGGCGGTGTGTAATGAATCGGCGCAAGCGAGTTCAGATAGGCGCGAATCGCCAGCACGTCATGCTCGGCGAGCTTCGTGTACTCCACATACGGAAAGACCGGATAAAGCCGCTCGCCGCTTTTGCCGATGCCTTCGTGCATCGCGCGCAGGAAATCTTCGTCGGTCCATTGGCCGATGCCGGTGTCCGGATCAGGCGTGATGTTCGGCGTCACGACGGTGCCGAACGGTGTTTCGATTGCCAGCCCGCCCGCGAACGGACGCGTTTTGTCCGCCGTGTGACAGGCGGCGCAATCGCCGACGCGCGCGAGATATTCGCCGCGCTTCACGAGATCGGCGGCGGGCGTGGGTGTGCCGGATGAGTCGGCGGCGACGGATGCGTCGTCGGCGTGAGCCTGAGTGATCGGCATTTCGTCTTTATGCGGATGCCTCGGCCGCTGCGCTTCGTGCCACGCGACGATCAGCGCGAACAGCGAAAAGAGCGCCGCGAGCGTCGCCAACCGGTAGCGTCGGCGCGCATGCAGCGCATCGACGGACGCGCGAGCCTGTCGCGCGCGAGAGAGGTTCTTCGTCATGGCGGCTATTCGTTCGTGCTCAGGTTTCACGCTTGAGCTTGCCGCCAACAGCCGGCGGCAATGCCACGATAGTCAGCATGCCGCTCACCGCCGGCATGACGCCGCGACGGCGGCCGATGCGCCGCGCGCCCTGCACGAAGGCAAAAACGAAAACAAAAACGACAACGAAGAATAAGACGAAGACAATTCCGACGAAGACAATGCGGATAAATGCGAAAGCTCGCGGCGCGCATTGTTGTTCTCAGGAACATCTGTCATGGGGGCTCCAGACGACGAGTCGATGGTGAGTCATGTTCGACGTGTCACGGCGATGACCGGATGCCGTGCGCTGCGTCGATTCTTGCTACCCCAAACCTGGTCTTGCGCCGCTCGCGCGGTCTTGTAATCGCATCACAACGAAGCGTGCAAAAACGCACGAAAAACGCCGCCTGACGCGTCGCGCCTGCAATCCGCTTTCAACTGAAAGGGGCACGCAAGGCGGTTGCGAAAGACTATAGCGTGCGCGCCGCTCATTCTCCAAATGATGCACGACGCGCGAGTAGAATCCGCGACAACCCTGCGTCCAGCCCTTCAATTTCATGCTCACAAAATACTATCCGCAAACGCTTCGCAATCGCCCACGGATGTGGATCGCTTTCGCACTCGGCATTGTCGTCGGCATCGTGGTGCCCACGCACACGCGCCCGATGGTTCGCGTGCTCGCCGGCTGGGACAGTGCCGTGTGGGCTTATCTGGCGATGCTCTGGGTGCACATGGCCGCCGCCGATGAAGGCCGCGTGCGCGAGTCGGCCCGCCGCGACGACGAGAATGCGGGCGTCGTGCTGATCGTGATCTGCGTGGCGACCATCGCGAGCATTGCGGCGATCGTGCTCGAACTTGCGTCCGCGAAGGGCACGGCGGGAGCATCGACGGTATGGCATTACGCGCTGACCGGACTCACGCTGATCGGCGCATGGTTCCTGATTCCGACCATCTTCACGCTGCACTACGCGCGGCTTTACTACGATACGGGCGTTGAAGAAACGCCGCTTCTATTTCCGGACCACGGGCTCACGCCGGACTACTGGGACTTCCTGTACTTCTCGTTCACCATCGCCGTGGCTTCGCAGACATCGGATGTCGTGTTGCGCTCGCGAACCATTCGGCGCGCGGCGCTCGCGCAGTCCATCCTGTCGTTCTACTTCAACGTCGCCGTGCTGGGACTGTGCGTGAACATCGCGGCGGGTTTGCTCGGCTCGTGACTTCCGGCCACGCGGCAACATCTGCTTTTCTTCTGCTTAAGCGCATGTAAAACACGGACCACGTCGGTCCGTTTTACACGCGCTCACCCCGCTTGATCGCGTCGAAGCGCGCTTCTCCACCGCAAGCATTCCCATGAAGGCACACGGCTGCCCGTGACCGCGCGGCGCGCGCTCACGCTGGCACACGCCTTGCTCCCTGTGGCAGACGTTCTGGCCGGCCCGTGCCCCGACGCGTGGCGTGCAGGCACGCGCAACTGGCCAGCGGCGTGACGATCTTTGCACTACATTGACCAGTACGCGCCGTCAGTCGAAAGATCGCGCGACAGCCGGCTCTGGAATTCCAATGAGCGCTGTGATCGCATGCCAATTGCATCCACACCGCAGCAGGACAAATCTGGAAACGACCGATGGAACCTCCAAACGGGTACGCGCCGCGGATTTATTTCTTTCATTCACTTCTGGTTGGACCGCTTGACGCGTGGCCCGCGCAGTTCGCTCACGCGGCCGCGCTGGGCTTCGACCACGCGCTGATCGGCAGTGTCTTCGAGCCGGGACGGGCAAGCCATGGGCAAGTGGTCGGCAACCACGCGCGGCTGCATCCGGTGTTCGAAGCCGAGCAGCCCGCCGCCGACGCGCTTCGCGCGCTCGCGGGCGAGGCGCGTCAGCAAGGCCTCACGTTGCTGATCGATCTGGTGATCGACCGGATCGCCGCCGATGGCGCGCTCTACGCCGCGCATGCCGACTGGTTTCATCCGCTGGAGACGGAAGAGGCGCGCCTCGATCCGCGCCACGTGCATCGCGAGGACAACGTCGCGTATGCAAATTTCAACGATGCCGGCACGCGCGGCGCGCTCACCGACTGGTGGACGCAACAGTTGCTCGCGCTCGCCGACGCGGGTGTCGGCGGCTTCCGTTTCGATTCGCCGCATCGCGTGTCCGCCGAGGTGTGGCGGCACTTGCGCGATACCGTGCGCGCCGTGCATCCCGAAGTGCGCTTTCTCGCCGCGACGCCCGGTCTGTCGCGCGGCGATTTGCCAGGCCTCGAAGGCGCGGGCTTCGACAGCGTGTTCTCGTCGGTGCGCTGGTGGGACTTCCGCGCGAGCTGGATGGCCGAGGAGCATGCCGCGCTCGCCCGCATCGCCGGGCCGATCGCGTTTCCCGAAGCGCCCTACGGCACGCGGCTCGCCGCCGAGTTGAGCGATCCGCATGATTCGGGCATCGTCGAACGGGCTTATCGGCGCGCGCTGTCCACGGCGTCCGCCATCGGCACCGGCTGGATGATGCCGATGGGTTTCGAATACGGCGTGAGCGAACCGATGTCGCAAACGCATGGCGACGCGTCGCAATTCGCGCTCGCTGGCCAGGCGAAAAAATTCGATCTCTCGCAGCACGTCGCGCATGCCAATGAGGTCGCGCGCCACACCAAGGCGCTGCGCGCCAATGGTGAACTGCGCACGTTGAGTGGCCCCGGCGCGCCCGCGGCGCTGCTGCTGCGCGCCGATCATCCCGATCTGCGCGAGGCGGGGCAGGCGGTTCTCATCGCGATCAATCCGGAACTGGGCACGCCCGTGCGCGTCGATCCGGCGCGTTTTCTCGCCGGCGTGCCCGGCAATTTCACACGTTTCATTTCGCTCGACGCATCGGGCCGCGCCGCGCCCGCCGCCTTGACGCCGTTCACGCTCGCGCCGGGCGCCGTGCGTCTCTATGAGGCTGCGACGGACAAACCGATCTGCCTCGCGCCGCCCATCGACAAAGCGAACAGCAAGCGCAGCGGCCGCAAGACCGTGCTCGAAGCGATCAATGCGCCGCGCGTGGCGATTGAAAGCGTGACGCCTTCCGTGGAGAACGGCCGCTTCGCCGCCAAGCGCAGCGTCGGCGAGCGCGCTGAAATCAGCGCCGCGATCTTCGCCGAAGGCCACGACAAGATCGCCGCCGCCGTGCTGTGGCGCGCCGCCGACGAAAACACCTGGCACGAAGTGCCGATGGCCCCGGCGCAACCCGCGGGCCTCGACATCTGGAAGGCGCGTATTCCGCTCGAACGCATGGGCCGTCACGAGTTCACGGTGATCGCGTGGCGCGACGACTTTGCTTCGCTCGTCGAACATGTGGAGAAAAAGTTGAAGGCGGGCCAGACGGTCGAGATCGAACTCGACGAAGCCGCGCATCTGTTCGCGCTCGTGCTGGCCGAAGTGGAAACCGCTGAAGGCGCGGATAAGGAGCCGCTCGAACATATCGTCACGCAGTTCAAGAAAGCCGACGATCAGGCCAAGCTGACGCTGCTGCTCGACCCGGCCACCAGGAAGGCGATGACCGCCGCGCGCCATCGTCCGTTTTTGAGCCGCGATCCGGTGACCTACAAGATCGACGCCGAGCGCACCGCCGCGTGCTTCGCGAGCTGGTACGAGATCTTCCCTCGTTCGATGAGCGACGACGAATCGCGCCACGGCACGTTCGACGACGTCATCACGAAGCTGCCGCGCATTCGCGACATGGGCTTCGACGTGCTGTATTTCCCGCCGATTCATCCGATCGGCATGGCCAATCGCAAGGGCCGCAACAACACGCTGAACGCGCAGCCCGGCGACGTGGGCAGCCCTTATGCGATCGGCGCGGCCGAAGGCGGACACACCGCCGTGCATCCGCAACTCGGCACGCTCGACGACTTCAGGAAGATGCTCGCCGCCGCGCATCAGCACGGCCTCGAAATCGCGCTCGACTTCGCGGTGCAGTGCTCGCCGGATCATCCGTGGCTGAAGGAGCATCCGACGTGGTTCGCATGGCGTCCCGACGGCACGCTGCGCTACGCGGAAAATCCGCCGAAGAAGTATCAGGACATCGTCAATCCCGACTTCTATGCGCACGACGCGAAGCCCGACTTGTGGCTCGCGCTGCGCGACGTGTTCCTGTTCTGGATCGACGCGGGCGTGCACATTTTTCGCATCGACAATCCGCACACCAAGCCGTTGCCGTTCTGGGAATGGGTGATCGCCGACGTGCGCGCGCGTTTTCCCGACACGATCTTCCTCGCCGAAGCCTTCACCCGGCCGCGCATGATGAACCGGCTCGGCAAGATCGGCTTCTCGCAGTCGTACACCTACTTCACGTGGCGCGAGTCGAAGCGCGATTTCATCGAGTATCTGACCGATCTCACGCAGACCGGCGCGCGCGACTTCTACCGGCCGAACTTCTTTGTGAACACGCCGGACATCAACCCGCGTCATCTGCAATCGCAAGGACGCACGGGCTTTCTGATTCGCGCGGCGCTCGCCTCGACGCTCGCCGGTCTGTGGGGCGTGTATAGCGGTTTCGAGCTATGCGAAGCGGCCGCGTTGCCAAACAGCGAGGAATATCTCGACTCCGAGAAGTATCAGTTGCGCGCGTGGGACTGGCACCGGCCCGGCAACATCATCGGCGAGATCACCGCGCTCAACCGGATTCGCCGTGCGAATCCCGCGCTGCACACGCATCTCGGTCTCACGTTCCTGCCCGCGCACAACGACAACATCCTGTTCTTCGAGAAAGCGACTGAAGCGCGCGACAACGTGATCGTCGTCGCCATCAATCTCGATCCGTTCAACGAACAGGGCGCGGATATCGAGTTGTCATGGGAGACATTCCAGAAGTGGACTCTGCCCGATCACGGCGCGCTCCAGGTGACCGATCAGATGACCGGCGCGCGCTTCGACTGGCATGGCCGCCGGCAGCATGTGCGGCTCGGCCCCGGCCAGCCTTTTTCGATCTGGCGCATCGCGCCGCTTAGCGGCCTGCCCGCCGAGCGCCCCGATGAAGCCGACGACGACTCGACTGGCGCCCTTCACGCAGACGCTGGCAACCCTACCCCGACGGAAGGTGCGAAATGAAGCGTGACGATCCCTCGCAGGCCGCATCGCAGGCAAGCACGGCAGCCACTACCACGACGAAGACGCGCCGGCGCGGCAAACCGGCTGCCCTGAGCGACGATCCGCTCTGGTACAAGGACGCGATCATCTATCAGGTGCACATCAAGTCGTTCTTCGATGCGAACAACGACGGCGTGGGCGATTTCCCCGGCCTGATCGCCAAGCTCGACTACATTGCCGAACTCGGTGTGAACGCGATCTGGCTGCTGCCGTTCTATCCGTCGCCGCGCCGCGACGACGGTTACGACATCGCCGACTACCGCAATGTGCATCCCGATTATGGCCAGCTCTCCGACGTCAAGCGCTTCATCCAGGAAGCGCACGCGCGCGGCATCCGCGTAATCAGCGAACTCGTGATCAACCACACGTCGGATCAGCACCCGTGGTTTCAGCGCGCGCGCCGCGCGAAGCCCGGCTCCAATCATCGCAACTTCTATGTGTGGTCCGATACCGATCAGAAGTACCAGGAAACGCGCATTATCTTCATCGACTCGGAGCCGTCGAACTGGACGCACGACCCGGTCGCGGGGGCTTATTACTGGCACCGCTTCTATTCGCATCAGCCCGATCTGAACTTCGACAATCCGGCCGTCCTGAAAGAAGTGCTGCAGGTCATGCGCTTCTGGCTCGATATGGGCATCGACGGGCTGCGGCTCGACGCGGTGCCGTATCTCGTCGAACGCGAGGGCACGAATAACGAGAACCTGCCGGAAACGCACGCGGTCCTGAAGCAGATTCGCGCGACCATCGACGCGGAATATCCGAACCGCATGCTGCTCGCCGAAGCGAACCAGTGGCCGGAAGACGTGAAGGAATATTTCGGCGAAGAAGACGAATGCCACATGGCGTTTCACTTCCCGCTGATGCCGCGCATCTACATGTCGATTGCGAGCGAAGACCGTTTTCCGATCACCGACATCATGCGGCAAACGCCGGACCTCGCCGAGACGAACCAGTGGGCGATTTTCCTGCGCAATCATGACGAACTCACGCTCGAAATGGTCACCGACTCCGAGCGCGACTACTTGTGGAACACCTATGCGAGCGACCGCCGCGCGCGCCTGAATCTCGGCATTCGCCGCCGCCTCGCGCCGCTGATGGAGCGTGACCGTCGCCGCATCGAGTTGATCAATTCGCTGCTGCTGTCGATGCCCGGCACGCCCGTGATCTATTACGGCGACGAACTCGGCATGGGCGACAACATTCACCTCGGCGACCGCGACGGTGTGCGCACGCCGATGCAGTGGTCATCCGATCGCAACGGCGGCTTCTCGCGTGCCGATCCGGAGCAACTGGTGCTGCCGCCCGTCATGGGTTCGCTGTACGGCTTCGACGCCGTCAATGTCGAAGCGCAAAGCCGCGATCCGCATTCGCTGCTCAACTGGACGCGGCGCATGCTCGCGACACGTCGCGCGAAGCAGACCTTCGGACGCGGCACGATCCGCTTTTTGAAGCCAGAAAACCGCAAGATTCTCGCGTATCTGCGCGAGATGCCAGGCGAGCCGCCGATCCTCTGCGTCGCGAATCTGTCGCGCGCGCCGCAAGCGGTGGAACTCGATCTGTCGGAATTCAACGGCGCGGTGCCGATTGAAATGACCGCCGATTCCGTGTTCCCGGCCATCGGTCAACTCACGTATCTGCTGACGTTCCCGCCATATGGCTTCCTGTGGTTCCTGCTCTGCGAAGGCGGACAGCGCCCCGCTTGGGCGCAGGCGCATTCGGAGCCGCTGCCGGAATTCGTCACCATCGTGATTCGCGAGGGCCAGGCGGGGCCGACGCCGGACAACGTGAGGCTGCTCGAATCCGAAGTACTGCCGTCGTGGCTGAGCCGTCGTCGCTGGTTTGCATCGAAGGATCAGAAGATGCATGCCGTGCGCCTCGCCGCGTTGACCACGATTCCGAACGGCGGCTTTGCGTTCACCGAAATCGAAGCGGACGTGGGCGACCATACCGAGCGCTACGTGGTGCCGATCGCGATCACGTGGGGCGGCGAAACCACCACGCCGCTGTTCATGCAACTGGCGCTCGCGCGCGTGCGGCGCGGCCGCAACGTCGGTCATCTGACGGACGCATTCGCGTTGCCGATCTTCGCTCATAACGTGTTGCGCAAGCTGCGCGAAAACGCGGTCGTGCCGACCGTGCAGAAGAGCGAGATCAAGTTCATTCCGACCGAACGTTTCGCGGAACTCGACAACCTCGGCGACAGGCCGGAAGTGCGCTGGCTCGCGGCCGAGCAGAGCAATAGTTCGCTGATCATCGCGGACGCCGCGGTGCTGAAGCTGGTGCGTCGTCTCGTGAGCGGGATTCATCCAGAAGCGGAAATCAGCCGCTATCTGACGCAGCTCGGCTACGCGAACACCGCGCCGCTGTTCGGCGAAGTGGTGCGCGTCGATCCGCAAGGCGTGCCGCATACGCTGTGCATTCTGCAAGGCTTTATCGAGAACCAGGGCGATGCGTGGAACTGGTCGCTCGATTATCTGCGCCGCTCGGTGGACGAACTCGCCATCGCCGTCGATACGGAAGCGACCGCGGCGCCCGATCGCGACAACGAAGCGGCTTTGCTGGAAGGCTATGCGGCGTTGGCCGGCACCATCGGCAGACGGCTTGGCGAGTTGCACGTCGCGCTCGCTTCGCCCACCGACGACCCGGCGTTCGCTCCCGAGCCCGCCGGCGCCGACCAGGTGAAGGCGTGGGTCGACGGCACGCAGTCGATGCTCGCGAGCGCGCTCGATCTGCTCGCGCCGCGCATCGAGCAGATGAGCGATCCGGAGACGAAGGCGCTGGCGCAAAGCCTGATCGAGCGCCGCGCGGCGCTCGTCGACGCCACAAGCAAGCTGGTCAGCGGCGACACAGGGGCGCTGCGCATCCGCATCCACGGCGACTTCCATCTCGGCCAGGTGCTGGTCGCGCAGGGCGATGCCTATCTGATCGACTTCGAAGGCGAACCCGCGCGCTCGCTCGAAGAGCGTCGGCAGAAATCGAGCCCGCTGCGCGACGTGGCCGGCCTGCTGCGCTCGTTGTCGTATGCGAGCGCAGCCGCGCAGTCCACGACGGAAAGCGCGCCGCAGCAAACCGCGGATCGCAAGCGCGCGTTGTTCGACCGCTTCCGCGCCGAAGCCACCGACGCGTTCCTGAAGGAATACCGCGCCGCCACCGCCGCGTCGCCGACGACGCTCGTCGCGCCCGAGGCCGAGCAGGCGCTGCTCGATCTGTTCCTGATCGAGAAGGCCGCGTACGAAATCCGCTATGAAGCGGCCAACCGCCCGACGTGGCTCAGCTTGCCGGTACGCGGCCTCGCCGCGCTCGCGAGCCGTTTGCTCGGCGACACCGGCGCGCCGCCCGATTCGTCAACCCAGGCGCCAGACGCCGCCACCCCGCCTCATCCGGCCGAGGGCGACTATGAGTGAACACGATCCGGCCGCAGGCCTCCAGCCGCTAGAGATGGACGCGCTCGCCGAAGCGCGCCATCCCGATCCTTTTTCGCAGCTCGGGCTGCATCACACCGACGATGGTCCCGTGGTGCGCACGCTATTGCCGAACGCCGCGCGCGTCAGCGTGGTGTCGCGCGCCGACGGTTCGTTGCTCGGTGAACTTCAGCAGTTGCGTCCGGGGCTGTTCGCGGGCCGCGTGAGCGCCGCGGCGCCGTACCGGTTGCGCATCGACTGGCACGGCGTGCAACAGGACATCGAGGATACCTATTCGTTCGGCCCCGTTCTCGGCGACGAACCGCTCGGCCGCCTCGCGAATGGCGATCCGTATGCGGTGCTCGAATGCCTCGGCGCGCATCCGATGGAAGTGGACGGCGTGCCCGGCGTGCGCTTCGCCGTGTGGGCGCCGAATGCGCGGCGCGTGTCGGTGGTCGGCGACTTCAACGCGTGGGACGGCCGCCGTCACCCGATGCGCCTGCGCCATCAGGCGGGCGTGTGGGAATTGTTCGTGCCGCGAGTCGGGCCGGGCACGCGCTACAAATACGAGTTGCTCTCGCGCGACGGCCATCCGCTGCCCTTGAAGGCCGACCCTTGCGCGATGCAAAGCGAAAAGCCGCCGGGCACGGCCTCGGTCGTTGCGCACGTCGATGAGATCGAGCAGTTCGCGTGGACCGATCACGAATGGATTCACTCGCGCGCCGGCAAGCAGACGCCGCGCTCGCCGATCTCGATCTACGAAGTGCACGCCGAGTCGTGGCTGCGTGTCGCCGAAGAAGGCCAGCGCGGTCTCGATTGGGAAGAACTCGCCGAGCGCCTGATTCCCTACGTGAAGACGATGGGTTTCACGCACGTCGAATTCCTGCCGGTCGCGGAACATCCATTCGGCGGGTCGTGGGGTTATCAGCCGCTCGGGCAGTTCGCGCCGTCCGCGCGTTTCGGCAAGCCGGAGCAGTTCGCCTCGTTCGTCAACAAGGCACACGAGGCCGGGCTTGGCGTGATCATCGACTGGGTGCCCGCGCATTTTCCAAACGACGCGCACGGCCTGATCGAGTTCGACGGCACGCCGCTTTACGAGCACGCCGATCCGCGCGAAGGCTATCACCAGGACTGGAACACGATGATCTACAACCTCGGCCGCAACGAGGTGAGCGCGTTCCTGATCGCTTCGGGTCTCGCGTGGCTGAAGCGCTATCACGTCGACGGCCTGCGCGTGGACGCCGTCGCGTCGATGCTGTATCGCGACTATTCGCGCGCCGCCGGCGAATGGGTGCCGAACATCTACGGCGGGCGCGAGAACCTGGAATCGATTGCGTTCTTGAAGCGCCTGAAT
Organism: Paraburkholderia sp. MPAMCS5; assembly: GCF_036016995.1. Lineage (NCBI taxonomy): Bacteria > Pseudomonadati > Pseudomonadota > Betaproteobacteria > Burkholderiales > Burkholderiaceae > Paraburkholderia > Paraburkholderia sp. MPAMCS5. The sequence continues at coordinate 77,026 of NZ_JAYXBK010000016.1, forward strand.
CATGAGGTCGGTTATGTGCCGGGCGCGCCGGGCGCGATCACCATCGCGGAGGAATCGACCGCGTGGCCGGGCGTGACCGCGCGCATCGAGGACGGCGGCCTCGGCTTCCAGTTCAAGTGGAACATGGGCTGGATGCACGACACACTGCACTACATGCAGGAAGACCCGGTCTATCGGCAATACCATCACCACAACCTGACGTTCGGGATGGTGTACGCGTACTCGGAGCGCTTCGTCCTGCCGCTTTCCCACGATGAAGTCGTGCACGGCAAAGGCTCGCTGCTCGGCAAGATGCCCGGCGACAGGTGGCAGAAGTTCGCGAATCTGCGCGCGTATTTCGGCTTCATGTGGACGCATCCGGGCAAGAAGCTGCTGTTCATGGGCGGCGAATTCGGTCAGCTCGCGGAATTCAATCACGACGCGTCGCCGCACTGGCATCTGCTCGACGATCCGCATCACCACGGCGTGCAACTGCTGGTGCGCGACCTGAACCGTCTGTATGGCCACGAACCCGCGCTGCATCTGCTCGACAGCGAGCCCGGCGGTTTCGGCTGGCTGATCGGCGACGACAGCGGCAACAGCGTCTTCGCGTTCCGCCGCACGGACGGCGCGGGCCGCGAACTCGTCGTGGTCTGCAACATGACGCCGGTGCCGCGCGTGGGTTATCGCATTGGCCTGCCGCGCGAAGGGCGCTGGTCGGAAGTGCTGAACACGGATGCGGGCGTCTACGGCGGCTCGAACATGGGCAATGGCGGCGTGATTCATACCGATGCCATGCCGAGCCATGGCTGGCCGCATTCGGCTTCCCTGACCCTGCCGCCGCTGGCGACGATCGTGCTGCGCGCCGACTGAGCGTGAATCAAGCGTGAATCAAGCGTGAGCTGGGCGCGACCGGGCGCCCGATCGTGCCGACGGCGAGCGCGCGGCCCGCGCGATGGCGGCGCCGCGCGCCCGTCGCGTGAAGACCTGCGACAGGCGCGTCATCCAATCAGAACAAGGAAGGGGAATCATGTCGCACGCAATGCCCGACCGGCTTCTGCCCGGCTCGCCGTATCCGCTCGGCGCCAGTTGGGACGGACTCGGCGTCAACTTTGCGGTGTTCTCCGCGAACGCGCAAAAAATCGAGCTTTGCCTGTTCGATCCGACGGGCCGCAAGGAAATCCGGCGCTATCCGCTGCCTGAATGCACCGACGAAATCTGGCACGGCTATCTGCCGAACGCGCATCCGGGCACCGCTTACGGCTTTCGCGCGCATGGTCCGTATCAGCCGCAGCAAGGGCACCGCTTCAATCCGCACAAGCTGCTGCTCGATCCGTACGCGCGCAAGCTCGTCGGGCAGTTTCGCTGGTCGGATGCGCTGTTCGGTTATCGCGTGCATTCGAATCGCGCGGACCTGTCCATCGACCGGCGCGATTCGGCGCCGGCCATGCCGAAGTGCGTCGTGATCGACGAAGCGTTCGACTGGTCGCACGACAAGCGCCCGAATGTGCCGTGGGGCGAAACCATCGTCTACGAAACGCATGTGCGCGGCGCCTCGATGCTGCGCGCCGATCTGCGGCAGCACGAACGCGGCACGTTTGCCGCGTTGTCGTCGCCGGAATTCATCGAGCATCTGCTGAAGCTCGGCGTGACCGCCGTCGAATTGCTGCCGGTTCACGCGTATCTGAACGACCGCTTCCTCGTGGAGCGCGGCCTGCGCAACTACTGGGGCTACAACACCGCGGCCTTCTTCGCGCCGGAGCCGTCCTATCTCAGCACGCACCGGCTCGACGAAATGCGCATCGCCGTGCGCCAGCTGCATGCGGCCGGCATCGAAGTGATTCTGGACGTGGTCTACAACCACACATGCGAAGGCAACGAAATGGGCCCGACAGTCTCATGGCGCGGCCTCGACAACGCGAGCTATTACCGCCTGATTCCGGGCGACGAGCGGCATCACATCAACGACACCGGTTGCGGCAACACGGTGAATCTGCCGCATCCGCGCGTGTTGCAGATGGTGATGGATTCGCTGCGCTACTGGTCCACGGCGTTCAATATCGACGGCTTCCGTTTCGATCTCGGCGTCACGCTCGGGCGCGAGCAGCATGGTTTCGATCCCGGCTCGGGCTTCTTCGACGCGCTGCGACAGGACCCGATCCTGTCGCAGCGCAAGCTGATTTCCGAGCCGTGGGACATTGGTCCGGGCGGCTATCAGCTTGGCAATCATCCACCGGGTTTTGGCGAATGGAACGACCGCTTCCGCGATACCGTGCGACGTTTCTGGCGCGGCGACGCCGGCCTGCGGCCCGATCTCGCCGCGCGCCTGACCGGTTCCGCCGATCTCTTTAACCGGCGCTTCAGGAAGCCGTGGGCGTCGATCAATTTCGTGTCGTCGCACGACGGCTTCACGCTCGCCGACATGACCGCGTACGAGCACAAGCACAACGAGGCGAATCGCGAGGGCAATCACGACGGGCACAACGAAAACTGCAGCAGCAACTGGGGCGTCGAAGGACCGGCCGACGACCCAGCCATCGTCGAGACGCGCGCCCGCGTGGCGCGCTCGCTGATCGCCACGCTGCTGGTCGCGCTCGGCACGCCGATGATGCTCGCCGGCGACGAATCGCTGCGCACGCAGAACGGCAACAACAATGCGTACTGTCAGGATAACGAGATATCCTGGATCGACTGGGAGCGCGCAGAATCGCCGGATGGCCGCCAGATGACCGATTTCGTCGCGCGTGTGGTGGCGCTGCGCAAACAGCATCCGCTGCTGCGCGAAACGCGCTTCCTGTTTGGCGACCGCGAAGTGTTGCCGGGGCTTTTCGACATCGGCTGGTTCGACGAAAACGGCGATCCGCTGACGATCGAAGCCTGGGAAGACCCCGAAGGCCGCGCGTTCACGTTGCGGCGCGCCGGTCCAGGTCTGAACGGCGAAACCGAAGTATTGTTGATGATGCTCAACGCAAACGCGGAAACACTGCGCTTTACGCCTCCCGCACCGCACCTGGAATGGCATGTGCTGTTAGACACTGCGGATCTGGAGAGCGCGCCGCATCGGCTCGCCGCGTCGGACATCGAAGTCGCGGCGCATGGCCTCGTGATGCTGGCCGCGCAGCCGGTCGGCGAGGCCGACTGGCAGGCGGGCTGGAAGGCCGGCGCGCGGCACGGCCCGCGGCTGTTGACGGCGCTTCCGCCCGATCCGGGCGAACATCCGCCGGTGAGCGACTCGTCGCCGACCACGTAGCGCGTGGCCGCCGCGCGAAAGGCGTGTGAGCAACCCGACAGCAAACCGAATGGTGAAGAGTCATGTCCGAAAGTCCAATCGATCCTCACGCGCATCATTACGCCCATTGCCTGCCGTTCGGCGCGCAATTGCTGGGCCCGAAAGGCGCCAATCCGCGCACGCGCTTCCGTTTCTGGGCGCCGTCGTGCAAGCGCGTCCAGGTCGAAATCGAGAGCGGCCCGGCGCAAGGCGCGCATGAAATGACGTCGACGGGAAACGGCTGGTTCGAAGCGAGCGCCGAGAGCGGCGCGGGCACGCTGTACCGCTTCCGGCTCGACGACGGCAACGCCGTGCCCGATCCGGCGTCGCGCTTCCAGCCGCAGGACGTGCACGGCCCGAGCGAAGTGATCGACCCGCGCGCGTATCGCTGGGAACACACCGACTGGCACGGCCGGCCGTGGGAAGAAACGGTGCTATACGAACTGCATGTCGGCGCGATGGGCGGCTATGCGGGCGTGTTGAAACGCTTGCCGGCGCTGGTCGCGCTCGGCGTGACCGCCATCGAACTGATGCCGTTGAACGACTTTCCCGGCCAGCACAACTGGGGCTATGACGGCGTGCTGCCCTACGCGCCCGATTCCGCGTACGGCCGCCCCGAAGACCTGAAAGCGCTGATCGACGCCGCGCACGGTCTCGGCCTGATGGTGTTTCTCGACGTGGTCTACAACCACTTCGGCCCGGACGGCAACTATCTGCACGAATACGCGCGCTCGTTTTTCCGCGAAGGCACGCATACGCCGTGGGGCCCGGCCATCGACTTCGAGCGCAATGAAGTCAGCGACTTCTTCATGGACAACGCGGTCTACTGGATCAACGAATATCGCATCGACGGATTGCGTTTCGACGCCGTGCACGCCATCGACAATCACATGTGGCTGCGCGAGTTGGCCGACCATATTCGCGCCCACGTGCAGCATGGGCGGCATGTGCATCTGGTGCTCGAAAACGAGCACAACAGCGCGAGTCTGCTCGGCAAGCATTTCAACGCGCAATGGAACGACGACGCGCACAACACGCTGCACGTGCTGCTCACCGGTGAGACCGAAGGCTACTACCACGCGTACGAAGATCAGCCGATCCGCCGTCTCGCGCGCGTGCTGGCCGAGGGCTTCGCGTATCAGGGCGACCCGTCGCCGCTTCACGACGGCGCGCCGCGCGGCGAATCGAGCGGGCATCTGCCGCCCACGTCGTTTGTGATGTTCCTGCAGAACCACGATCAGATCGGCAATCGCGCATTCGGCGAGCGTCTGCGCAAGCTGACGCCGGACGACGCATTGCGCGCGGCCACCGCCTTGCTGCTGCTGTCGCCGCAAATTCCGCTGCTGTTCATGGACGAGGAATACGGTTCGACGCAGCCGTTCCTGTTCTTCACCGACTACACCGGCGATCTCGCCGATGCCGTGCGCGAAGGACGCCGCCGCGAGTTCGCGCGCTTCTCGTCGTTCAGCGACGAAACGCGTCGCGCGCAGATTCCCGATCCGAACGACGCGCAGACTTTCGCCGCGTCGTCGCCGCCCGAGCCCGCGACAGCGCCCGCGCAGAACGACGAGGCGCACGACCGGCTCGACTGGATGCACTTCTACAAGTCCGCCCTCACGGTGCGCGCGAAGCTCATCACGCCGCGCCTGAAACACGGCAAGGCGCTCGCCGCCACCGTGCTCACCCGCGAGAACGGCGAGGACGCGAACGCGTTGATCGCGCGCTGGAAACTGGGCGATGGCGAAACGCTGTCGTTCGCGCTGAATCTCTCGAAGGAAAGCGTGGCGTTCAGCAACGTGCCCGCCGGCAAGGTCATTTTCGAAACGCCGCCGCGCGTGCGCGAACAGATCGACGCCAACGTGCTGCCGCCGAATGCGTTTGTCGCGTGGGTCACGGGCGATATCAATGAGTACGCAATCCGTCACGACGCGCGCATTGTCGGCAAAGAGGAGCGCCGCTCGTGAGTACCCGACGCTCCGGCGATACCATCGACACGCTTGCGGCGCGCGCCGGCTTCGAAGTCGAATGGGAAGACGCGCATCACAAGGTGCATCGCGTACCTGAAAACACGCTCGCGGTGCTGCTCGACCGCATGGGCTTGCCGTGCGGCAACGCCACGCAAATCCGGCAAAGCGCCGCCGCGCTCGAAGCCGAATTGTCGGGCCGCAAACTGCCGCCGCTCATGACCGCCGAAGTCGGGCGCGGCATTGCGTTTCCCGCGTCGGGATTCAAGTCGGGCAGCCATTATCGGATCGAGCTGGAAAGCGGTTCGATCATCGACGGACGCTTTACCGCGCCCAAAGGCGAAGAGGCGCTGCTCGCCCCGATCGACGAACCCGGCTATCACACGCTGGTGATCCACGAACATCGCGTGACGCTCGCGGTGGCGCCGTCGCGCTGCTACACCGTCGCGGACGCGTGGCGCACCTTGCGCACCTTGCACAACGAAGACGCCGCCGCCGACGCACCGCCGCTATGGGGCGTGGCCGCGCAGCTCTACGGCTTGCGTCGTTCGGGCGACGGCGGCATCGGCGACTATTCCGCGCTCGCCCGCATCGCGGCCGAAAGCGCGAAGCGCGGCGCGCATGCGCTGGCCGTCAGTCCGACTCACGCGATGTTCAGCGCGGAGCCGAATCGCTTCAGCCCGTATTCGCCGTCGTCGCGTTTATGGCTGAACGTCACGCATATCGACCTCGCCGCGGTGTTCGGCGCCGAAGCCGCGCGCGCCGCCATCGACGCCGCGCAGGCCGCCGATGCGTGGTCGGAACTGGAAGGCTTGCCGCTGATCGACTGGCCCAAGGCAGTCGTGTTGAAACTGAAAGTGCTGCGCGCGCTCTTCGAGAATTTCTGCAAGCAGGAACGCGCGCACGACGGCACGCAGGACACGCCGCGCGTGCTGGAATTTCACGGCTTTTGCGAGCGCGCCGGACGTGCGCTCGAAGACCACGCGCGTTTCGAAGCGCTGCAGGCCGCGCAACTCGCGCAAGGCGGCAACGGACATTGGCGCGACTGGCCCGAGGCGTTGCGCGATCCGCGCAGTCCCGAAGTGGATGCCTTTGCCGAGGCCAATCGCCACGAAATCGACTTCCATCTGTTTCTGCAATGGCTCGCGGCCAAAGGTTTGTCTCACGCGCAGCACGCGGCGAGTGAGGCCGGCATGGCCGTCGGTCTGATCGCCGATCTCGCGGTGGGATGCGACAGCGCCGGCAGCCATGCATGGTCCTATCGCGACGACATGCTGCAAGGCGTGTCCGTCGGCGCGCCGCCCGACTTGTTCAATCAGGCCGGGCAAAGCTGGGGCCTCACCACTTTTTCGCCGCGCGCGATGCGCACGCAAGGTTTCTCCGCGTTCATCGACATGCTGCGGGCCGCGTTCGCGCATGCGGGCGGCATCCGCATCGATCACATTCTCGGCTTGCGGCGCCTCTGGCTCGTGCCCGAGGGCGAAAGCGCGCGCAACGGCGCGTATTTGCGCTATCCGCTCGAAGACCTGCTGCGTCTGATCGCGCTCGAATCGTGGCGGCATCGCGCGATTGTGATCGGCGAGGATCTGGGCACCGTGCCGCCCGGTTTTCGCGAGCGGCTCGACGAGCACGGCATTGCCGGCATTCGCGTGCTGTGGTTCGAGGGCGGCGAGGACGGCACCGGCTTCAAGCCGCCGCAGGCGTGGGATCGCAATGCGGTCGGCACGACGACCACGCACGATCTGCCGACGGTGGCAGGCTGGTGGGTCGGCAGCGACATCACGTGGCGCAACAAAATCGGCCAGACGATGGCGCGCGCCGACGGCCGCGACCCTGAGGAAGCCGCGCAGGAAGAGCGCGCGCGCGACCGCGCCGAACTGTGGCGCGCATTTCAGGAAGCCGGCGTGGCCGCGCCCGATGTGGAAGCGCCGCCGCCCGCCAGCGCGCCCGTTGACGAAGCGCTCGCCTTCGTCGCGGCGACGCCCGGCCCGCTCGTCACCTTTCCTCTTGAAGACCTGCTTGCGCAAAGCGAGCAGCCCAATTTGCCGGGCTCCATCGACGAGCATCCGAACTGGCGCCGCCGGATGAGCCTGCCCATCGACGAACTGTTTCTGGACGACACCTTTTGCGACCGATTGCTTGCAGTCGACCGCGCGCGCAGCGCCGCGACCGCTTCCCCTTATTCAGCCAATCCTTCTTCGGAGCCTGATACGCCATGACCGTCCCGCGCTCCACCGTTCGCCTCCAGTTTCACCGAGGCTTTACCTTCGACGATGCCGCGAAGCACGTCGAATATTTCGCGACGCTCGGCATCAGCCATGTGTACGCGTCGCCCATCACGACGGCCGAGCCCGGCTCGATGCATGGCTACGACACCGTCGATTACACCCAGGTCAGCGCCGAGTGCGGCGGCGAGGCGGGCTTGAAGCGCCTCGTCGAAAAATTGCGCGCGCACGACATGGGACTGATTGTCGACATGGTGCCGAACCATATGGGCGTCGGCGGTTCGAGCAACGCCTGGTGGCTCGATATTCTCGAATGGGGGCGTCATAGCGCCTATGCGCGTCATTTCGACGTCGACTGGCATTCGCCCGATCCGGCCTTGCGCGGCAAGGTGCTGCTGCCGACACTCGGCGCGCCCTATGGCGAAGAGCTGATGTCGGGCCGCATCGGTTTGCATTTCGCGGCCGACAGCGGGCGCTTTTATATCGGCTATGGGCCGCATGTGTTTCCGGTGTGCCCGATCGATTACGCGACGATCCTGCAAAGCGCCGACCGCGCCGACCTGAGCGCGCTCGCCGAGCGCTTTCACGGACTGACGACGCAGCCCGCCGATCAGCCGCGCGCCGCCGAAGGCCGTGAGGTTTTGCGCGAGTTCGTCGCGCAAAACGGCCAATCCGCGATTGAGTTCGTGCTGCAAACCTACGCGCCTGAAGAACCGGTCACGCGCGACCGCTTGCATCGGCTGCTCGAACGCCAGCATTTCCGGCTTGCATGGTGGCGCACCGCCGCCGACGAAGTGAACTGGCGGCGCTTCTTCGACATATCCACGCTCGCCGCCGTGCGCGCGGAGCGGCCGGAAGTCTTCGAGGCGACGCATGCGCTGGCGTTTCGTCTGTATCAGGAAGGCGTGATCGACGGTCTGCGGATCGATCACGTCGATGGCCTCGCGGAGCCGCGCGAGTATTGTCAGCGGCTGCGGCAACGTCTGACGGAGTTGCGCGACACCGCGCCGTATGTCGTCGTCGAAAAAATCCTGGCGCGCGGCGAGCGGCTGCGCGACGACTGGCCGGTAGACGGCACGACCGGCTACGATTTCATGAACGACGTGGGCGCGCTGCTGCACGACCCGGCCGGCGCCGACCCGCTCGCCGAGGCGTGGACCGACCTCACGGGCCGCAGCCCGAATTTCGCGGACGAAGCATTGATCGCCCGCCGCAAGATTCTCGCGGAGAATCTGTCAGCGGAACTCGACCGTGCGGCACGAGCGCTGCATCGCATTGCGCGCGATTCTCTCGCGACGCGCGACTATACCTTCACGACGCTGCGCCGCGTGTTGACAGAACTGGTCGTGCATTTTCCCGTGTACCGCATCTATCCGCAGAACGGTTTGCGCACCGCCATCGACAATGTGTATTTCGATCAGGCGTTGGCTGGCGCGCGCGCCACGCTGTCGCGCGCGGACCATGGCGTGCTCGAGCGCGTGAACGCGTGGCTTGGCGGCAGCGCGGACGAAGCGCCGACGGGGCGTCAGGGCCAGCCGCAGCAAGGGCAGAACGGCGCGCCGCCGAACCACGTGGGGTCGGCGCGGCGCACCGCGCAAACCCTGTTCTCGCAGTTGACCGCGCCGGTGGCTGCGAAGGCCGTCGAAGATACGGCGTGCTATCGCTATGGCCGGCTGTTATCGCGTAACGAAGTCGGCGCCGATCCGGGCGAATTCGCGTTGTCCGTTGAGCAATTTCACGAGGGCAACCTCGAACGTTCGCAGCGCTTTCCGCACGCCATGCTCACCACCGCCACGCACGATCACAAGCGCGGCGAGGATGTGCGCGCGCGGCTCGCGGTGCTCAGCGAGATTGCGCACGACTGGGCCGCGACCCTGCGCGCGTGGTCGACGCTGAACGCGCCGCAGCGCCGTTCGCTCGACGGCGAGCCAATCAGCAGCGTCGGCCAAGACACGAGCTACGACTGGGCGCCCGGCCCCGCCGCCGAAGCGATGCTGTATCAGACGCTGGTCGGTTGCTGGCCGCCGGATCTGAAGCCGGACGACGAAGCGGGCGTGAAGGCCCTGGCCGAGCGCGTCGCGCAATGGCAGTTAAAGGCGCTGCGCGAAGCCAAGCTGCAAACCAACTGGTTCACGCCCGACGAAGCGTACGAAGCCGGTTGCCGCGACTTCCTGTTCGATATTCTTGCGCCGCAACGGCGCGACGGATTTCTGAAGGAACTGGCGGCGTTCGTCGACAGAATTTCTCGCGCCGGCGCAGTGAATAGTCTGCAACAGACGGTCCTACGGCTGGCATCACCTGGGATTCCCGATCTTTATCAAGGCACCGAGTTGTGGGACTTCAGTCTCGTCGATCCGGACAATCGCCAGCCGGTGGATTTCGAACAGCGCGCGGCGTGGCTCGTGCAGACGCCGCCCTCGGAATATCTCTCGACGTGGCGCACTGGCCGCGTGAAGCTGGCGGTCGTGCAGCGCGTGCTCGCATTGCGCACGCATTTGCCCGAGTTGCTGTGCCAAGGCGCGTATCTGCCGCTGACCGTACGCGGCGCGCATGCAGCGAATGTGATCGCGTTTGCGCGGCGACATGGCAACGCGTGGGCCGTGGTAGTGGCAAGCCGGCTGGCCACCGGACTGATCGACAACGACAGCGATGTGCCGCTTGTCGATCCGGCGAAATGGGACGACACCGCGATCGAGATGCCGCCCGATCTTTCCGCGCGCGCCTTGTTCGACTGGTTGAGCCCGGCCGCGCCGAAAGTGGAAGAAAACGGCTTGTTGTACTTGCGCGACGCGCTCGCGGCGATGCCGGTAGCGGTGTTCGTGGAGGACGGCGTGCCGCGCAGTTGAGTTTGAGCCGGCTATCCGGCAGACGAAGGCGCGCGCAAACCGCGAGGCGTTAGCCGCCTTCGTCGTCGAATAACTTGGGGTACACGCGCACGAGCACGATGCGCGGGCCCTTCATCTTTTTCACCACCACGTCGAAGCGATCGAATTCGACGCGCTGCCCTTCCGTCGGCAAATCGTTGAGCGCCTGAATCACGAGTCCGCCGACCGATTCGGCCTTGCCTTCGTCGATATCGATTCCCAACGCGCGTTCCAGCGACACTACCGGCAGGCTGCCTTTGCCCATCAACGTGGCGTCGTCCATGCGCGTCCAGTCGGCGTCGCCTTGACGGAATTCGTCGTGAATCTGGCCGACCAGCGCGCCGAGCAGGTTGTCGAGCGTGAGAAAGCCGATCGGCTTCGAGCTTTTGCGGCCGACCAGCGCGAAATGCGGCGCGCCCTTGCGAAAGCGCCGGAACAGTTCGAGCGCCGGCATTTCCGGTTTGACGTATTGAACGGGGCGCGCGTACTGCGAGAGATCGTCGAGCGTACTGCCCGCGTGGCGCGCGAGCAGCAGGTCCTTCAAGTGGATCATGCCGGCCACGCGCTCGCCGGTGGCGTCTTCAAAGAGCGGATAACGGCTGAAGCGGTGCCGCGCCACCACCTGCATGTTGTCGCGCAACGGCAGATCGCGCCGCAAGCCGATCATTTCGTAGGCCGGGCGCATCAGGTCCGACACGGTCATGCGCGAAAAATCCAGCGAATGCGCGATGGTGTTCCACTCGTCCTGGCTATAGGCATCTTCCGGCGCGCCGCGCTCCGACACGACGTTGGTGCGGCGGGTGCGCAGGATCAGCTTCAGTTCGTCCGTGGAGTAGTGCGAGTCGTGGCCATGATCGGGATTCAGGCCGGCGAGCCTCAGCACGGCGTTCGCGCTCGTATTGAGCACCCAGATGGCCGGATACATCGTCCAGTAAAAGCCGTATAGCGGCGTGGCGGCCCACAGCGACACTTTCTCCGCCTGCCGGATGGCCAGCGACTTCGGCGCCAGTTCGCCCACGACGATATGCAGAAACGAAATGCACGAAAACGCGAAGAACAGCGAAATGCCGTGAATCAGCTTCTCCGATTCCACACCAGCCACGCTGAAAAGCGGCGTGAGCAGTTCGGCAAACGCGGGTTCGCCGATCCAGCCAAGTCCCAGCGAAGCCAACGTAATGCCGAGCTGGCAGGCCGATAGATAGGCGTCGAGGCGGCCATGCACCTCGGCAAGCAGGCGTCCGCGCATGCCGTGCTTTTCGGCGAGGCTTTGCACGCGCGTTTGCCGTAATTTGACCAGGCCGAATTCAGCGGCGACGAAGAAACCGTTCAGGGCAACGAGAAACACTGCACCGATTAGGGCGACAACCTGGATCAAAGCGGAAGGCTCCGGCAACAAAAGTTGTCAGTATAGAGGCTGAAAGCTAGTCGAAAAGTTTTTCGCACCCGATGCGCGCCCGGACTGGCCGCTCATCGCGCTGCCGGCGCGCTGAAGGGCACGCGCAACGCAAGCGTGGACGGCGCGCTCTCGCTTGCGTCGGTCTGCTCGAAACCGCCGCCGTGCGCTTCCGCGACGCGCTTGCACAGCGCGAGCACCCACGCGATGCGGTTGGCTTCGCGCGGCTCGCGGGCCTGCTTGCGCGCGAATGCTTCGAGCACGTGAGGCAATGTGGAATCGTCTAGCGAGCCGCTCGTTTCGTACGTAACCGCGGTGTGCCAGCTGGTGGCGTCCGCGCGCGATGTCAGCGTGACGGTCGCGCCCTGCGAGCTCGCTTCGACAGCAAATATGAGCATCACCCAGAGCGCTTGCGCAAGCCGATCGCGGTCGCCGTTCAGTTGCTCCGTGGCAAGCTGGGAGTTGGCGACGACTTCGACGCCACGCATGCGCGCGAGCCCCGAACGCACTTCTTCAGCGGTTTCATCGAGCAGCGGATGCAGCCGAAAAGGCGCATACGTGAGCGCGAGCGACCTGGTTTCGGCGCGCGTGGCGTCGACGATCGACTCCAGCAACTTGACCTGCTGATCCACGCCATTGCGAATGCCCGTGATGGCGCGCTGCGAGTTGGGATCGTTCGCGTCGAGCTTGCGCTCCAGCACGTAAGCCCAGCTATGAATGGCGTTCAGCGGCCCGCGCAGATCGTGCGACACCAGCCCGAGCACGTAGTCGCGCATGAAGAGCGCGGTTTCTGCGCGCAGATGCGCGGTGCGTTCGGATACGGCGAACCCGGAACTCACCGGTTGTGCGGTAGTGCTTCCGGTTGAAGACGTTGTCACGATCGACCTCTCAGGCAATGCTTGATGATGGGGAAAGCCTCATTATAGGCATGCCGCCGGGCGTCACCAGCCTGGCCGGATGGCCAATGCTGGTTGCAATCTGCGTGCCACGCGGCATTCATCGACCGGGCCGCGTCAACGCGCCTACAATGTCGGTTTTACGTTTGTGAACTGAGGAGCGACACATGTCGACTGTGACTACGGAATCCGGCTTGAAGTACGAAGACATCGTTGAAGGAACGGGCGCGGAAGCGGTTGCTGGCAAAACCGTCAGCGTGCATTACACCGGCTGGCTGACCGACGGTCAGAAGTTCGACTCGAGCAAGGACCGCAACGACCCGTTCGCGTTCGTGCTCGGCGGCGGCATGGTCATCAAGGGTTGGGACGAAGGCGTGCAAGGCATGAAGGTCGGCGGCACGCGCAAGCTGACCATTCCGCCGCAACTCGGCTACGGCGTGCGCGGCGCGGGCGGCGTAATTCCGCCGAATGCAACGCTCGTGTTCGAAGTCGAATTGCTCGACGTCTGAAGCAGCGCCTGTTTGTCCGTTTGACGTTTGGCGTTGCGCAATTCCATGACTCACACCGCCGTGACCGCTCCTAGCGTTTCGCTTCGCCGCTTCGACGCGACGCAAGCGTCGGACGTGCACGACTTTCACCAGGTCGTGCTCGGGCTCGACGGCGCGATGGTGATGGCGGTGGAAGGCATTGCGCAACGCATCGACGCGCGCTGCGCATGGCTCATTCCTGCCGGCGCGCGGCACGATTATGCGGGGCTCGGCGAAAACCGCCAGTTGGTGCTGGATTTACCAGCCGCAACGCTCGCCGTGCCGGAGCGTCTGTTCGACTGCGCGCGGGCGGTCAGCGTCGATGCGCAACTCACGCAACTCGTGCAACGCATTGCATCACAAGCCGCGGGTAGCGCGGCGTCGAACGATCTCGACATCCGCCGTTTTCATTGGGATGCGGCCGCCCGCCTCGGCGCGGCACTGGTGGCCGGAGCGGCCACGAAAAGCGGCGCTGAAGCGCCCGGCGCGGGACTCGACTTCGCGCGCATCGACCGCTGGTTGCGCGCGCATCTGTCCGAGCCGTTGCGTATCGCCGATCTCGCCGCGCATTGCGGCTTCGGCATGCGCCGCTTTCATCAACTTTTTATCGAAGCGTTCGGCGAAACGCCGCATCGCTATTTGCAGCGGCTGCGGCTCGACACGTCGCTCACGTTGCTGGCCGACCCGCGGCGCTCGCTGACGGACATTGCACTGGACATCGGCTTCGGCGATCAGAGCGCTTATACACACGCGTTCACGCGCCGCTTTGGGCTTGCGCCCGGTCAGTGGCGCGCGCTGCGGCATTGAGCGTTCGCGCATAAAAAAAGCGCGCTGACAGACAAGTTCAGCGCGCTTCACGTCCTGCTTCAGTGCTTCAGTTTCAGGCAACTCAGCCCGCGAGACCGCGCTCCAGATCGGCTCGCACATCCGCGGCGTTTTCCAGCCCCACGGCAAGACGAATCAGGCCTTCTGTAATGCCCGCCGCCGCGCGCGCTTCCGGCGTCACGCGGCCATGCGTGGTCGTGGCCGGGTGCGTGATGGTCGTGCGCGTATCGCCGAGGTTGCCGGTGATCGAGCAGATCTTGGTGTTGTCGATCACGCGCCAGGCGTTCGCGCGCATCTGCTCCGGCGTTTCGCCCTTCAGTTCGAACGAGACGATGGCGCCGCCCGCCTTCTGCTGACGCATGGCGAGCGCGTGCTGCGGATGCGATTCGAGGCCCGGATAGAACACGCGATTCACAGCGGGATGCGTGTCGAGCCAGCGCGCGATTTCAAGCGCATTCGCCGACTGCTTTTCGACGCGCAGCGACAGCGTTTCCATGCCCTTGAGCAACACCCACGCGTTGAACGCCGAGAGCGTCGGCCCAGCGCTGCGCACGAACGGAAACACCTTTTCCATGATGAATTTCTTCGAACCGACGAGCGCGCCGCCCAGCACACGGCCCTGTCCGTCGAGGAACTTGGTGGCCGAATGCATGACGACGTCCGCGCCGAGCTTGAGCGGCTGTTGCAAGGCCGGGCTACAGAAACAGTTGTCCACCACGAACAGCGCGTTGGCGGCCTTGGCGATCTTGCTGATCGCCTCTATGTCGGCGATTTCTGTCAGCGGATTCGACGGCGTTTCGAGGAAAAACATTTTCGTCTCGGGACGCACGGCGTTTTTCCAGGCGTCCAGATCGGTTGGATCGACGAACGTGGTTGCGATGCCGAACTTGCTGAAAATTTGCGAGAACATGCCGAGCGTGGAGCCGAACAGCGCCTGCGAGCTGACCAGATGGTCGCCGGCTTGCAGCGTGGACATCACGACGGACATGATCGCGGCCATTCCCGACGCCGTCGCCATGCACGCCTCGCCGCCTTCGAGCGCGGCCAGACGGTCCTGGAACATTGAAACAGTCGGGTTCGTGAAGCGCGAGTACGTGTAGTAGTCTTCGGAATTCCTGAAGCGCTCGGCGGCGTCCGCGGCACTCGCGAAGACGAAGCTCGAAGTCAGGAAAATCGCTTCCGAATGCTCGTTGAAGTCGCTGCGCACCGTGCCCGAGCGGACTGCCAGCGTGTCGAAGTTCAGGGAGTCGTCCATGTTCGTTGTGGTTTCCAATGTTCCATGACTGCGTTCGGCGCGCGGCCTGTACAACGCGACCGCGCCGCCGGACGGCAGCAACAAAAAAGCCCGCTTTTGCGCCGGCGCATTTTTGCGTCGGGACAAGCGGGCTTCATGTGCGGGGAAAGCTGGAGCGGAGGCGGATGATTGCGGTTTTTCCACCCTTCGCTTTAGCTGTTTCGGGTCGCCCCGCGTCCGCAAGCTGAGATCAAATCGACGCAAGCCGTCATGCTAACACGCTCGCGGCGCGGCGTGCAGCAAGCCGCGCCGTGCCGCGAACGCGCGGTTCGCATCAGCCGACCGACAGTTGCAAATGCAGTTGCGAGCGCGCGGGGGCGCCGCCGTCGATCGCTTCGCTCGCGGCGTCGCGATCCGATTGCGACGACGGCGCAAGACGCGCGGTTTCGATGCGGTCGAGATACTCGGTCGTCACGTCGCCCGTCACGTAGTTGCCGTCGAAGCACGACGCTTCGAACTCCTTGAGCGCCGGGTTGATGTCGCGCACGGCCTGCTTCAGCGCGTCGACGTCCTGATAGACGAGATGGTCCGCGCCGATCATGCGTGCGACTTCCTCGTCCGTGCGGCCATGCGCGACGAGTTCGCCGCGCGTCGGCATGTCGATACCGTAGACGTTCGGGAATTTCACCGGCGGCGCCGCCGACGCGAAAATCACCTTGTTGGCGCCGGCGTCGCGCGCCATCTGCACGATTTCATGCGAAGTGGTGCCGCGCACGATGGAGTCGTCCACGATCAGCACGTTTTTGCCCTTGAACTCGATGCCCATGGCGTTCAGCTTCTGACGCACCGATTTCTTGCGCACCGCCTGGCCCGGCATGATGAAGGTGCGGCCCACGTAGCGATTCTTGAAGAAGCCTTCGCGGTATTCCACGCCGAGCTTCTTCGCCACTTGCATGGCGGCCGGACGGGACGAATCGGGAATTGGCATGACCACGTCGATCGCGACGTCGGGCAACTCGCGCCTGATCTTCTCCGCGAGATAGTCGCCCATGCGCAGACGCACGTTGTAGACCGGCACGCCGTCGAGCACCGAGTCCGGACGCGCCAGATACACGAGTTCGAAAATGCACGGGTTCAGGCTCGGATTCGTGGCGCATTGCTGCGAATGCACGTTGCCTTCGAGGTCGATGAACACCGCTTCGCCCGGCGCCACGTCGCGCACGAACTCGAAGCCGATGCCCTCGATCGCCACCGATTCCGACGCCAGCATCCACTCGACGCCTTCCGCCGTTTCCTGCTTGCCGAGGCAAAGCGGGCGAATGCCGAACGGGTCACGGAAACCGAGCAGACCAAAACCGGCGATCAGCGAAACGATCGCATACGAACCCCGCACCCGGCGATGCACGCCCGACACCGCCTTGAACAGCGCGGACGGATCGAGTTGCAGGCCCGAGCTGGCCAGCTGCAATTCGTGCGCGAGCACGTTGAGCATGACTTCCGTGTCGGAATTGGTATTGATGTGGCGGCGATCGATGCGGAACATCTCATCTTTCAGCTGCTGCCAGTTGGTCAGATTGCCGTTGTGCGCGAGGATGATGCCGAACGGCGCGTTCACGTAGAACGGCTGGGCTTCTTCTTCGCTCGACGCCGAACCGGCGGTCGGGTAACGGACCTGGCCGATGCCGGACGTACCGGGCAGGCTGCGCATGTTGCGCGTGCGGAACACGTCGCGCACCATGCCGTTTGCCTTATGCATGTGGAAATTGCTGCCGTTCGCTGTCGCGATGCCGGCGGCGTCCTGACCGCGGTGCTGCAGAAGCAGCAGGCTGTCATAGATCAGCTGGTTGACCGGAGAATGGGAAACTACGCCTACGATGCCGCACATGGCATGTCCTTCTAAGGTACGAAATTCGTCAGAGCGGCCGGTGCCTCGCGAGCGCGATATGACGCGACGGTTCGCGACATGATGTCAAGGCAACCGGTTTGCGCCGGAGTCCTGCCGCGTTCCTGAGGCACTCGCCCGATCGTCACACGCGGACGTAGGCGGCGAGCGTCTCCGGAAGCAGCGGTTTCATTACGTGCACGCCCTCGACCGCATAAGGCCGCAGCAAGGCGTTGCGCCAGAATTCCTGTTGGGGCAGTTCGGTCAAGCCGGCAAGGGCGACCAGAATCAGCACCAGAACGACCCCGCGCACGAGGCCGAACATCAAACCGAGCGAGCGGTCCACGCCGCTCAGGCCGGTAGCCTGAACAATGCGGCTCAGGAGCGCGTTCAGCACGCTCGCCACCAGCACCGCACCGATCGCCACCAGCGCAAAAGCCAGCAACCATTGGGTCAACGCGCCGCCCGGCCACGTGGACGGGATAAACGGCACCACATAACCGACAAAACGGCACGCGATGAAAAACGCCGCGATCCAGCCGATCAGCCCGAACACCTCGGACAAGAACCCGCGCCATGTGCCGCGCAAGGCCGACAAGGCGATCACCGCCATTACAGCGTAGTCGAAGGCAGTGAACATCGCTCGCTTTACTGCGCGGCGCCGCTGTTCGGCGTTGAGGTCAGGCCCGCGCCGCGCACCTTCGCGATTGCCGCGCTAGCCGCCGCGCGGTCCGCGAATGGACCGGCGCGCAACAGTGTCAATGTCGAGCCGTCAGGTTGCTTCCGATGTTCGGTATATGCAGGCACACCGGCCGCTTTCAACTTCACCGCCCAATTACGCGCGTTGGCTTCGTTGGCGAACGCGCCGAGCTGCACGGCGAAACGGCTGCCAGGCGGCGACGCCGGCGTACCGGTCGCTTCAGTGCTGGTGCCTGTGGCGTTGGTTTCGTCTGCGGCCGGCGCTGTGGGTGTGGCTGTGGTGCTGCTGCTATTGCTGGTGTTGTGCACTGCCGGCTTGTTGGCCGGCTTTGCCGTCGCTGTCGAAGCCGCTAGCGTGGCCGTTGCCGTTGCCGGTGCCGGCGCGACATTTGCCGCAACCGCAGGGGCCCGCGGCTTTGCTGCCGGCGCTTTAGCGGCGGACGCTGCATTCGCGTTCGCCTCGGCCTGCTTCGCCGCGCCGGACTGCGTTTGCGCCGCCTTTGCTGCGGGCGCGAGGCCGGAAGCCGCGAGCGCCGCGTCCGGCGCCGGATTGTCCGGCGCTACGCCAGCCTGCGTGTCCTCGTCGTGCCGCGCGAGCTTCGGCGCGGGACGGTTGGGAATGTCGATGGAAATGTCGTCGGTGACAGGCTTTGGATGCGAGTCCAGCACCATGGGCAGCACGACCACCGCCGCGACGACCATGGCAATGGCGCCAACCAGCCGACGCCGCGCGCGCTGCTTTTCGGGCAACGTAGGGTCGAGCAGCATCGCATCGGCTTCGACCGGGCGTTCCGTGCGGCGGGTTCGCCGCTCCACGCGCTCGCCACGGGCGGCCCGGGTGGAACTGGTGTTTGCGTCGCGCCGGCTGGGCGCGTCGTCTTTCTTGCCGAACGAGAAAATTCCCATGAATCGCTTGGTTCGAGCGTGGCGCCCGTTCAGTGTTGCTGCGATTTACGGTAGGCCATGACGCCCGCTACCGTATAGAAACTGCCGAAAACGACAATTCTATCATTCTCTGACGCCCGTTTTAGCGCATCTTGGTAAGCCTCTGCGGGCGTGGCATAGCGCGTCACGCTGCTGTCCGCGCCGTCTTCCACGCCCTGCTCGCGCAAGGCGGCTTCCAGGTCCGCCGCCGATGCCGCGCGCGGCGTCGGCAGATCGGTTACGCACCAATGGTCGATTTCGCCTTTCAGATGCGCAAGCACGCCAGCGATATCCTTATCGCCCATCGCGCCGAACACGCCGTACGTGTACGGGAAAAAACCCATGTTGCCGAGGTTCTGGCCCAGCACGGCGGTGGCGTGCGGATTGTGCCCGACATCCAGCACAATGGCCGGCTTGCCGGGCAGCACCTGAAAACGCCCCGGCAATTCGACGTTCGCAAGACCGAGGCGGATGTCCTGCGCCGAAACGGGCAAGCGGTCGCGCAGCGCTTCGAGGCCGGCGAGCGCCGCCGAGGTGTTGATCAACTGATTCGCGCCGCGTAACGCCGGATAGGCGAGCGCCGAGCGGCGCAGCGTCGGGCCGACGTAGCTCCATTGCTGGCGCTCGCTGCCCGCCTGCCCTTCGTAGCGGAAATCGCGGCCAAACAGCCACAGTTCGGCGCCGATTTTCTCCGCGTAGTCGATCAGCGTTTGCGGCGGCACCGGGTCGGCGCAGATCGCCGGCTTGCCGGACCGGAAAATGCCGGCCTTTTCCACCGCGATTTTCTCGCGCGTGTCGCCCAGATATTGCGTGTGGTCGATGTCGATGCTGGTGATGATCGCGCAGTCGGTATCGAGGATGTTGACTGCGTCGAGGCGACCGCCCAGGCCGACTTCGAAAATCACCGCGTCGAGGCTGCGCGACGCGAACAGGCTCATGATGGCCAGCGTCGTGAATTCGAAATAAGTCAGCGTGACCGGTTCGGCCAGGCTCGAACGCGCGGCCTCGACCTTTTCGAAGTGCGGCAGCAGTTCCGCGTCGCTCGCCATGTGTCCGTTCACTCGCGCCCGTTCGTTGAACGACAGCAAATGCGGCGAAGTATGGCAACCCACGCTGAAACCGGCGCGCAACAGGATCGATTCGAGAATGGCGCACGTGGAACCCTTGCCGTTCGTGCCGCCCACCGTGATGACCGGGCACGCGAACGAAAGCTGCATCGCGTCGCGAACCTGGCTGATGCGCGTAAGACCCATGTCGATGCCGACCGGATGCGCGGATTCGAGATGCGTGAGCCACGCGTCGAGGGTGGGGAATGTGGTCATCGGGTGAATCGCGAGAAAATCATTGAGCGGTGTGACGAACCTGCGCGGGCTGGCGCCTCGCGCAGTATCTGAGACCGTGATTATCCCGGAAATGACAACGCGCCGCTTGATTGCCCGCGCGGCGCGCCAAATTCAACTGTGTTCGGTTCCAACGGCAGCCGCTTGACAAGGACGCCGGCGCCGCCGTGCCGGCTTACGCCACGGCGTCCGCCGGCTGGTGGCCCAACAGCGCCATCAATTGAGCGATTTCTTCGCGCAGCTTGCGACGGTCCACGATCATGTCGATCGCGCCCTTCGTCAGCAGGAACTCGGCGCGCTGGAAACCTTCCGGCAGCTTTTCGCGCACGGTTTGTTCGATCACGCGCGGACCAGCGAAGCCGATCAGCGCCTTGGGTTCCGCGATCACGACGTCGCCGAGGAACGCAAAACTCGCGGACACGCCGCCCATGGTCGGATCGGTCAGCACCGAAATGAACGGCAGCTTGGCTTCGGCGAGCTTGGTCAGCATGGCCGTGGTCTTGGCCATTTGCATCAGCGACAACAGGCTTTCCTGCATCCGCGCACCGCCCGAAGCGGTAAAGCAGATAAACGGCACTTTTTGCTCAAGCGCGTTCTGCGCGCCGCGAGCGAAGCGCTCGCCGACTACCGAGCCCATCGAGCCGCCCATGAACGAAAACTCGAAGCAAGCCACGACCACTGGCAACGTGTGGATCGCGCCGCCCATGACGACCATCGCGTCGGTTTCGTCGGTGTCGTCCATCGCCTCTTTCAGGCGTTCCGGGTACTTGCGGCTGTCCTTGAACTTGAGGGCGTCGACCGGGACGATTTCCTGGCCAATCTCGTAGCGGCCTTCCGGGTCCAAGAGGCCGTCCAGCCGCTCGCGCGCGCCGATGCGCATGTGGTGATCGCATTTCGGGCAAACGTGCAGATTGGCCTCGACGTCGTTGCGGTACAACACGGCTTCGCACGACGGGCACTTGATCCACAGGCCCTCCGGAATCCCCTTGCGGCTTTTTGGATCGGTTTGTTTGATTTTTGGCGGCAGCAGCTTATCGAGCCAACTCATAGTGAATCCTTCAGGGGTCTACGGTTGCACAAACGGCGGGACGAACCCGCCGCTCGCACGACAGACGACAAAATTACTGTTATCGGGCAGTCGCGACGCTATCGAGCGCCTCGCGCACCTCGCCGACGAAACGCGTGAGCGTTTCGGCGGCGGCTTCGGGGGCCGCCTGCTCGAGCAATTGCACGATGCGGCTGCCGATTACGACGGCGTCGGAAACTTCGGCCACGAGACGCGCCGTTTCCGCGTCACGGATGCCAAAACCGACGCCCACCGGCAAGGGCACGCGCGACTTGATCGCCGGGATTTTACTCGCGATGCTGGAAACGTCCAGATTTGCCGCTCCGGTCACGCCTTTCAACGACACGTAATACACATAACCGCTCGCGATTTTTCCGACTTCGGCGATGCGCTCGTCCGTCGACGTAGGCGCCAGCAGGAAGATCGGATCAATTCCCGCGGAACGCATTTTTTCGGCGAAGTTAGCACACTCTTCCGGCGGATAGTCGACGACCAGCACGCCGTCGACGCCCGCCTCCTGCGCCGCCTTGCCGAAGGCTTCCGTGCCCATCCGTTCGATCGGGTTGGCGTAGCCCATCAACACGACAGGCGTCGTGTCGTTGGTTTCGCGGAAACGCTTGACGTCGGCGAGCACGTGGCGCAGCGACACGCCGTGCGCCAGCGCGCGCTCGGACGATTGCTGAATGACGGGACCGTCCGCCATCGGGTCGGAAAACGGCACGCCGAGTTCGATCACGTCCGCGCCGCCGGCGGCAAGCGCGTGCATGAATTCGACGGTGCGGGCCGGATCGGGGTCGCCCGCCGTCATAAACGGAATCAGGCCTTTTTTGCCTTGGGCGGACAGCGCGGCGAAGGTGTTCTTGATACGGGACATGGAATTATTCTCGATTGGAGCGACTGCGCGACGCCTGGCGCCTTGCCTGGCGCTTATTGCACTTCGGTTTGCCTTGGCGCCTTGGCTTTGGCCGACCGGCGCGGCGCGGCAGCAGCGGCGCTGACGCGTTCTCGCGCTATCGCGCAGTAACTTTCATTGATCTCATAGCCGACGAATTCGCGCTGCTGACGGGCGCAAGCGACTGCAGTGGTGCCGCTGCCCATGAAGGGGTCGAGCACTCGGCCGCCCTTCGGACAACTTGCCAGCACCATCCGCTCGACAATTTCCAAAGGCTTTTGCGTGGGATGATCGACGCGTTCGGCGTGTTGCCGATGCAACCTCGATACAGACCAGACGTCCTTCGGATTATAGCCAAGCTCCAGCCACTTGCTGCCTTCGAACAACTTACGCGAACGCGCCTTCTTCGTGACGGCATCGTACGGGATGCGGACGGGATCGAGGTCGAAAAAGTAGTCTTTCGACACCGCGAAAAAGCCGATGTTGTCATGCACCGACGTGAATCGGCGCACCGTCCCGCCCATGCTCGGCACCCGCCGGTCCCAGATGATCTCGTTGATCATCGTGAGCCTGGTCTTCAGAAAACTGAAGATTTCCGGCGCGTACTGCCAGGTGCAGAAGATATACAGCGAACCTGACGGCTTGAGCTTCGGAATGGCAAGCTCGAGCCAGCCACGCGTCCAGGCGAGAAAATCGTCGCCGGTGCGCATGTCGGAGTCGTTGCCGTAATCCTTGCCGAGCCCGTACGGCGGGTCGCATAGGATCAGGTCGATCGACGCATCCGCAATGTTCGCTACATCGGTCAGAAAATCGCGGTTCAACAAGTGGATGCCTGCAGGCACCTGCGGCAACAGCGACGCAGGCGCTTCGGGCGTCCGCGGCTCGCCAGCCGGCGGTATTTCGGTAGTGGCCGGCTGGGGCTCGTCGAACTCGTCACGCATCGTTGAGGCGCTCAGAACTGAATGCCCGATCGCTCGGCGACCGTGTGCATGTCCTTGTCGCCGCGGCCGGACAGATTCACCAGCAGGTGTTTGTCTTTGGGCAGCGTAGGCGCGAGCTTCATGGCGTACGCCAGCGCGTGGCTAGACTCCAGCGCCGGAATAATGCCTTCGATGCGGCAACAGTCGTGGAACGCCTTGAGCGCTTCTTCGTCGGTGATGCCCACGTATTGCGCGCGGTTACTCTCTTTTAGCCACGCGTGCTCAGGGCCGACGCCGGGATAGTCGAGACCCGCCGACACCGAATGCGTTTCGATGATCTGGCCGTTTTCGTCCTGGAGCAGATACGTGCGGTTTCCGTGCAGAACGCCCGGACTTCCGCCGATCAGCGACGCCGCGTGACGACCCGATTCGATGCCGTCGCCGGCTGCTTCCACGCCGATAAGCTGCACCGAAGTATCGTCGATATACGGATAAAAGATGCCCATCGCATTCGAACCGCCGCCAACGCACGCGATCACGGCGTCCGGCTGACGCCCGATGAGTTCCGGCATCTGCACCTTGCATTCGTCGCCGATCACGCGCTGGAAGTCACGCACCATCATCGGATAAGGATGCGGACCCGCCACCGTGCCGATGATGTAGAACGTATTTTCCACATTCGTGACCCAGTCGCGCATCGCCTCGTTCAGCGCGTCCTTCAGCGTGCGCGAGCCCGACTCGACCGGCACGACGGTCGCGCCGAGCAGCTTCATGCGGTAGACGTTCGCGGCCTGGCGGCGCACGTCTTCAGCGCCCATGTAGACCACGCATTCCATGCCGAAACGCGCGGCAATAGTCGCCGTCGCCACGCCATGTTGCCCCGCGCCGGTTTCGGCGATCACGCGCGGCTTGCCCATGCGCTTCGCGAGTAGCGCCTGGCCAATCACGTTATTGATTTTGTGCGCGCCGGTGTGATTCAGATCTTCGCGCTTCAGAAAAATCTGTGCGCCGCCGAGCATCTCGCTCCATCGCTGTGCGTGATAAATCGGCGAAGGACGACCGACGAAATACTTCAGCTCGCGCTCGTATTCGGCGACGAAAGCAGGATCTTTCTGGAATTTCTCGTAGGCTGTGCGCAGCTCGTCGAGCGCGTGCACTAGCGTTTCGGCGACGAACACGCCGCCAAATTGGCCGAAGTGGCCTCGTTCATCAGGCAAGTTGTACATGGTGATCACTCTTTTCGTGGCGCGCGGGTTTGGGATCAAGCACCGCGCTGCGGAATCATCCGGCGTCCGCCGCGCGCACCGCGCGTACGAACGCCGCCATCCGGGCGTGATCTTTCACGCCCTTGGCGCCCAGAACCTCGATGCCGCTCGAGACATCGACCGCGTACGGGCGCACGCGATGGATCGCATCACTGACGTTTTGCGCGTTCAACCCACCACTCAAAACGGCCCGACGCGCGAGCTCTGCTGGAATAAGTGACCAATCGAAAACCTTCCCGCCGCCGCCATAGCCTTCGACGTGAGTGTCGAACAGTAAGCCACTGGCGGCTGAATAGTTGAGCGCCGATTTTACCAAATCGGCCGGTTGAGTATCCGCCGCAACCCGCAACGCGCGCAACCAAGGCAAACCCGCAACGCCCGCGAGCGATTCGCATTGATCCGCGGTCTCGTCGCCGTGAAACTGCAACAGCGAAAGTCCGACATTGCTCACGACTTCGCTCAGCCAGTCGAGCGTGGGGTTGACGAACAAACCCACCACCGACACGAACGGCGGCACGTCCTGCACCAGTTCGACGGCCTGCGCGACGCTCACCGAACGCGAGCTCGGCGGGTAGAACACAAGGCCGATGGCATCGGCGCCGAGGTCGATTGCGCAGCTCACGTCAGACGGTTTCGACATGCCGCAAAGCTTAATGCGCGTGCGTCGCGGCATGGCCTGCTGCGCGCCGCCGGCGCTCGTTTCGGTCCTGATGTTGTCGGTTGGGTTCATGATTGCGCTTGCTCGCTCCAAATGGTGCTCCACGGCACGCTGCCGGTCTGCGGCGCGGGCACGGCGAATTGCTCAGGATAGCCCACCTGCGCCAGATACAACCCGTCCGGCATGAAGGTCGGCGCGGCCCATTCGCGGTCGCGGCTCGCCAGAACTTCCGCCATCCACTCGACCGGGCGACGCCCCTTGCCGATATAGACCAGGCATCCCATCAGATTACGCACCATGTGGTGTAGGAATGCGTTCGCCCGAAAGCGGAAATGAATGAAATCGCCGTGTTGCTGAA
This sequence comes from Paraburkholderia sp. MPAMCS5, assembly GCF_036016995.1. Taxonomy (NCBI): domain Bacteria; kingdom Pseudomonadati; phylum Pseudomonadota; class Betaproteobacteria; order Burkholderiales; family Burkholderiaceae; genus Paraburkholderia; species Paraburkholderia sp. MPAMCS5. Next base: position 102,205 of record NZ_JAYXBK010000016.1, read on the forward strand.
TGTCGATCTGATACAGATGTTTGATCGGTGTTTTCGACTGACACTGCGACGAGCGGAACGCCGAAAAGTCGTGTTGTCCGATCAAATGGGCCGTAGCTGCGCGCATCGCGCCGACATCCAGCGGCGTGTGCACCCAGCCCGCACGGCCCGCGAGCATCGGCGAGCGCACCGGATGTACGTACAGCACATAGTAATAAGTGCGTTCGAACGCGGAAAAACGCGCGTGGAACTCGTCGGCCATGGGTTTCGCCCACTGGACCGAGATCGTTTTCGGCAAAAACGAGTTCGGGCCGCGAACCCACGAGACGTCTGCGCGCTCGAGTTCCGTGTCGAAATGCACCACTTGGCCGAGCCCGTGCACGCCCGTATCCGTCCGACCGGCGACAACCGTATGAACCGGAGTCTGCGCGAATTCGCGCAGCGCCCGTTCAAGTTCGTCCTGAACCGTGTTGCCGTGCGGCTGCGACTGCCATCCGCAGAACGCCGACCCGTCGTACTGGATGCCTAGAGCAATCCGCTTCACGACAACGGCGCGAGCGTCGAGAGCAGCGCGCGGGCGTCGTTGCGCGTCGCCGGATCGTTTGCTTCGATCACTTCGTTGATCAACGTGCGCGCGCCGGCCAGATCGCCCAGATCGATGTACTCGGCGGCCAGATCCAGCTTGTTACGCGCTATCCGGGCGAGGTCGGCCGGCGTGAACGCCGGCAACGGCTGGGTCGGACCGGGCGGCAATTCCAGGTCAAAGTCGAGCTTGAGCGCGCCGAAGCCCGCCGCGCCGAGATTGCCCGCGCCCAGTCCCGCGACGGCGCCACGGCCGGCGGTTCCGGCTGCGATTTCGTCGGCGGCATGAGGCGCTGCGTCGGCATCGGGCGGCGGCGGAAACGCCTGTCGCGCGGTCGTTTCTGGCGACGCAACCGGCTGGCTGCTCAACGATTCGGGCGCGTGAATGGTGTCGGCGGCGGACTCGACGCGACGGGGCAACGGCATGTCGAGACTGCCGAACGACTCGAGCGCCTCGCGCGGAAATTCCGTCGATGCGGCCGCGAGCGGGAGCGAAGGCTCCATCGGCTCGTCCGGCAACGCTTCGTCGTCCCATTCCAGACGATGCGAAGCCGGTTCGTGCTCCCACGTCTCGTCGAGCGGTCCGAGCGGCGCACGGGGCAGCGCGTCGGCGCCGAGTTCGGCGGCGGCGCTAAGGCTGGCGGCCGTCGTCGCGCCGTCCAGATTTTCGTGATGCGCTTCTGAGGCGGGCTTGGTTTGCTCGTGTGACACGTGCTGCGGCGTGACGAGGTCGAGATCGGGCGCCTCGTGCGCCGCGGTTTGATGCGCCGTGGACGAACGTTCGGCTGCGGATCCTTCCGATTCCGACGTCGCTTGTCGTGCGGCGGCTTCTTCAACCGCGTTTTTCTCTCCACTGATTGCAGCCGCTGCGCCTGCATCGGCTGCCGATTGCGCTGCCGTCAGGCGCTCGCTTTCGGCCTCTTCCGCTGCGTGCCGCCCGGCCGCCTGTCCAGGCGTGGGTGCCGCTGCTTCGTCGCGCGCCTCGGCCTCGCGCGTCGCCGCGGCGCGGATCTCCGCCTCGCGCTCCGCCGCGATGCGCTCCGACATTTCGCGAGCTGCGGCTTGGCCTTCGGCGGCTTCGCGCTCGGCGGCGGCCATGGCGGCCGCGTGCTGCGTAGCGGTGTTGTCCGCGTCTCCTGGATCGCGCTGCGCCGCATCCTCACGAGCAGCCAGCGAATCCGCCGGCTCAGCCGCCCGCGCCGTCACCTCTTCCGACGACGCCGCTTGCGCCTCAGCCGCGCGCTCACGTTTGCGCCGGCCAAACCGCAATGCGCCCAGCAGCACGACGAGCGCCGCGCCGACCGCCACGCCCACGGCGAGGTTCGTCTGCGAAATGCCCGTCGGGTTCGCCGTGGAAAATGCGGCGCCCGGATGGCCCGGCGCCGCCACCACGGACGATGCGCCCGCCGCCGGCTGCGCGCCGCTTGCCGCCGGAGCGGCTGGCGCGGCAGGCGACTTGCCGATGCCATGCTTCTGCAATTCCATCAGCACGCGATTCTTGAGCGCCAGCAATTGCTGCAAGCTCGACACCTGCGCGCGCGGCTGTGAAGCGGCCGTGCCGACGACTGCCGCGCTTGCCGACGGCTGAACCGATCCGGTCCACCCATGCGTGCCGCTCGCGCCCGCCTCAGCCTGCGAACCGGCCGTCGGCGCCGACGATACGACGCTCGGCGTCGCCGCCGAACTGGCGTCCGTTGCCGCGCTGGCCATGCCTTGAATCGGCGCGGCAGCCTGAGTCGGCGTGCTTCCCGCCTTCGCCGCAGCCGCGTTGCCTTGCGCGGCCCCGCTCGCCGCCGAACTCGCGGCCGCGCCGCCAGCCCCCGCAGCGGAAGCCTCCGCCGCCGCCGACGAAGCCGCGGCGCCCGACGCATCCAGCACCGGCACAGTCAGCACGGCACCGAGCCGCAGCCGGCTCGGATCGTGATTCATGAAAGCATTCGGATTTGCATCGAACAATGCGCGCGCCGCGCGTGCCAGCGTGGCGCGATCGTGTGATTGAGTGACGGCAATCGCCGCGTCGTTCAGCGACTGGCCCGGCCGAACCGTGTATTGGCCGCCGGATGCATACGAGACCGAGGCGGCGTCCGGCGCGCTCGCGGCGTCGGCGGGCGCGGCCATTGCGCTGCTCAAGCCGGCGCCGGCCAGCAACAACGCGACGGCGGCCGCGGCGGCGAGGCGGCCGGCATCCGGGCGCGCAAACATGGCCCGAAGGGAAGAGAGTCGAAGATTCATTGGGACTCCTGGCGCGTCAGCGCGCGGCCCTTTTTTGCGGTTATAAAAAGACAAGATAATCGGAGCACACAAATGAAAAAAGCGCCGCGCAAGCGCGACGCTTCTTGAGTTTTCTACGCGTCGTGAGCGCGTAGTTTACTTTACTTGTCGAGCACAATGCGAAGCATGCGGCGCAACGGCTCGGCCGCGCCCCACAACAGCTGGTCGCCCACCGTGAACGCCGACAGATATTCGCCGCCCATGGCGAGCTTGCGCACGCGGCCAACCGGCACCGTCAGCGTGCCCGTGACCACCGCCGGCGACAGATCGCGCATCGACGCTTCACGCTCGTTCGGCACAACCTTCACCCAGTCGTTGCCCGATGCGAGGATGCTGTTCACTTCGTCCAGCGGCACATCCTTGTTCAGCTTGATGGTCAACGCCTGCGAGTGGCAACGCATTGCGCCGATCCGCACGCACAGGCCGTCTACCGGAATGGAACCCGGCGTGCCCATGGCAGGCTTGCCGAGAATCTTGTTGGTTTCGGCGCCGCCCTTCCATTCTTCCTTCGACATGCCGTTGCCGAGATCTTTGTCGATCCACGGAATCAGCGAGCCGGCGAGCGGCACGCCGAAGTGGTCGACCGGCATGCGGTCGCTGTTCATTGCGCTCAGCACGCGACGGTCGATATCCAGAATCGCCGACGACGGATCAGCCAGATCTTCCTTGGCTGATCCGTACAGCGTGCCCATTTGCTGCAGCAGTTCGCGCATGTTCTGCGCGCCCGCGCCCGACGCGGCCTGATACGTCATGGCCGTCATCCAGTCGACGAGGTTTTCGCGGAACAGGCCGCCGAGCGCCATCAGCATCAGGCTGACCGTGCAGTTGCCGCCGATGAAATTCTTCTGGCCCTTGACCAGCGCGTTCTTGATCACGTCGAGATTGACCGGATCGAGAATGATGACCGCGTCGTCTTTCATGCGCAGCGACGAGGCCGCGTCGATCCAGTAGCCGTTCCAGCCTGCCGCGCGCAGCTTCGGGAACACTTCGTTCGTGTAGTCGCCGCCCTGGCACGAAATGATCGCTTCGCACTTCTTCAGGTCTTCGATGCTTGTCGCATCTTTGAGCTTGGTCTCGTTTTTGGCGAACGACGGCGCGTTGCCGCCCGCGTTGCTGGTGCTGAAAAACACCGGTTCGATCAGGTCGAAATCGCCTTCCTGTTGCATGCGTTGCATCAGGACGCTGCCGACCATGCCGCGCCAACCTACGAGACCTACGTTCATGACTTCATACCCTTCGAATGGAAGCTTCCCCGCATCTTTGCCCGCAGTGACCGCGCGGGGAAGATGAGCGGGCACGACGGACGATCAGCGCTTCGTGATCGTTTTCGGGGTAATCGTTTTAATGAGCTTTGTGGCGGTAATGGCGAACTCAACCGCACGGGCCGTTTTGCCGTGCAGTTTCGAAATCGAGGAGATTTGAGCTGTCTGTGCCATCGCTACAATATACACGAAAACCGGAATCCGGCGACGTCGTTGTCTGCCGCTATCGTCCGTATAACGCGCGAAACGGCCATTTTAAAGGCCGATTCGCGTATGACAAGGTCGTTTGCCGACCTGACTATCTGTTCATCGCGCTGTGCGCCGGCCGCGGACTTGCGCCGGCGCCAGCCCTCTTACAGTGCCGCGACAACCGCGTCGCCCATGGCGGCCGTGCCGACCTGCTTGCAACCGGGCGTGAGGATGTCGCCGGTGCGGTAACCCTGTTCGAGCACCTTTTTCACGGCACTTTCGATGCGATCCGCCTGCTCCGCCTTGTTCAGCGAATAGCGCAGCATCATGGCCGCCGACAGAATGGTGGCCAGCGGGTTCGCCACGCCCTTGCCGGCGATGTCCGGCGCGGAACCGTGCGACGGCTCGTACAAGCCCTTGTTGTTCTTGTCGAGCGAGGCGGACGGCAGCATGCCGATCGAACCCGTGAGCATGGCGGCTTCGTCGGAGAGAATGTCGCCGAACATGTTGCCGGTCACGATCACGTCGAACGACTTCGGCGCCTTCACCAGTTGCATGGCGGCGTTGTCCACGTACATGTGCGACAACTCGACGTCCGCGTATTCCTTCGCCACCTCGATCATCACGTCTTTCCACAGCTGCGACGTTTCGAGCACGTTGGCCTTGTCCACGGACGTGAGCCGCTTGCCGCGCTTTTGCGCCGCCTGGAACGCCACATGCGCGATGCGGCGCACTTCGGGCTCCGAATAACGCATGGTGTCGAAGCCTTCTTTCGCGCCGGCGAACGGGCCATCCGGCGCTTCGCGCACGCCACGCGGCGAGCCGAAGTAAATGTCGCCGTTCAATTCGCGCACGATCAGGATGTCGAGACCCGACACGATCTCTTCTTTCAGCGAGGACGCGCCGGTCAATTGCGGATAGCAGATCGCCGGACGGAAGTTCGCGAACAATTGCAAATGCTTGCGCAAACCGAGAATGGCCTGCTCCGGGCGCAACGCGCGTTCGAGCTTGTCGTACTTCCAGTCGCCGACGGCGCCGAACAGGATCGCATCGGCCTCCTTCGCGAGCGCCAGCGTGGATTCGGGCAGCGGATGGCCCTTTGCTTCGTAGCCCGCGCCGCCAACCGGTGCTTCTTCGAGTTCGAACTTTTCGCCGAGCACGTTCAAAACCTTGACGGCCTCTTTCACGATTTCGGGACCGATGCCGTCGCCCGGCAACACTGCGATCTTCATGCGAATTCCTTAATAATTTGCTTCGAGACTGTGAGCGTGAGTCAGCGAGCGAGCGTCGAGCCCCAAGCCATGACCAACCAGCTAGCCGACAAATTAGCCGACGATGCGGTGAGCCAGCCAGGGCTGCTTCGCAATACGTTCGGCTTCGAACTGACGAATCTTGTCCGCGTGACGCAGCGTGAGGCCGATGTCGTCGAAGCCGTTCAGCAGGCAGTACTTGCGGAACGCCGCGACTTCGAACGGATATTCCGCGCTGCCGTCCGACGTGCGCACGACTTGCGCATCGAGGTCGATGGTCAGTTGAAAGCCGTTGAACGCATACGTTTCGTTGAACAGGTGATCAACTTGCTGTTCGCTCAGCACGATCGGCAACAAGCCGTTCTTGAAGCAGTTGTTATAGAAAATGTCAGCGAAACTCGGCGCGATGATCGCGCGGAAGCCGTATTGCTGAAGCGCCCACGGCGCATGTTCGCGCGAGCTGCCGCAGCCGAAATTCTTGCGCGCGAGCAGCACCGAAGCGCCCTGATAACGCGGCTGGTTCAGCACGAAATCCGGATTCAGCGGACGCTTGGTGTTGTCCTGACCCGGCTCGCCGTGGTCGAGATAACGCCATTCGTCGAACGCGTTGGGACCGAAGCCCGTGCGCTTGATCGACTTCAGGAATTGCTTGGGAATAATCGCGTCCGTGTCGACGTTCTCGCGATCGAGCGGCGCCACGACGCCGGTATGTACGATGAATTTATCCATGACGCTTGCGCCTGTTTCAGGACCGGGCGATGCGATTGACGGCATGAAAGCCGCTCACCGCCTCGCCGGCAAAAATCAAAAACCGGTTATTTCTCAGCGTGATTGCTGATCGAATTGCCGAGGTGCGACATGTCCTGCCCAAATCCGTGCACCGTGCTGCAGCCGGCCAGGCCGAGCAGCAGCCCGGCCAGAGTACCGAGCGCGAGGCGGCGCAGTAGAGTAGTGCGATTCATGTTCTTCATCATGCGATTTATCCCAGCTTGCGAATGTCGACGAAATGCCCTTCGATAGCCGCGGCTGCGGCCATGGCGGGGCTCACGAGATGGGTGCGGCCACCGGCGCCCTGACGACCTTCGAAATTACGATTCGACGTGGACGCGCAACGCTCGCCCGGTTCCAGCCGGTCGGCGTTCATGGCGAGGCACATCGAGCAACCCGGCTCGCGCCATTCGAAACCGGCGTCTGTGAATACCTTGTCGAGGCCTTCACGTTCCGCCTGCGCTTTCACGAGACCCGAACCCGGCACGACCATGGCCAGACGGATGTTCGGCGCCACGCGGCGGCCCAGTTTCTTCACGACGTAAGCCGCGGCGCGAATGTCTTCAATGCGCGCGTTGGTACACGACCCGATGAAGATTTTATCCGGCTTGATCGACTCGATCGGCGCATTCGGTTCGAGTGCCATGTATTTGAGCGCGCGCTCCATGGCGTCGCGCTTGACCGGGTCTTTCTCGCGCTCGGGGTCCGGCACTCGGCCGTCGACCGCCGTGACCATTTCCGGCGACGTGCCCCACGTGACTTGCGGCACGATTTCAGCCGCGTTCAACTCGACCACGCGGTCGAAATGCGCGCCTTCATCCGTCTTGAACTGCTTCCAGTACTCGACCGCATGATCCCATTCCACGCCTTCCGGCGAGAACGGGCGGCCCTTCAGATACTCGACGGTGGTGTCGTCGACCGCGACCATGCCGGCGCGCGCGCCCGCCTCGATCGCCATGTTGCAGACCGTCATGCGGCCTTCCATGGAAAGCGCGCGGATCGTCGAGCCGCCGAATTCCATGGCGTAACCCGTGCCGCCCGCCGTGCCGATCTTGCCGATGATCGCGAGCACGATGTCTTTCGCCGTGCAGCCGCGCGGCAGCGGACCCTCCACCTTGATCAGCATATTCTTGCTCTTCTTCTGCAAGAGCGTTTGCGTGGCCAGGACGTGCTCCACTTCCGACGTGCCGATGCCATGCGCGAGCGCGCCGAATGCGCCGTGCGTGGACGTGTGCGAGTCGCCGCAGACGATCGTCATGCCCGGCAACGTGGCGCCCTGCTCCGGCCCGATGATGTGCACGATGCCCTGGCGCAGGTCGGTCATCTTGAACTGCGTGATGCCGTAGGCGTCGCAATTCGAATCGAGCGTGTCGACTTGCAGCTTCGAAACCGGATCGGCGATACCGTGACTGCGGTCCGTGGTCGGCACGTTGTGGTCGGATACCGCGAGGTTCGCGCTGATGCGCCACACCGGACGTTCAGCCAGCTTCAGCCCTTCGAACGCCTGGGGGCTGGTGACTTCGTGCAGCAGGTGACGGTCGATGTAAAGAATCGTCGTACCGTCTTCTTCCGTGTGGACCACGTGCGTGTTCCACAATTTGTCGTAGAGAGTCTGTGCCATGGTATGCGGGGTAGTAATGACTGCGGGCTGACTGTGTCGGTCGATTATGCCACGCGAAATCCGGCTTTGGGCCGCTCTACCATGGGAAAAAGCGATAAAAAACAGTGAGTTGGGTGGTAGTGTCGATACCTGTATCGACGTTACCCGGCAAGCGCGGGGACGGCGGCGGGTTCATGTCCCGCCACCTGAGGCGCGGCTTAGCGCGCGAGATCGAAGCCGAGTTGCGCGCGTCCGAGCGGCGTCAGTTCACTCTCCCGCGCGCGGCCGGCGAAGTCCGTCTCGAAGTGATCGGCTGGAAAATCCGGCGGGCTTTCGCCACGCAGGAAGCTCGGCAACTGACGCTTCAGATAAGCCTCATTCTTCGCACACCACGGCGCCGACGAGATGTACATCACGTTGCTATAGCCGTTGCCGCGATGCGCGTCCTCGACCGAATGCACGACGTCGCTGTGCCAGAACACCGCGTCGCCCGGCTGCATGTGCGGAATTGGCGTGACCGCTTCGAGCAACAGGCTGTGCCACTCCGGTTTGATCGACAACGCGCGGGCGGGTTGCGCGCCGCACAGTTCGTCCTCGGGAACGTCGTCCTGGAGCGCGCGCAAAATCACGTAGGCCATCACATTGGCGATCGGGATCAATTGCAGCGTGCCGTCGCCTGGGCCTTGCGGCGTCAGCGCGGTCCAGCCCTGGAAAGTGCGGAACATCGAGCAGACGGCCGGCGACGGAATTTCCTGCACGTCGGGTCGGTAGGCGGCGTCGAATGGATCGTACGCACGCCAGTTGCCTGTCAGCACATGTCGATACACCTTCTGAAAATTCGGATCGAGCCAGCGCTCGACCGACCCGCCATCCACGTGAGGCGACAGGCCCAGCGACTCGGAGCCGGGCGGCCGCCGACGAATCCGGTCCGCATAAACCGGCACGCGCTCCGGATCGAAATGCCGTTTGCCTTCGCTTTCCGACTTCCAGAGACCGTTCAGGAACACGCGCGTGTTCGTCAGTTGCTCCGACTGACGCGCGGCCGTCTGCGGCTTCGACCAGTAGATGCCGTAAATCTGCGGCTTGCTCGACGACAGGTTGCCAAAATATTTGTCTTCGGCGCGATGCGCGAGCTTTTCGTCGAGATGATTGCGTTGCACGTATTCGGCGATTTCGTCATTCCAGTCGCTAGCTTGCTGGCGCTCGAAAACGCCGCGCACCACACACGCGCCGCGCGTCCTGATGCTCGCGATGGCGGCCTCGCCGACGTCGCCGGAAACGATCGACGCATAGTCGAATGCCGGAATCGCATTGCGTCCCTGCTCGCGGTCGCGGTGAATCGCGTCGATCTGCTGACGCATCGCGCCCTCGACTTCGTTGAAGATCTGCCTGTAATTCGGCAGCGCGGCCCGCAGCGCTCGCTTGGTGCTGCGAATCGCCTCGGGAAGATTGTCGATGACGAGCGGCATGGTGTGTCTCCTTGAATCGGTCTGTGTAGTGATCTGAGTAGTGCTGTCCGATTGCAGATTAAGGATGTTCAGCCTTCGTCGAGCATGCGATCCGGCCAGATGTCGATACAATTCAGACATTCGCCGTGTTTGGCCCCGCGCGGCCAGGTTGCTCATCATGAAACCTCAATACGAACGCGTGACGATTCCGAGCGGCTGCTCGATCCGCGTCTACCATCGGCAGCTCGCGCAGATTCCGTTTGAGTGGCACCACCATCCCGAATACGAGCTGACGCTGACCATGAACAGTCGCGGTCGCCGCTTCATCGGCGATCACATTGCTGACTACAGCGGCGACGATCTCGTGCTTGTGCCGCCGGACATGCCGCACACGTGGGCGTCCACGGAGCCGATCGATGCGAGCGCGCCGCAAGTCGCGATCGTGGTGTGGTTCGGCGGCGACTGGGCGCGGCGAATGGCGGATTGCTGTCCGGAGTTCGCATCGCTGCGCACGCTGCTGCGACGCGCCGCGCCGGGCCTGCGATTCTCGTCGGAAGCCGCGACGCTGATGCGCGCGCGGATGGCGGCACTGCTCGATCAATCGCCGCGTGTGCGGCTCGGCGCCGTGCTGGATGTGCTCGTGCAACTCGCGGAGGCGCAAGCGGAACCGCTGGCGTCGCCGGCTGCGCACAAGCGGGAAGCGCGGGAACGCGGCAGCGCCGCCGACGTCGCGTCTCATGCGCGCGCGTCCGAAGCGGAGCGCCTGAATCGTGTGCTCGATCTGCTCGACCGGCGCTTTCACGAACCCTTGCGGATCGCCGAACTGTGCGAAGTCGCGAACCTGTCCGAGCGTTCCTTGCACCGCTATTTCGTGCGGCATGTGGGCGAAAGCGTCGGGCGCTATCTGAACCGGCTGCGAATCGGCTACGCCACGCGGCAACTGACGGATACGCGCTGGCCCATCGCGCTGATCGCCACGAAGGCCGGCTTTCCCAATCTTGCCAATTTCAATCGACAGTTTCTGTCGGCGCGCGGGATCACGCCAGGCGCGTATCGGCGCTTCTTCGAGACTCACGGCCACGCGCCGAAAAACGCGGCGGGCACGCCGCAGAATTTGCACACGCGTCCGCCGTCGCTGGAACGGCCGGTACGGCGGCAACGACATAAGCCGTCGGCTTGAATGGGTCGCAGAACCCACGGCACACCAGGCGCACGCGGCTCAGCAAAAACAAAAACGCCCCAACGGCTTTCACCGTTGGGGCGTTTCCTTTTCGAGCCTTCGATGACGCTTCAGCCCGCAGCCAACCCGCCGCCGACTGAACCGAACTCAAGCCGAATTAACGTTGCGCGAGCGGCTTGGCTTCACGCTGCGTGTCGCCGATGAACAGCTGACGCGGACGGCCAATCTTCTGTTCCGGATCGGCAATCATTTCGTTCCACTGCGCAATCCAGCCCACCGTACGCGCCATCGCGAAGATACACGTGAACATCGACGTCGGGATGCCCAGCGCGCGCTGCACGATGCCCGAGTAGAAGTCGACGTTCGGGTACAGTTTGCGCGACACGAAGTACTCGTCTTCCAGCGCGATCTTTTCCAGCGCCATGGCCAGCTTGAACAGCGGGTCGTCGTGCAGGCCCAGTTCGTTCAGCACTTCGTGGCACGTTTCGCGCATCAGCTTGGCGCGCGGATCGTAGTTCTTGTAGACACGGTGACCGAAGCCCATCAGCTTCACGCCCGAGTTCTTGTCCTTCACTTGCTTGATGAACTCAGGAATGTTGTCGACCGAGCCGATTTCTTCCAGCATGTTCAGTGCGGCTTCGTTCGCGCCGCCGTGCGCCGGGCCCCACAGACAGGCGATACCGGCTGCGATACAGGCGAACGGGTTCGCGCCCGACGAACCGGCGAGACGCACGGTCGACGTGGAAGCATTCTGCTCGTGATCCGCGTGCAAGATCAGGATGCGGTCCAGAGCGCGCACGAGCACGTCGTTGACCTTGTAGTCTTCGCACGGGTTCGAGAACATCATGTGCATGAAGTTCGCGCTGTACGACAGGTTGTTGCGCGGGTACGCAAACGGCTGGCCGATGCTGTACTTGTACGCCATGGCGACGAGCGTGGGCAGCTTGGCGATCATGCGGATAGCCGACACTTCACGGTGACGCGGATTGTTGATGTCCAGCGAGTCGTGATAGAACGCCGACAGTGCGCCGACTGCTGCGACCAGAATCGCCATCGGGTGCGCGTCGCGACGGAAACCACGGAAGAAGAAGTGCATTTGCTCATGCACCATCGTGTGGTTGGTCACGGTCTTCACGAACTCGGCCTTCTGCTGCGCGTTGGGCAGTTCGCCCTTCAGCAACAGGAAGCAGGTTTCGAGAAAGTCAGCGTTTTCCGCGAGGTTGTCGATCGCGTAGCCGCGGTACAGCAACTCGCCCTTATCGCCGTCGATGTAGGTAATCGCCGAATTGCACGCCGCCGTCGACATGAAGCCAGGGTCGTACGTGAACTTGCCAGTCTGGCCGTACAGTTTGCGGATGTCGATCACGTCCGGGCCGAGAGTGCCCTTGTAAATCGGCATTTCAACGCTCGGCGAATTGTCGCTAAACGATAGCGTGGCTTTAACATCTGACGGGGTCATAGCACATCCTCAATCGAAGTATGGAAACAGGGTTTCGATATTTGCACGCCTGGAACAACGCACTCGCGGCGCTCAAGCTTTGCGCAGCAGCTCCAGGATCCGGATCACGTCCGGATCGGCAAGCTCGCCTTCAGGTTCTTTGCGTGCGAGAAGCAAGTCCATCAGGTCGTTATCGCTCAGCTCAAGCAGGCGCGTAAGTGCGCCCACATCGGCATCGCTGAGGTCATGCTCATATCGGCTGAAAAAACGCTCGAAGATCAGATCGTTTTCCAGCAGGCCTCGCCGAGCGCGCCAGCGAAGACGCGCGCGGCGGAGAGGGTCGGACTGATGCGATGTATCGTCCATTTTC
>NZ_JAYXBK010000017.1:0-113068 GCF_036016995.1 Paraburkholderia sp. MPAMCS5
GCGCACTGAACTGTACCTGGCCGGCGACTACATGAAGCTGCATGGCGGCTATACGGTCGGCACCACGTTCGGCGCAACCAACCAGCTCGAACTGACCACGGGCGTGCGCACTCGCTTCTGATCCGTTTCATTCGAAGTTTCTCCACGATGTTCTCCACCTTGCGGCCGCGGACCTTTTCGCGGCCGCTTTTTTTCAGCAGGCGAGGGTGAGACATGTTCAGCAATACGACTATCCGGACCGCGCTTACCGTCACGATTGCGGGCTATACGGCCGCGTTGATGTTCGTGATCGCGCTATCCGTCGCTGGGTTGAGGAATACCAACGCGGCCCTCGAAAAGATGTACAGCGAAGAGACCGTTGCGTTGCGCCACATCGGTGCGAGTGGCGAAGCGCTTCTGCAAGCGCGCGTGGATCTCGGCGCCTACGAAACGCTGGTTGCACAGGGAAAACCCACCGACGCAGTGCTCGCCCGCATTCATACTGGGCTGAGCGGCAGCGAACGCGAACTGGCGGCCTATCTGACGCAGTCGCCGTCGAACGTGGAAGAGAAAACACTCACCGACTCGCTCCGCACGAAGCGCGAGCAGTTGATGAAGCAGGTGTTGCGGCCCGAAGTCGCGGCACTCGACCAGAACGATTTCATCACGTTCCGCACGACGGAGCGCGAGGCGCCCGACGCGCTGTTTATCGACTACAAGCGTGCCGAGCTTGCGCTGGAGAACTTCCAGTTGCAACACCAGGAAGCGCGCTTTAAAGCGGCTGAGGAACACTTTCGTCTGCTGTGCTGGGTATTCGCCGCGATCGGTTTGATCGCACTCGCGCTTGGCCTGTTTGCGCGTGTGCTGATGAACGCATCGATCTTGCGGCCCATCGGCACGGCGATCGAGCACTTCGAGCGGATCGCGTCCGGCGATCTCACGGGGCGGATCGCCGGCGTGGGCGCGAACGAAATGGGCCGCCTGATGGACGCGCTTGCCAGCATGCAGGCGAGTCTCGTGGCCGCGGTGAATCAGGTGCGGGTCGGCACGGCGGCGATTGCGCATGGCGTGCACGAGATTGCGGGCGGCAATGCCGATTTGTCGACGCGCACCGAACAACAGGCAGCGACGCTACAGGAAACCGCATCGAGCATGGAGCAGTTGACGGCGACAGTCAGACAGAACGCCGACAATGCGCAAGAGGCCAGCACGCGTGCTGAAAACGCGTCGCAAATCGCGGCGCGTGGCGGCGAAGTGGTCGATCAGGTGATCGACGTGATTGCGGACATGGCGTCGGGATCGAACAGGATCGTCGACATTATTGGTGCAATCGAAGGCATCGCTTTTCAGACCAACATACTTGCACTGAATGCCGCGGTGGAAGCGGCGCGTGCCGGCGAAGAAGGGCGCGGATTCGCGGTGGTGGCCGGTGAAGTGCGCGCGTTGGCACAGCGCTCGGCGGCTGCGGCGAAAGAGATCCGGGAACTCATCAGCAGTTCGGTGGCGAAGGTCGAGAATGGCGCGCAACTCGCCGTGCGCGCCGGCGCGACGATGGCGGAAATCGTCGGCGCGGCGCGTGAGGTGACGCGCATTGTCAGCGAGATCAGCGTGGCTTCGGAGGAGCAGTCGCGCGGTATCGACCAGATCAACCGCGCGGTCACGCACATGGACAACGCGACGCAACAGAATGCCGCGCTGGTCGAGCAGGCTGCGGCAGCGGCGGCGTCACTCCAGGAGCAGGCGGCCGCGCTCGATGATGCCGTTGCGGTGTTTCATGTTTCGGGTGAGAGAAGTACTCGGAGTCCGGAGCGGCAAAACTCGAATGAAAGCTCCGGTAGTTTGCAGAGGCTCCACTGCGTGTAACGCTGTAAATAGCGGCGTGGGGCAAGCATCGGCCGGGCAACCTGTGCGGGCACTGAAGGTCTAACGGGAGGAAGGTGCTGCAAACGGAGGTGAAAGATGAGCGGTCGAGCGATGTTGCGGGCGATCGCGGCTAGTTTGCTCGCGGCGCTGGTTCTGTTTGGCCTCGCGGGTTGCGACGCGTTGCGCGGACCGCCTGCACCGGAATGGCCGGGTCCGCACGCGCCCTATCCATTCCCCGACGATGTGCCGCATCGGACTGAGTAATGGGCTTGTTGCTTCATGCGGGCGAACCTTCAGACTGAACGGCTGGCCATCCGGTGCAGCAGATCGTCGGACTGGATGTTGTTCCGGCCTTTCGTCTTCGCGCGATAGAGCAGGCTGTCCGCGGCAGCGATAATGGCCTCTTCCGTCACCTCCGTATTGCCGCCCGCGAGATCGACGGCCAATACGCCGAAGCTCGCCGTGACGGCAATGCTCTGACCACTCCATTCGACCGACGTTTCGGCAAAGGCTTGCCGTAACCGCTCGGCAAGATTCACCGCGCCCAACCTGTCGGTTTGCGGCAGCAGCAACAGAAACTCCTCGCCGCCGTAACGAACGACGCAATCGACCTGCTGGCGAACCAGCCTCTGGAGCAGGGCGGAGCAGCTTCGTAAAACGGCGTCTCCGCAGAGATGGCCGTAGGTGTCGTTAATCGATTTGAAATGGTCGATGTCGCACAGGATGACACCGAACGAGAGCCGGTGCCGCCGGGCACGTTTGAGTTCGGCCGGCAGAAGGACATCATGCAAATGGCGCCGGTTAAAGCATCCGGTCAGATGGTCCTTCATGGCCTGCTCGGTCAAAAGCGATTGCACCCGATATTCGTCGCGCCACAGACGTTGGTAGCGGCGCGCGGCCACCAGTCCGAAGCTGTTCGTCAGCAGTAGCAGCATGGACATGGTCAGCATGTCCGACAATTTGAGCGTGGATGTCTTCAGCACGACGACGATGAAAATCGCCGTGCTGAGAAACGCAATGCACTTCGAGACGATTAGCCGGTTCGGAATGAAGATGTAGACCACGATGAGCATGATGCAAAACGACATGGCATGCCACGGAATCTCGCTGGGTCGATGCCGGACGATGAGCATGAACGTGCCCATTCCGACAATCTCCGCGGCGGTTGCGGCGAGCTGAAGCGTGATGACAGAGGCGGGGCGCAAACGGACCTGATAGAGCCCGACCGTGGCCGTGATGGCCACGAACATCCGGGCGGCAAGAAGGAGCAGCGTCTCGCTCGTATAACCGAGCACAATGGCGTCTGTCAGCGCGAATGCAAGGTAGAAAAAGGAACAGAAAATCAGTGTGGTGCGCAACGAGGCCTGGTTGCGCACCAAGTGGTGAACCTGAAAATTGCGTTCGATCTCGTCGCTTCTAAATTCAACCCGCACAGGTTGAATAGCAAATTTGACGAGTGATGGGGCGATGATATTTTTCAAGTTGTTTTCATCAGGCGAGGGTCATATGCAAGGCGCGCTGAAGCATACCAGCGCGGCGCGCCCGCTTCGCACGCTAACCGGCGGAGCCCGTCCCAAGGTAGTCGTCATCGCTGCGCTGAGGAACCAGGCCAGGTTCGTCTTCGGCTCTTTCGGGATCGCGCTCAAGTGCGCGCAGCACATCGCGCGCAAAGTCTTCGGCGATGTCCCGCCACTCGGGCGAGTCCACTGGGAAGCCTCCGAGACAGCGCTTGCCGCGGGCGCGCCGTATTGCACTGACAGTCAGCGCAAGGGCCTGCGCTTGCGCAAGCAGCATGGCCCGCGAAAGGAGATGGGGTGATTGGCCGTCTTTCATGACTTTTATTACGGCTCACGCGGTAGGAACTTGAGCCGCTTATGCCCCATTGAGCCGCATTGAGATGCGGGCGGCCCTTTCCTTCGAGGCTCAAGCAGGCATTTGACCCGGCGTGCGGTCGAGAATACGAAGCTTGTCGTCGATGTCGGGAATGGTGTGGCCGCCCGCGCGAAACTCGTTGACAAGTCGATGTGCGGTCGCGCGGCACTGCGAAAGCGTCTCGTGCAATCGCGGTTCGGCTTGCACGGCGGCGAGCACCTTTTCAAGCTCGGAAGGCGACTCGCTCAGGAGCGCGGGAACGACTTCTTCGGGCAGGATCAGAGAGCCGTTACTCAAAAGCTGAGCGGTCCAGTCGCAACCATAGAGCAGCGCTCGGCGCTCGCTCCTGTGCGCTTCTTCCTGGTTCAGCGCGGCAAGACTGTGCTGGTTCTTGTGAAGCGAAGTGCGCCACGTCGTGAGGATTTCATTGCGCAGTCGTGCAATGGCTTCGCCGAGTGCCGCATTCTGCCCACCGGCCGCGAGGCGCCGTTCATCGAGCCGGTCGAGATAGTCCCGATAGCCATCGAGGAACGATTGCCAGTTCAGCGGCAGCTCGGTCGTGTGGGAGAACGAGTGGCTGAGTTCGCCCAGTTCGTTGCTGATTTCATGAAGCGCCCGGGCGTCGGAAAGACGGGCTTCATAGACGTCGTGCGCCGTCACCATCTGGCGATGCAGCGGAAAGAGCGGGTTGCCGTGGCGGCGCTGAAGGTGTCGTTCGGCGGCGCCGGGATGGGCGCTCCATTTCCAGTTGGGCAGCGATTTCCCGTCGAAGTCGAGCGCGTCGATCATTGGCCGGAATAGGGCCAGCGCCTCATCAGTCGCATGACGAAAGCAGTCAGCGAGCTTGTAGTCATTGCCGTGCAGAGTGCCGCTCTCATCTTCAGCGTAAGGCGAGTCGGGCGAGAGGCGCAGGAAGCCGGTGGCCAGAAAAAATTCCATCGGCAGTTCCACGGAGAGGCGCTCCAGCCGGAACTTGCGCTCGCCGGTCGAAATTTCCTCGATGGAATGCGCGAGGCGGTTTTCGAAGTCGAGCAGCGCGTCGATCCTGTCGCCGGACGACGGCTGCGCTGCCTCGGCGAGCAGGCAGAAGGATTCGCGGGCCATGCGTGCCGCGATCGTCCCGTGCTTTTCGGCAAAGAGCCAGAACCAGAGAGCGAGCTGATAGCCTCGAACGCCGTTGCTCAGCACGGCTTCGACGTCCGGCGTGAACGTGATGCCCGGTGCGGCCCATCCCGCGAACGGTGCTGCGTCGCCGTCCAGGTAGAGGCCCAGAAGCTGTTTGATGGACTGATGAGTATCGCTGGGCCAGCTACGCGTCTCGTCTTTCCGCTTCTCGGTTTTCCAGAGTTTCCAGGCCATCCTGAACCTCGCAAGGTGTGCGGTAAGCGCGCTGGCAACGATACTTGCACACTCGGCCGAGGCCGTAAACCGGCGACTGCCCTTGTTCTTCCCGGACCGTTCGACACACCTGATGCGGTGTGAGCGGGCGAGGGTGGCCGCTCAAACATCGATGGCCGAACCGGTAGCGCCAAAAGCAAGGCGTTTTCCGCCCGCTACATGGCGCCAGGCTTTAATGCGGCGCGCCCGCGCGAAGGTGAGCCATCGCCGCGCGCCGCCGATTCTGGCTACTGCGCGACAGTCGGCTGCGCTTGCGCTTGAGCCTGGGCTTGAGCCGCAGCCTGCTTGCGCTTCTCTTTTGCAAGGTGTCGCCCGACGACGCACCCGCCCACCGCGCCAACGACGGCGTGATGTCCCGCGTAATGTCCGGCGACTCCGCCGACCACGGCACCCTTGAGACAACCTTCCGCGTTTGCGATGCCGGTGGACGCTAACAGGGCACTACCCAACAGGACTGCAATTACCTTTTTCATTGATTCGCTCATTGTGCTGACAAGGTCGGCGACCTTTCGCGGTAGTGTAGCGGCTTGCTTCGAAAACAGTGACCGGAGGCCCAACGGTTGCATCTTTTACTTATGGTAATCACCTGAGCCGCACCCGTTTTCCGCGAGCAAAGACTCGCCATTCTGGCCGTGCTGCTTCATCACCGAGCGACATGCCTCCACGAGATGGTCGGCATTCATCGGCTTTGTCAAAAAGTACCCTTGCACATGGTCGCAGCGTGCGTCGCGCAGCGTCTGCAATTGCTTCTCCGTTTCGACGCCTTCGGCCGTCACTTGCATGCCCAGTTCGTGCGACATCTGAATGATGCCCCGGACAATCGACGCGGTCGCCGCGTCGTGCCCCAGCCTTGCCGTGAACGAGCGGTCGATCTTGACGGTGTCCGGCGAGAAATCGGCCAGATAGCGCAGGCTCGAATAACCTGTGCCGAAATCGTCGATGGCGATGCGCACGCCAAGGCGCTTGAGCGCCATCAGCGTCGCTTGCGCGAGCGACGGGTTTTCCATCAGCGCGCTTTCCGTCAGTTCTATTTCGAGGCAGCGCGGCGGCACTTTGTGCCTGCGCAGCGCCTCGTCGACGATGGCGACAATAGCGTCGTCCCTGAGCTGGCGCGCGGACACGTTCACGGACATGCACAGTCCCTTTCTTCCGGCGCTGTGCCAGATCGCCAGTTGAGCGAGCGCCGCGTCCATGACCCACGCCCCGACTTCGACAATGAAGCCGCTTTCTTCGAGTATCGGAATGAAGCTGCAGGGACCGACCATGCCGCGCGTCGGATGATTCCAGCGAACGAGTGCTTCCACCCCTTTCACTGCGAGAGAACCCGGCTCGTGAATGCCCTGGAAATGAAGGACAAACTGTTGCGACGCAAGCGCGGCCGGCAGGCTGCGCTCCAGTTCGAAATCTCCGAGCACGTCGCTCGACGCCTGATCGGCGAACCTGAAGCCGTTCCGGCCGCCTTTTTTCGCCGCATACATGGCGATATCCGCGCTTGTCAGGAGCACCTCGTGGTCCCGGCCATGCTCGGGATAGAGCGAAATGCTGATCGAGGCCGTGACGAATGGCGCGGCGTGGTCTTTCCGGACATCGCCGGAAAACACGTTGAGTAGCGATTGCGCCAAGGTGGCCAGCGTGGCCTTGTCGCTCTCGCCGCTCACGATCACCGCGAACTCGTCGCCTCCGAGGCGCGCGACACAGGCATCCGGCGGAAGCGCACCCTGAATCACCTTCGCGATGTCCTTCAGCAGACGGTCGGCGGCGGTATGACCCAGGGTGTCGTTCAGCACCTTGAACCGGTCGAGGTCGATGAACATGAGACCGAAGGCCACGTTCTGCCGGCACAGCGCCTTCATCCGCCGAACGAGGGCGCTGCGGTTGGCCAAACCCGTTAGTCCATCGGTGTAGGCCAAACGGTCGAGCGCCGCGAGGCGCTCCTGCTCCAACGTGATGTCCTCGCTCACGCCGACAATGCGCACGACGTTGCCGGACTCGTCGCGCACGGGGTAGGCCGTGCTTCTGATCCAGCGCAGGCAGCCGTCGGGGCGTCGGATGCGATATTCGAAGCGGCCTTCGGCCGCCTCGGAAGCGATGCGGCGCATCTCGGCGAGCAAGGGTTCGACGTCCTCCGGCAACACGAGGTCGAGCCACGCCGAAGGCTTGCTGCGAAGCGCTTGGGACGTAATGCCGAACACCCGCTCGACACCCGCGCTGACATGATGGAAATGTTCGAAATGCGAGCTGTACGAATAGAACACGAGGCGAACGTGTGACTCCATCTCATGCATCAACTCGTCACGTTCGCGGAGTCTTTTCAACAGTTCACACTGCTGGGTCACGTCCTCGGAAGCGCACAGCAGCGCGACCACCGTACCATCCCCGGCGGTCACTGGCGTGAGGGTGGAATTCCACCATTTGGTCCGTCCCTTCGTCGTGGCGCAGCTCCCCGTGAAAGAGGTGCTCGCTCCGCCCAGCGCGCCCGTCAGGGCGTTTTGCGCCGCCGTGCGGTCGTCCCCGCTCCAAAAACTCAGCCAGTCCGCGCCGGCGAGTTGCTCGGGCGACTCCGCTTCCATCAGCGCGGCGCCATGCTCCGATACCCGCAACATGGTCCCGTCGGTGGCCAGCACCTTCAGGCAGTCGCGATTCGTATTCAGAAGCCCCTTGGCCAGCGCCATCGCGGCGCGCCGCTGCGCGTAGTCGGAACTGAGCTTTCGACGCACGGCCGCGAGCCCGGCGACGCCGGCCGCCGTGGACAAGGCAAGACGCAGGGTCGTCGCCGCTTCACTGGCTGCCTGATGCACCAGCGCGCCTATGCCGAATCCGGCAGCAACCGCGATAAAAAGACTGGCTAGCGGCAGGGCCTTGAGCTGGCCATACCGGAAGAGGAAATAAGAAAGGAATTGCTGGTTTCGACCTGACCCGCCACCGGCGTTTGCACCCATATCACCCCGAGGCCGGTTCGGATTGAATTCTTTAGGGCGCCATGCCGCTATAAATCTCACGCTGTTCTCCGACTACCTGTCTGAGTGGCCGCTCGAACGCTGCGTGCCGCCTCACCTTCTCTATTACGGTCCGATTGCGAGGATCTTTAATGTGTCGAAGTGTCGAGGAAGGGAAAACCCGTGGGGCGGCTTGAGTGCGGCCCGATTCGCTATCGGCTTTTGCGGCTTTTGCGGCTTTTGCGGCTTTTGCGGCTTTCGCGGCTTTCGCGGCTTTCGCGACGAGCGGGCGGCAGTGGTGGGAATATAGGCGGGGAAAGCAGACGGGCATCGCCGTGGCGCGCTTCGCGCCCGGCGACGCGGCGTTGACGCCTGGGACGGTTGCCGGTGATCTCGCCACTGCGGTAAGCGTTTTCGCCGCCCGCCGGACCGGAGCGCATTCAAAGAATCACCCAGAACAGGATGATCGGACCGGCAGCCGCCGCGAGAGCGGCCGCTCCGATGCCATCGAATGGCAAGTCATGCCTGCATGAACATAGTTTTCCGGTAGTCCGTCCGGGCGCGGCCGTGGCTGGCCGCGCCCGTGCCTCACGTCACATCTGCGCGCCGATCATCCAGGGCACGAATTCTTCATTGCCGACACCGAGCGCTTCGCTCTTGCTCTTCGCACCCGACGCGACGGCAATGATCATGTCGAAGATCTCGCGGCCTTTCTGCTCGACGGAAACGTTGCCGTCCATGATGTCGCCGCAGTTGATGTCCATGTCGTCGACCATCCGCGTGTACATCTTCGTGTTGGTGGCGAGCTTGATCGACGGCGCAGGCTTCGCCCCGAAGCACGATCCGCGGCCCGTCGTGAACAGCACGAGATTCGCGCCGCTCGCGATCTGTCCGGTCGCGCCCATCGGGTCGTAGCCTGGCGCGTCCATGAAAACGAGCCCTTTGGCCGTCACCGGCTCCGCATAGCGATAGACATCGACCAGCGGCGTCGAACCGCTCTTGGCGACCGCGCCGAGCGATTTCTCCAGAATCGTCGTCAGGCCGCCGGCCTTGTTGCCCGGCGTGGGATTGTTGTCGATGCTGCCTTTTTCGCGCTCCGCGTAGCTTTCCCACCAGTGAATCCGGTCGACGATCTTCTGGCCGACTTCCGGCGAAACCGCGCGTCGCGTGAGCAAATGCTCGGCGCCGTAGATTTCAGGCGTTTCGCTCAGAATGGCCGTGCCGCCGTGCTCCACGAGAAGATCGACGGCCGCGCCGAGCGCCGGGTTCGCCGTGATGCCCGAGTAGCCGTCCGATCCGCCGCACTGCAATGCGATGTTCAGATGCGAGACGGGAAGCGGCTCGCGGACCGCGCGGTTCGCGACGGGCAGGAGCTTCTCGATGGCGGCGATCGCGGCGTCGGCCGTCTTCTGCGTGCCGCCCAGGTCCTGAATGACGAGCGGCACGACGGTTTCGCCGGTCTCGACGCCTTGCGCGACGAACATCGCGCCCATCTGATTCGCTTCGCAGCCGAGGCCGATCACGACCACGCCGGCGAAGTTCGGATGCCGCACATAGCCGCCGATCGTGCGGCGCAACTGCTGGATGCCTTCGCCATTGTGGTCGATGCAGCAGCCGAAGCTGTGCGTGATCGGCACGATGCCGTCGACGTTCGGCCATGCGTCGAGCGCGCCGGGCGCCGAAAAATGTTGCGTGACCAGTTTTGTCACCGTGGCCGAGCAATTGACGGTGCTGATCACGCCGATGTAATTGCGTGTCGCCACGCGGCCGTCGGCGCGCCGAAAGCCCTGGAAGGTGAGCGCCTGCGGCGCGGCCCGCGTAGGTTTGACGTTCGTGCCGTACGCATAGTCGCGCGCGAAGTCGCCCATCGACACGTTTTGCGTGTGGACATGCTGGCCCGCCGCGATGGCCTGCGTGGCGAAGCCGATGATCTGGCCATAGCGGCGCACCGGGTCGCCGGCCTCGATCGCGCGCACGGCGATCTTATGCGCGGCCGGAATATCGTCGGCGACGATGAGACCGTCCAGCTCGTTCAGTACCGTGCCGGCTGCAAGGGCGCCGCGCGCGATCGCAACGTCGTCGTCCGCGTGCAGCGAGATGACCAGGGAGGTAGAATCGGCCATGTTTTTTCCTGTGAAATCGTGTAGGTCGTGGGCGTCGGCAGCGGTATCCAGTCCGCGTGCCCGATGCGGTCAATACTGATTTCCTTCCGGCGGTGAAGCAAATCGGTCGGACCAATTTCTGGAAGCAACGGCATGGGTGTTCACAGTCTTTCGTGCAGCGTGGTCGACAAGGCCGTCCGG
This sequence comes from Paraburkholderia sp. MPAMCS5, assembly GCF_036016995.1. Lineage (NCBI taxonomy): Bacteria > Pseudomonadati > Pseudomonadota > Betaproteobacteria > Burkholderiales > Burkholderiaceae > Paraburkholderia > Paraburkholderia sp. MPAMCS5. The sequence goes on from NZ_JAYXBK010000017.1 coordinate 10,352, forward strand.
CAGATCGAAGAGGAGTTGCGCGAGGGAAAGTGGCAGGCGTCCACGCGCCTGCCCGCGGAACGAGTGCTCGCCGACATGCTCGGTGTGTCGCGCTCGACCCTTCGCGAGGCGATCCAGCGGCTCGTCAGCCGCGGAATGCTCGAAACGAAACCCGGCAGCGGCGTGTATGTCGTGCACAAGCAGCCGGCGCGTCTAAGCGCGCCCTGGCTGCAACTGGTGGCTGAGAACCCGCCCTTGAGGGCGGACATGCTCGAATTCCGTCTCGTCTTCGAATGCGCCGCGGCGCGCTTTGCCGCGCAACGATCGACGGCGGAGGAGCTTGGCAAGCTGCAGGCCATCCTGTTGAAAATGCGCAACGCGGTCGAGGCTCACGACGTGGATGCGGAAGCCACCGTCGACGGCGAGTTCCATACCGTGCTGACGGCCGCGTCGCACAACCGGATGTTCGACCAGCTGTATGCGACCGTGATCAGAACGCTTCGCGAGCACATCGCCGCGAACACGTTCGATGCCACGCTGAACAACACGAACGCGGTCCGGCAATCGGCCATGCGGCTCGATCAGCACGAGTCGATTTTTTATGCGGTGCGGGATCGCGATGCCGATGCCGCGCAAAACGCCATGTTTGCGCACATCGCATTTGTCGGGAAGCAATTCGAGCCGGGCTTCGCGCAATAGTCACGTAGCTGGCGGCGGAATCGGCCGGCGCATCATCTGAGCCGGCGTTGCGGCACCGGCTTCCACTGCTTGCCGGCGATGAGAATAGAAGGGTGAGTCGAGGGTAAGTCGAGGGGTGCGGCGAAGGCCGCGCCTTCAGGCGGCCTTCGCTCGATGCCAGCCGTCAGTGCGGCAGGGCGGGGATCATCCACGTCAACACATGCTGCTGCAGGAACACCAGAATGCCGAGCAGCAAGGTGAGAAACACGCTATGCCAGAAGGTGCGGGCAAACACGACGCCTTCCTTGCCCTTGAGTTCGGTCGTCGAGACGCCCGTCGCGATGTTCTGCGGCGAAATCATCTTGCCCATCACGCCGCCCGACGAATTGGTCGCGGCCATGAGCACCGGGTCGAGACCCACCTGACGCGCGGCCACCACCTGCAGATTGCCGAACAGCGCATTGCCTGACGTGTCGCTGCCCGACAGGAACACGGCAATCCAGCCGAGCGATGCGGAGACCAGCGGAAACAGCGCGCCCGTCGATGCGACGCCCATGCCGAGCGTGTAGCTCATGCCCGAGTAGTTCAGCAGGTAGGCGAGGCCCACGATCATCATCACCGTCAGAATCGCGATGCGCGTCTGACGCCACGTCTTCACGACGCATTCGAAGAAGCTGCCGACACCCGTGCGCGTCCATGCGGCCGTGATCAGCGCGGCAACCAGAATGGCGGTTCCCGTGCCCAGCGGCTGGAAGTCCCACACGGCGGCATAAGGCTTGTTATACAGCGTCACGAAGACCGCATTGTGCAAGCCCGGCCACTGCACCTTGACGTCGCCGATCGAGGCGATGTTGGCATGGACCCAGAAGATCACCACCACGGACACCACGATCCACGGCAGCCATCCGCCGTAGCCGACGCGCGCGCCGTTCCGCTCGACGCCCGCGCTGCGCACGACCGCGAACTCAGGATCGGGCTCGGGATGCCAGACTTTCAGGAATGCAATCGTTACGATCAGCGACGTCAGCGACGAAAGCACATCGGTCAGTTGATAGCCGAGGTAATTGGACGTCACGAACTGCGCGGCCGCGAAGCTGCCGCCCGACACGAGCAGCGCCGGCCAGAGTTTCCGGATCGAGCGGAGTCCGCCGTAGGCGCCGACCACGTAGAAAGGCAGCAGCAGTGCGAACAGGGGCAACTGACGGCCGACCATGGCGGCAAGTGTGGGAGGCGGCAGCGACGTCACCGCGCCGAGCACCGTGATCGGCACACCGAGCGCGCCAAATGCGACGGGCGCCGTATTGAAGATCAGCGTAAACGTGAGTGCTTCGAGCGCCGGAAAGCCGAGGCCGACGAGCAGCGCGCTCGTAATCGCGACCGGCGTGCCGAAGCCCGAAATGCCTTCGAGCAGGCATCCGAACGAAAACGCGACCACCAGCAGCACGAGACGGCGGTCATCGGGCAGATGGTCCAGCATCCACTGCCGGAACTGGTCGAAGCGTCCCGACTTGACCGCGATGTTGTAGAGCAGAAGCGCGTTGACCACGATCCACATCACGGGCACCAGGGCGAGCGCCATGCCCGCCGCGACCGAATTCAGGGCGATGCCCACGGGCATTCCCCACACGCCTGTCGCAATCGCGATGCCGGCGATCAAACCCGCCAGCGAAGCCTGCCATGCGGGCCGGCGAAGCACGCCGAGCATGACGAGCGCGACCGCGATCGGCACGGCTGCGACAAGGAACGAGAGGAGGAGGGAGTTCCCGACCGGCGTGAGCGGCTGCGAGAAAAGTACCCCGGGAGGTACGACTGCTGTTGATGCCATTGCGTCTCCTATGTGCGATCCTGGTCTGGCGTACCGGGTTGCGATTTATCTTCGTTCGGGGAGAGGCGAGGCCGCAGCGCCGTCAGCTTCGACGGCATGTCATGCGGGACGCCCAGTGCCCCAAGCGTGGCGCATTCTTGCAGCAACCCCCGCGTAGTGTCCATATCCCGAAGGAGTGGTAATACCAGTTTTTACCAAGCGGACCATTCAGTGAAAAAATGTAAAGACCAGCCCGTGCTGCATTGCTGACACCCGCGACACAACCCGAAACGACCGCTTTGCAGTGGTCGTACCAGTTTCCGGCCGGGTTCGCGTGAGAAGCCGCTCGTGCGGTGAGGCGTCGCGTCGAACGATCGACGCGGCTCGCAAGGACTCATGTTGTGTTTTTTTGGGGAACAGCGCTAAAGGTTTTTCACCACCGTCCGTTAAGGGGCCCAGGGACCAATTTTTATGCACCACTCAACCAACGGAGCGCACGTGAGATTGTCCTTTCGCCAGAAGCTGTGGCTTCCCCTGATCTTGAGCCTGGTGCTCATCGTTGTTTTGTCGATTCTCGACGCCTACAGAATCCGCGACATCCGCTATGAAGAACGAAAATCGGACCTCGTCCATGCGACGCAGTTGGCCATTTCGACCGTCAAGACATTCGCCGACCAGGCCGCCGCAGGAAAGATGACTGTGGACGAGGCAAAAGAGCGCGCGCTCAAAGCAGTCGCGGCGATGCGTTACGGTCAGGGCGGCACGGGCTACTTCACACTACTGAATTTCGAGCCGGTCGTCCTGATGCACCCGTTTCATCCGGAAATGCAGGGCAAGAACGTGGATGGCTACAAGGACCCGAACGGCGTCGCGCTGTATCACGACACCGTGACGGTGGTCCAGCGCGATGGCGGCGGCTTTGTCAGCTATTCGTTTACGAAGCCCGGCGCTACAGGGGTATTCCCGAAGGTCGCTTATGCGGCCGCCTACGGCCCGTGGAACTGGATCTTGCAGACGGGTGCCTATATCGACGACATCGACGCGGCGTTTTACGCTTCGCTGTATCGCGGCCTCGCGGTTCTGCTCGTCGCCGCGGCGGTGCTGTCCGGCGTCGTGATCTGGATCAACCGCGGCATTCTGCGCCTGCTGGGCGGCGACCCGGCGTATGCCGTTCATATCGCCGGCCGCATCGCGGAAAACGATATGAGCGTGGTGGTCGAGACTGCACCGAGTGACAATCACAGCCTGCTTCATTCGATGAAGCGCATGCAGCAGCAACTGAGCGCCATGATCCACACGATTCACGACTCCAGCGAGTCGATCGTGTCGGCCGTGTCGGAAATCGCCACGGGCAATCAGGACCTCTCGCAGCGAACCGAAGAGCAGGCCGCGGCGCTGCAGGAGACGGCATCCAGCATGGAAGAGCTGACCTCGACGGTCACTCATAACGCCGACAATGCGCGCCAGGCGAGCCACGTTGCCGCCGTCGCCATGGAAACCGCCCAGCGCGGCGGCGGCGTCGTGCAGCAGGTGGTCGAAACGATGAGCGGCATCAATGCAAGCTCGGAGCATATCGCCGATATCGTCGGCACCATCGAAAGCATCGCATTCCAGACGAATATCCTTGCGCTGAACGCCGCCGTGGAAGCCGCGCGGGCCGGCGAGCAGGGTCGCGGCTTTGCCGTCGTGGCGTCGGAAGTCCGGTCGCTGGCGCAGCGTACGGCGGCTGCGTCGAAGGAGATCAAGGACCTTATTCAGGATTCCGTAGATCGCGTGAAAACGGGCGCTGAATTCGTGGGTGCGGCCGGAACGACGATGCACGAAATCGTGCAGTCCGTGAAGCATGTCACAGACATCGTGAACGAAATCGCCGTGGCGGCCGCCGAACAGAGCAAGGGCATTGGCCAGGTCAGCGACGCCGTCAGCCAGATGGACACCGTCACGCAGCAGAATGCCGCGCTCGTCGAGCAGGTCGCCGCCGCGGCGTTCTCGGTGAAATCCCAAGCGGACGATCTTCGTTCAACGGTCGCGCAATTCAAACTGGCGTAAGGCGCGCGCCCCGGGCGGAAAAACTTTTCAGCTCACGCACGCGCGGTGCGCATGTTGCAGGAAGGCCCGCACCGTGCGCGATCGCTCGTGTTTGCGATAAAGCAGCGCGATTTCCGACGGAATGGGCTTGCCCGCGATCGGCCGGTACACGACGCCCGGAAGCGACACGCAATCGCACAGCGTGCGAGGAATGATCGCCACCGTATTGCCGAGCGAGACGCTGGCGAGCACGGCAATGAGCGGACCCGGGCGCGGTCCGATCGTCGGCGAAAAGTGTCCGCGTTTCGCCACTTCCAGTGTGCCGAACTCCTGCTCCGGCACGGAAAAATGCGCGTCGCGCAACTGCTGCGGCGCGAGCGTCTTGCAGGCGGCCAGCGGCGAGTCTTCGGGCAACGCGACGACGAATTCGTCCCGATGCACGCGAATCGCCTGCAATCCTTCCGGATAGGGCATCGGCGGGCGGACGTAGGCGGCGTCGAGTTGCCGGTCCGCGAGTTGCGCCGGGATGTCGCTCATCGGAACTTCGGCGAGCTCGACATCGATCCTCGGATGCAGGCGGCGAAACTCCATCACCATCTTGCGCATCACGCCGGCATAGGCCGCCGATGCCACATAGCCGATCTGGATGCGGCCCAGTTGCCCGCGTTCGGCGAGCGCCCCAAGCTCGCGCGCCCGCTCAAGATGCGTGAGGGCCGTGGACACGGCCGGCAGATACGCTTCTCCCGCCGCAGTGAGCGAGACCGAGCGCCGCGTGCGGTGAAAGATCGGAAACCGCAGCAGGCGCTCGGCGTCCTGAATCTGCTTGGTCAGCGACGGCGGTGCGATGCCGAGTTCGTCGGCTGCCCGCGCGAAATGCAGATGCCGGGCGACCGCGAGAATGCAGCGAAGGTGGCGCAGTTCGAGATCCATGTTGTTCATTTCCGGATGAATAGATATGAGCTTACAAGCTATCGATCTAAAACACCGCCCGCGTTAGCATGACGCCCTGCTTAACACGCCTTGGGGAACGAGCATGCTGAAGGAAAACGACATCCGCCTGGAGGGAGCGGGTGCCAACGAAGGCCAGTCCCGCGCGCCCGATGCCGCGCGAGGAACGCAGGCACACGCCACTGCCCGTCCTCATTCGGCGTGGTCATTGCTCGCGACGGCATCCGCGACATGCGCGCTGATCGCGCTGGATACCAATATCGTCGCGGTCTCGTTGCCGTCCATCGCCCGTTCGTTTCATGCGGGCTTTGCGGACGTCGAGTGGGTGGTGAGCGCGTATATGGTTTCCTTTGCGTCCTGCCTGCTGCCGATGGGCGGTCTCGCTGACCGCTACGGACGCAGGAAAATGCTGCTGCTCGGCCTGCTCGCGTTCGCGCTGTCTTCGCTCGGCTGCGGGCTCGCGCCGAGCATTGGATTTCTGAACATCTGGCGTGCGGCAAAAGGCGTCGGCGCAGCCATGCTGCTGACGGCCGCCCTGGCCGCGATTGCGCACGCCTTCCCCGGTCCGCGGGAGCGGGCGCGAGCCTGGGCGGTCTGGGGCATGACCATGGGAATCGCGACGACCGTCGCTCCGCTGGTCGGCGGCCTCATCACGCAATGGGTCGGCTGGCGCTGGGTCTTCCTGCTGAATCTGCCGGTGTGTGGCGTGCTGGTTCTCAGCGCGCTGCGCTCGGTGCCCGACTCGCGCAACCCTCAAGCGGGGCCGGTCGATTTCGCGGGCAGCCTGTCGTTCGGCATGGGCCTCGCATCGGGCATCTGGGCGCTGATCGGCACACAAAACGTGGGCTGGGCCAGTCCGCTCACTTCGTTGCGGTTTGCCGCATGCGCGCTCCTGATCACCTTGTTCATCGCCATAGAAAAGCGGCGCAGGCATGCCGTGGTCGATCTGTCGCTGTTCTCGCAGGCGCGCTTCGTCGCGGCGGTGCTCGGCATGTTCGGTTACGCGGCGTGCGCGCAAGTGATGATGACCTTCCTGCCGCTGTATCTGCAAAACGCGTTCGAATGGACGCCGATCCGCGCGGGCGTCGGCATGCTGCCGTTCGCGTTGTCGATGATCGTGGGTCCGTATGTGGGCGCGAGAATCGGGCGGCATGTCACGGCCTCGACCTCGACGCTGTCGATCGGGCTCGTTCTGGTCGGCGCCGGCAACCTGCTGACGGCGACGCTCGCGCAGTTGAACGACTACGGATGGACCGCGCTCGGGATGATCGTGACCGGCCTCGGCGCGGGCGTGCTCAACGGCGATACGCAGAAGGCCATCATGGCTTGCGTGCCTTCGCATCGCACCGGCATGGCGTCGGGCATCAGCACGACGACGCGCTTCACGGCCATCGTGACGTCGGTTGGCGTGCTCGGCGCGGTGCTGGCGTCGCGCACGCAGTCGGCGATCGACACGGCAATGTCGTGCGGCGCTTCCGGCCGTACATGCGTCGATGCCCGCTTCATGTCGGACCTGCTCGCCGGCGACATCGGCCATGCGCTGTCCCGGCTCGCTCCGGACGTTCAGCGAGCGATGGCGTCGATCGCGCCGGCCGGCTTCGCGACCGGCTTCGCGGCGGCACTGAGCGTCGCCGGGTGTCTCGCGCTCGTGGTGGCGTTGGTGATCTGGCTGCTCGCCGGCCGCCGCCGGACCACGGAGCGGCAGAACGTTGTCCAGTCGTGATTGCGCGAGAAGCGTCGCAACGCCTCTGGCGGATGTGCCTCGGCTTCCCGGTTTCCGGCGAGCACACCGAGGCAGCGCTCGCGGCGTGCGATGAGGGTATTGATGAGGGTATTGATGAGCGCATTGATCGGCCGTCGTGATGAACCGATAAAAATTCGCTGATTCTCCGCGCGAGGGGGCTTGTTTACACTGTTTGCACAAGCCGGCCATACGGTGTCCGGCGTATGTGCCACGCGCGCGTCGCTTTCGGATTGCCCTGTCTGTCCTTGCATCGCGTCGCCGCGCCGGCCCACGATGCGAAGAGCGCAGGAGGCGATCACGATCATGGACAGCGTCAATCTCGAAGTGCTCCGCGCGTGCCAGCGCTGGATCGGCGCGGGGCATCGCGTGCTGCTCGTCACGGTGGTGAAAACGTGGGGCTCGTCGCCACGGCCCGAGGGCTCGATGCTCGTCGTGCGCGACGACGGCGTGGTGAGCGGCTCGGTGTCGGGCGGCTGCATCGAAGACGATCTGATCGAGCGCGTGCGCCAGCACGGCGTGATTCCGGCGCGGCCGCAGTCGGTGCGTTACGGCATTAGCGCCGACGAGGCGCATCGCTTCGGCCTGCCGTGCGGCGGCACGATCGAACTCGTACTCGAACCGCTGGCCGGCGGCGAAGCCGCGAGCGGCATCGCCGCGTTGTGCCGCCGCGTGGACGCCGGCGAACTGGTCGCGCGCACGCTCGACATGGCGAGCGGCGCGGCCACGCTCACGGCGGCGCGCGCGACTGAAGGCGTGGTGTTCGACGGCAAGCGTTGCGTCGCAATCCACGGCCCTCGCTATCGCATGCTCGTGATCGGCGCGGGACAGCTCTCGCGCTACCTGTGCCAGATTGCGACTGGCCTCGATTATCACGTGACGGTGTGCGATCCGCGCGAGGAATATACGCACGTGTGGGACGTGCCCGGCACGACCCTCGTGCGCACGATGCCCGACGACACCGTGCTCGACATGCGTCTAGACGAGCGCAGCGCCGTGATCGCGCTCACGCACGATCCCAAGCTCGACGACCTCGCGCTGATGGAAGCGCTCAGGACACCCGCGTTCTACGTGGGCGCGCTGGGTTCGCGGCGCAACAACGCGGCGCGACGCGAGCGCCTGCGCGAATTCGATCTCGGCGACGCGGAACTCGCGCGGCTGCACGGGCCCGTCGGCATCTACATCGGCAGCCGCACGCCGCCTGAAATCGCTATTTCGATTCTCGCCGAAGTGACGGCCGCGAAGAACGGCGTGTCGCTGCCGCGCCTTTTGCAAGTGGAGGGCGCGAAGGCCGCGCGCGAGATCGCGGCGTCGGCCGATTCGCTGTGCCTGACCTGAACCGCGATACGTCAAGCCGGCCGCCGTGCGTCAGTCTTCGTCGATGTCGAGGAGACCCGCCGGATCTTCCTTGGCGGCCTCGGTGAACAGCGCCGTGAACTGGTCGAGTGTGCTCATCGTGTCGCGCCCCGTGCGCGTGATGCGGTAGAACGACAGCGGCACCTCGGGGCGCAGCGCGTCGATGCGCACGCGATAGCGATAGCAGATGTGCTCGCAGAACTGCGGCATGACGGCGGTGCCGAGCCCTTCCTGCGCCATGGCGATCGCCGTTTGCAGATGCCCCACGACAATGCGCCGGCTCACCGTCACTTCTTCCTTCGAGAGTGTCGCCTCGATCAGCCGTTGCAGCGGATTGTCCTTCGGCAGCGTGATGAGCGGCTGGTCTTCGAGCGCCGTCCAGCGGATGCCCGAGCCGCGGCGCGGCGCGCCTTCGTCGGAACTGGACACGGCCACGAGCCGCGTGGGAAAGAGCGGCATGCGGTCGATGCCGGACAGTTGCGAGAAGAACACGCCGAAGGCCGCGTCGAGATGGCCTTCTTCGACCATCTGCACGAGTTCGGTCGGATTGCGGTCGACGAGTTCGATGTGCGCGGCGGGATAAACCTGCGCGAAGCGCGCCAGCACGGGCGGCATGAGGCTCGCCGCGATCATCGGCGTGCAGCCGAGCAGCAGCGACGACTGCTTCTGGCGCCCCAGCTCGTTGAGTTCGATCACCGACTTTTCGAGCGTCTCGACAATCGCCATGGCGGTCGGATAGAACACGCGCCCCGCGTCGGTGAGCGAGACGGTGCGCGTCGTGCGTTCGAGCAGCCGGCAATTCAGTTGCGTTTCCAGTTCGCGAATGATCGCCGAGAGCGCCGCCTGGCTCAGATGCATGCTCTGCGCCGTTTTCGTGAAGCTCGATGCGTTCGCGACGCCGAGAAAGACTTTGAGTTGTTTGAGGGACAGGTTCATCGACGACGGCTTTTCGTGGATCGGGCTTGAGGCAAGCCCGATTCTATCTCGTCTGTCGCAGCGGCTGCAGCACGGTCGGAGTCGTGTGCGGCAGCCGCTCGCGCGTCAGCTTGTGCGTCATCCGGCGTCACGCGAACGCGTAACGGCCTTCTTCGTCGCGCGTGATCGGGCGGCGTTGCTCGACGTCCTCCAGCCAGCGCACCACGTCGCGGCCGTCGCGCGTGCCGGTCGCGGCCATCAGTTCGGAGAAGCGCTTCGGCCCATGCTCCAGCGCCGCTTCGAGCGACTCGAAGCGCGCGCCGCGATACGCGGGCGGCGTCGGCACGCGATGTTCGAGGTCGCGCTCGGCGCCCGGCGCGAGCAGCGGCAGCGTGAGATCGAAGCCCGCTTTCGCGGTCGTTCTCGCGCCGAGCAGCGACGGGTCGAGCGGCATCGCGCGCAGGCTGTCCTGGAGCACGAGATCGCGCTCGGCCTGGAAGCGGGTGGCGAGCGCCCAGTCCATCTGCTCGTCGGAGAACACATCGATGTCGGGGTCCACCACGAACACATGCTTGACGTTCGCGAGCGAGGCGAACACGGCCGCGATTGCGTTGCGCGCTTCGCCCGGCACGCGCTGCTGCATGGCGATGCGTACGTTGAACATGCCGCCCGTGGCCGGATTCGCGTAGACGGCCTTCACTTCGCGCACGGCCGTCTCCAGCGCGCGCCAGACGGTCACTTCGGTGCGCAGCGCGGCGAGTTGCGCGGTGTCGGTGCGCGCCATCGAGCGGCCGCCGATCGTGCAGGTCTGAAAGACGGCGTCGCGCCGGTGCGTGATCGCCGTCAGGTGAAACACGGGGTTGGTCTTCACGCCGCCGTAGTAGCCGAGAAACTCTCCATACGGGCCTTCAGGCTCGGCATGACCGCGCTCGTCGAGATAGCCTTCGAGGATGAATTCGGCGTCGGCGGGCACGAGCAGGTCGTTGGTCACGCACTTGACCACGCCCAGCGCCTGGCCGCGCAGCGCGGCCACGAGTTCGAGTTCGTCGGCGGGAATGCGCATGGTCGCGCCGACGTGGTCGATCGGATGCGTGCCGACCGCGAACGCGATCGGCGTGCGCTCGCCGCGTCTCGCGTGAGCGATCGCGATGGCGCGCAGGTCGGAGGGCGCGACGAGATCGATGCCGGCCGTGCGGCGGCCGCGCAGCATCAGCCGGCGGATGCCGACGTTGGTCCAGCCCATGTCCGGATCGACCGCGAAGTCGATCGACGCGGAAATATAGGGCGCGCCGTCCAGATCATGCTGAAGATGAACGGGCAGCGCCGTGAAATCGCATTCGTCGCCGGTGAGCACGACTTGCTGCACGGGCGCTTCCTCGCGGCTCACTTCGACCAGCTTGCCTTTCACGCGCAGACGTTCGCGCACGGTGTCGAGCAGGCGCGGCGGCGTGGTGTCGAAAGCGCGGGCGAGGCGCGAGCGGCTCGCGGCGACGCTGCCCGCGAGCGGGATCGCGCCGCCGGCCGGGCGCGCGAACCATACGGCGCGCGGATTGCCTTCCATGATCTCGGCGACGTCGGCGAGATCGACGCTTTCTTCATGGCGTTCGAGTTCGGTTTCGTCGAGCGATTCGAGAAAGCGCCGCAAGCGGAAGCGTTCGAGGTCGGGCGCGGCGGCGCCTTCGGCGGTGGAGGGAATAGCGGTCTTCGGTCTCAATCTGGGTTCCTCGCGCATCGTGTCTGCGCAGTTTTTTTAAGCGGGGAAGGGCATGCGCGACGGCGCGCCGCCGCGGGCGGCCCTTGTCAGAAGCGTGCGGAAAGTGCCGTGGCCGCGAGATGCGCGGCGAAGCCGCTCGCGCCGCTGGCCGGCATTTCGGGCGCGAGCTGCAGGAACTGCTTCACCGCGCGCAGCGTGACCGCGCTGCAACCGAGCAGCGTCTCGACGAGCGCGTCCGCTTCGGCGTTCAGGTTCGCAGCACTCACGACGCGGCTCACCAGCCCCGCCTGCAACGCCTCGTGCGCGGACAGCGCCACGCGGCTCAGCACCATGTGCGCCACGGTCTTCACCGGCACGCGTCCGATCAGCGCCGACATCACGAGCGTCGGCGGAATGTCGCGCTCCATTTCGGGAATCTGGAATACGGCGTCGTCGGCGGCGAGCGCGATGTCGCACACGCCCGCGAGCGCGCAGCCCACGCCGAGCGCCTCGCCGCGCACCACCGAGACCACCGGCACGCGCACCGCCTTGAGCGCGTCGTAGAGCGCGAGCGGCGGCGCGGCGACCACGCGGCGCAGCGTTTCGGCGGACGGCTTCGCGTCCTTGGGCGGCATCGGCGACTGGCGGCCTTTACAGAAGTCGGGGCCGCTCGACAGGATGCGCACGAGCTTCACGTCGTCGTCGAGCGTGGTGACGGCGGCGATGATCGCGTCGCTCATCGCCGCGTCGATCAGGTTGCCGTTCTCGGGACGGTCGAGCACGACGTCCATGAGCGGGCCGTTGCGTTCGATCGCAACGTAAGGGCTGGGCATGCGGATCTCCTTGTGCATATAGGTGTGTGTTCTGGCGAGTCGTCAGGCCGCGTCGCGGTGGATGAATTCCCACACGACCTTCGGCGTGGCGGGCATCGCGAGTTCGTCGGTGCCGAACGCCTTGAGCGCGTCGGCGAGCGCGTTGAAGATGGTCGCCGTGGCCGGCGTGATGCCGCTCTCGCCGCCGCCTTTCACGCGCAGCGGATTGCCGTGCGTCGGGTCTTCGGTGAGTTCGAGGTTCAGCGTCGGAATCACGCCCGCGCGCGGCATGCCGTAATCCATGTACGAGCCGGTCAGCACCTGGCCCGTGTCGCGGTCGAGATAGCAGGTTTCCGAGAGCGCCTGGCCGATGCCCTGCGCGAGACCGCCGTGCACCTGGCCTTCGACGATGAGCGGATTGATCGGCTGGCCGACGTCGTCCACCGACGTGTAGTTCACGAGCGTGACCACGCCCGTGTCGGGATCGACTTCGAGTTCGCAGACCGCCGCGCCCGTGGGATGCGCGGGTACGCGCGCGTTCACCTCGGCTTCGGCATAGAGCTTGCGCGTGGCGGGCTCGCCAGGCAGGCCGTCGCGCGCGACGTGCGCCGCCACGTCGAAAAGCCCGATTTCACGCGACGAAGCCGGATCGCGAAACACGCCGTTCGCAAAGCTCACGCGCTCGGGCGCCACGTCGAGCCGCGCGGCGGCGGCGCGCGTGCCCTGCGCGACGATCTGCGCGGCCGCCTCGACGAGCAGCATGCCGCCAAGGCGCATCGAGCGGTCGGAATGACTGCCGCCGCCCACGCTCACGAACGCGGTGTCGCCGGTGCGCAGCGCGATGGAGTCGATCGGCGCGCCGAGATGCTGCGCGATGACCTGCGCGAACGTCGTTTCGTGGCCCTGACCGGTGGATTGCGTGCCTGACACGATGTCGATGCGGCCTTCCGGCAGCACGGTCAATTCGATGCGCTCGCGCGGCGCGCCCACCGGCGACTCGATATAGTTCGCGAGCCCGATGCCGCGCAGCAGGCCTTTTTCGCGCGAGGCCGCGCGGCGCGACTCGAAACCGTCCCATTGCGCGAGTTCGAGCGCGCGCGCCATGTTGCGCGCGAATTCGCCGCTGTCGTAGGTGAGGCCCATCGGGCTGCGATACGGCAGCTTGTCGCGCGCGACGAGGTTGCGCCGGCGAATCTCGGCGCGGTCGAGCTTCAGTTCGCCCGCCGCGAGATCGAGCATGCGCTCGATCACGTGCGTCGCTTCGGGGCGGCCCGCGCCGCGATACGGCGCGGTCGGCACGGTGTTCGTCAGCACGGCGCTGATGTGCACGGCAGCAACCGGCACGTCGTAGACGCTCGTCATGATGCGCGTGCCGTTCGACATCGGCACATACGAAACCGTATGGCCGCCGACATTGCCGATCCATTCGTTGTCGATGGCGAGAATGCGGCCGTCGTTCGCGAAGCCGAAAGTCGCGCGCACGATCTGGTCGCGGCCCTGGTAGTCGGAGAGAAACGCCTCGCTGCGATCGCTGGTCCATTTCACCGGCCGGCCGATGCGGCGCGCGGCCCACACCACGGCGAGCTGCTCGACGTAGATGAACGAGCGCGGACCAAAGCCGCCGCCCGTGTCGGGGCAGACCACGCGCACCGCCGCCGGCGGCACCTTGAGCGCGGCCGCGAGGCACAGCTTTTGGCGCACCGCGCCCTGGCTGCCCGAAATCAGCGTGTAGACGCCGCTTGCGCCGTCGAACACGCCGATCGCGCCGCGCGGCTCCATCTGGCAGTTCACCACGCGGCTGTGATGAAACTCGCGCGTGAGCACGAGCGGCGCCTCGGCGATGATGCGGCGCGCGGCCTCGCGATCGCCGATCTGCGTCTGGAAGCAGAGGTTGCGCGCCGCGCCTTCCCACAACTGCGGCGCGCCTTCCTGCATCGCGTCGGCGGCGTTGACGACGGCGTCGAGCACGTCGTAATCGACCTCGATCATTTCGCTCGCGTTGCGCGCGGCGAGCGCCGAGTCGGCGATCACCATCGCGATCGGCTCGCCCACGTAGCGCACGCGGTCGATCGGCAGCGGAATATGCAACTGGTTGAAGATCTCGCCGGTCAGCGAGCTTAGAAACGCCTTCTTCGTGGCGTCGACAGCATCGACGGGATTGGGCACGTGATCGACCCCCTGATAGCCGTCGTCGAGATAGTCCTGGCCGACGAGCACCGCGATCACGCCGGGCGCCTCGCGCGCGGCTGCGACATCGACCGAGCGCAGCGCGGCATGCGCGTGCGGCGAGCGCAGGAAAGCCGCATGGACCTGGCCTTCGATGTGGAAGTCGTCGGCGTACTGGCCGTTGCCGGTGACGAAGCGCCGGTCTTCAAGGCGCGCAAGCGGTTGGCCGATCATGGCTTGACGTCCTCCGTCGCGGGCTCGGCGAGCGCCGGATACATCTCGCGCGCCGCGTGACGCACGGCCTCGATGATGTTCACGTAGCCCGTGCAGCGGCAGATATTGCCTTCTAGCGCGTGGCAGATGCTCGCTTCGTCGAGCTTCGGCGTCTCGCGCAGATAGAAGCCGACCGACATGATCATGCCCGGCGTGCAGAAACCGCACTGCAAACCGTGGCACTGCACGAACGCGTTCTGCACCGGATGCAGCGGCGCAGCCGGGTTGTCGCCCGGATTCTCGCGCAGACCTTCGATCGTCTTGACCGTGCCGCCGCTCGCCTGCGCGGCCAGCACCGTGCACGACTTCACCGACACGCCGTCGAGATACACCGTGCACGCGCCGCACTGGCTCGTGTCGCAGCCGACGTGCGTGCCCGTGAGACGCAGCGTCTCGCGCAGGAATTCGACAAGCAGCATCTGGTCGGGCACCACGCGCCGCACCTCGGCGCCGTTCACCCGCAATTGGACTTCAGCCATGATTCACCTCTTTCTTGCCTGGACTTGCTGGACTTGCTGGACCGGTCGCGCCGACGGGCGCGCTCAGTCCGCGACGCTGGCGTTCGCCTGCGCGCTCATCGTTGCGTTGAAGCGCTTGAAGAACTCCGCCGCGAGCTTGTTCGCGACCGAAGTGACGAGGCGCGAGCCGATCTGCGCGAGCTTGCCGCCCACTTGCGCGTCGGCGACGTAGGTGAGGAGCGTGCCGCCTTCGTCGGCGTCGGCGAGCGTGACCGTCGCGGTCATCTTGCCGAAGCCCGCGATGCCGCCTTCGCCCGATCCGGCGATCTTGTAGCCGTTCGGGCCGTCGCGGTCCGACAGCAGCAGCGTGCCCTTGAAGCGCGCCTTCACGGGCCCGACCGATGCCACCACCACGGCCTTGTACTCGTCGTCGCTCTGCGCGACGAACTCCTCGCAGCCCGGCACGCATGCCTGCAACACGGCGGCGTCGTTCAAGCCTTTCCATACCTGCTCGCGCGTGGCGGCGATGGTCTGCGATCCGGTGAACTCCATACTTGTGTCTCCTGAAAACGGTTGAAGCAAAGTTAAGCGGACTGGCGCAACGGTTGCGCCAGCAGCGCCTGCAAGGCGCGGCGCGTGTAGGTTTCGATCAGATGGGCGCGATACGCGGCGGAGCCGTTGTCGTCGTCGGGCAGAGCGTCGGCGTCCATCTTCAGGGACGCGAGCGCGGCTTCCGAGAGATCGGCGGCGAGCGCGGCTTCGGCGTCGAACCAGCGGAACACCGAGGCGCCCGCGCCGGTCACGGCCACGCGAATCGCGTCGGCGAATTGCGCGATGAACACGCCGACCACGGCATAGCCCGAAGCCGGCTGGCGGAACTTCGCGTAGGCCGCGCGCAGCGGAACCGGATACTCGAAACCGATGACAAGCTCGCCCGGTTCGAGCGCGGTCTCGAACGTATCGACGAAGTAATCGTCGGCGGCAATGCGGCGTTGCGATGTGACGACTTGCGCGTCGAGTGCGAGCACGGCGCTTGGATAATCGGCGGCGGGGTCGTTGTTGGCGACCGAGCCGCCCATCGTGCCGCGATTGCGCACCTGCGGATCGGCGATCACGTTCGCGAGCTGCGCGAGCGCGGGAATCGCCGCCGCGACCACCGGCGAGGCGGCCACTTCCGCGTGCTTCGTGAGGGCGCCCACGCGCAGCACGCCGCCTTCGACACTCACGCCGCGCATCGTCTCGATACGCGTGAGATCGATCAGATGCGAAGGCGCGGCGAGCCGCTGCTTGAGCGTGGGGATCAGCGTCATGCCGCCCGAAAGCGGCCGCGCGTCCTCGTGCTCGCGCAGCCACGCGAGTGCGTCGTCGAGCGAGGACGCCCGGAGGTAGATGGTTTCGTACATGATGTCTCCTGCCGCCGCGCGCGCCGGACCTCGGCGCGCGCGGCGCGAATCAGGCCTCTTTCAGCCAGTTTTCCAGCGCCGTCGCGAGCGCGGCCGGCACTTCGTGCATCGGGTAATGCCCCGCGTTTCCGAGCGTGTCGAGCGTCGCGTTCGGATACCACGCGCGCCATGTGCGGTTCATCAGATCGGCGGTGATGGTCGGATCGTGTTCGCCGATGAAAAGCTTCACCGGCGTCGCATTGCCTTCGACCTGCGCCGAAAAATCGCTCGCGGCCCAGTGCGGCAGAAAGCCCGCGAACGCGTCGGCGCGCGAGAGCCGCTGCGACTCGCGCGCAAGATGCGCGCTGAAGCGGGACGTGAGGCGATTGCCGGTCGAGAAGGCGATGATCGCGGCGCGCCGCTCGACGTCGTCCACGGCCGCGCGAAACGCGGCGAGGCGCGTGTCGTCCATGCGCGAGCCGCACGCAGGCACGGCGCACACGCCGGCCATGCGTTCGATGCGTTCGGGCGCGGCGAGCAGCACGCGCTGGATCGCGACGCCGCCCATCGAATGTCCGATCAGGCTGAAGCGGTTCCAGCCGAGGTGGTCGGCGAGCGCGAGCACGTCCTGGGCGGCTTCCTCGAAGGTGAACGCGCCGTCGCGCTCTCGCGAGCGGCCATAGCCGCGATAGTCGAAGAAGACGTAGGTGAACGTATCGGTGTCGAGCGCGGGCGCGAGCGCGCGCCAGTCGTCGGCACTGCCGAACCAGCCGCTCATCGCGAGCACCTTGCGCGGGCCGTTGCCGACCTGCTCGTAACCATTGAGCGCTTGCGTCATGCCGTGAACTCCGCGTTGCCCGGCGCGAAGGTCAGCGCGAGCGCCGGCGCGATGCGCGCGCGGCATTCGCCGAAGCCGATCGGCACCGCGCCCGCTTTCGTCGCCCGCGCGCTCAAGCTGATTTCGTCGCCGTCTTCGAGCGCCGTGCGCGTTTCGCCGTTGGGCAAGCGCAGCGGATCGCGGCCCGCGTTCGTCAATTCGGTGATGCACGCGCGCGCCGCGTCGTCTGCGCCGGAAATCGTGCCGCTGCCGAGCAGATCGCCGGTGCGCAGATTGCAGCCATTGCTCGTGTGGTGCGCGACCATCTGCGCGAACGTCCAGTACAGATTGTCGAGATGCGTGTGCGTGATGCGCACGGCGTCGGCGCCGGAATCGCGCAGACGTTGTGTCGAGAGATGTGCGTACAGCTCCAGATACAGGCCGCCTTCCTGCTGATCGCGCGCGCCGTGCAGATGCGGCATGAGCGGCGGATCGTCGGCGGCGCGCGCGACGGGCGCCTTGCGGAATGGCGCGAGCGCCTCCGTGGTCACGATCCACGGCGACACGCTCGAATGAAAGCTCTTGCCGAGAAACGGCCCGAGTACTTGTTCGAACCACTGAATACTTTTCGCCGACCAGTCGTTGAGCAGCGAATAGCCGAAGATGTGCGCGTGCGCGTCGTCCACGGCGATGGGTTGCGTGAGCGTGTTGCCTTCGCCGATCCATGCCGCCAGCTCAAGTTCGAAATCGAGCGCGGGCGCGGGGCCGAACACGATCTGCCCGTTCGCGTCGCGATACTGGCCGTGCGGGCGACGCACCTCGCCGCCGCTCGCGCGCAGCGAGGAAGCACGGCCGTGATACGCGATCGGCAGCGATTTGAACGCGGGCGGCAGTGGATCGGCAAGACCCTTGTAGCGGCCGTGGCGTTCGGTGTGATGAAGCGACGTGAGAAAGTCGGTGTAGTCGCCGACTTCGCACGGCAGGCGCAGCGTGAGCGTGTCGAGGCGCGGCAGCAGCGCATCGACACGCTGTGCGACGCGCGAGCGCTGCGGCGCGTCGCTCTTGAGCAGATCGGAAAGCGCGGCGCGCAGCGCGCTTGCGTGGCGTGCCGGCATCGACATCAGGCGATTGAGCGTGCCCTCGGCGGCCGCTTCGCACGCGAGCGCGGCATCGCTGCCCGGCGCGAGCAGGCTGCTGTCGAGAAGCGCGCGCAAGTCGAGCACGTGTTCGCCGATCGCGACACCCGCGTGCACGACGCCGTCGCGCTCGAAAGCGCCGAACGGAAGGTTCTGGATCGGAAAATCGGTGTCGGGCAGATTCGCCGACTCGATCCAGCTATGACGCGCGGGATCGTGAGTGAGGTTAAGCGCGCTCATGCGGCGGGGGTCTCCGGTACGGCTTTGTGTCGTTCTTCGTTCCATGCGTCAAGTGCCGCACGCGCCTCTTTCCTGTACGTCGCGAGCGTTTCGGCCGGCGCGACCGGCACCGTCAATTCGAGGCGGAAACCGTTCGGGTCGAAGAAATAAATGGAGCGCACGAAATGATGGTCGGTGACGCCGAGCACTTCGATGCCGTGATCGACGAGACGCTGCTTCATCGTTTCGAGCGCGTCGAGCGTGGCGACGCGCAGCGCGATGTGATTGACCCACGGCGGCGTGTTCGGCGAAGGTTCGGCGGCCGTGTCGTCGCCGAGATCGAAGAACGCGATGTTGGAGCCGTCGGCCATTTCGAAGAACAGATGCACATACGGGCAGTATTCGCCCGTGCTCGGCACGCGGTCGAGGCGGATCAGATGAACCAGCGGCAGACCGAGGATGTCCTCGTAGAAATGGCGTGTTTCTTCGGCATTGCGGCAGCGCCACGCGAAGTGGTGCAGGCCGAGCACCGGCGACAGGGATTCGGGCATGCAGTGTCTCCTTGATGCGCGAGTAGATTAAGAACGCGCGCGCTCAGACTTCGACGGCGTCGACGTCGTATTCGAACAGCCAGTTGTAGCGCTCCTTCACACGCTCCTCGCTCCACTCGCGATTGACGTAGTCGGCCGCGCCTTCGGCATGCGCGAGGGCGGGATTGTGGAAGCGCTTCGTGTTGGCCGCCGAGCCGCGCACGATGCGCGCGGTGCGTTCGAGGCGCAACGCCTCGAAGCGTTCGAGCGCGCGCGACAGGTCGCTCTGATAACGCGCGAGACAGCGCGCGATCAGATAGCCGTCTTCGAGCGCCATGCCCGCGCCCTGCGCGAGGAACGGCAGCGTGGGGTGACACGCGTCGCCGAGCAGCGTGGCGTTGCCGGAGGTCCAGCGCGCCATCGGCTCGCGGATCATCAGCGCCCATTTGTACGGCACGTCGATCGCGGAGATCATCGTGCGCACGTCTTCGTGCCAGCCCGAGAAATCGGCAAGACATTCCTCGATCGTGCCGCGTTCCGACCACGATTCGACTTGCCAGCCGTCGCGCTCGACCGCGCCGACAAAGTTGATGAATTTGAGGTCGCGCAGCGGATAGTGGATCACGTGCGCGCCGGGGCCGACCCAGTTGGTGCCGAAAGGCGTGCGCAGATGCTCGGGCAACTTCGTGGCGTCGATCACGCCGCGCCAGGCCATCACGCCCGAATAGACGGGCTCGTCCGCGCCGAACAGAGCGCGGCGCACGCGCGAATGCACGCCATCCGCGCCGATCAGCAGATCCGCTTCGAACACGGCGCCCGAGACGGTTTGCACTTGGACCTTGCCGTTCTTCTGCACGATCGACTCGACCTTGTGATCGAGCTTGATGGCGTCGGCGCGAAAGGCGCGCACCGCATCGACGAGCGCTTCGTGCAGGTCCGCGCGATGCACGGTCAGGTAGGGGAATCCATACACTTCACGAGACGCCGCGCCGAGATCGAAGAGCGGCCAGGTCTGACCGCTGTTCCAGAGCCGCACGCGCTTGCCGGGCGGCTCGCATGCAAGGCCCTCGAGGCGTTCGCCGACACCGATCCGGTAGAGCACGCGCGTGGCGTTCGGGCTCAGTTGCACGCCGGCGCCGATCTCCCCGAGTGCCTTCGCCTGTTCAAGGATGGTGACGTCGAAGCCTTTTCTCAACAACGCGGCTCCTGCCGTCAGGCCGCCGATACCGGCCCCTGCAATGACGATTTTCATTCGACCTTTCGACCTCTTTCGTAATGGCGCTTCTCTTATCGAGAATATTTATCAATTCATCGATAAATCTTTTAAATATGGTTCTGTTTTAAAACGGAACCACTTTAAATCAACGCCAGCCGCTATAGAAGCAAAAGAATTCGAACGTCTTATCAGTGAATTTTGTTAATGCGCGGATGAATCTCACATACCCCAGCGATGCACCACCGAACTCTCGATACCGAAGAGATCGAGCACGCGCCCGAGCGTGTGATCGACCATGTCGTCGAGCGATTCCGGGTTCGCGTAGAATGCCGGGACCGGCGGATAGACGATCGCACCGGCTTCGGTCACGCTGGTCATGCTGCGCAGGTGGCCGAGGTGCAGCGGGGTTTCCCTCACCATCAGCACGAGGCGGCGGCGCTCCTTGAGCGTGACGTCGGCCGCGCGCGAAATCAGCCCGCTCGTCACGCCAGTGGCGATTTCCGAGAGCGTGCGGATCGAGCAGGGCGCGACGATCATGCCCATCACGGGGAACGATCCGCTTGAAATGGCCGCGCCGATATCGGTGTTGGGATAGGTGACGGTGGCGAGCGCGCGCACGTCGGCGACGCTGAACTGCGACTCGTGCGCGAGCGTGACCTGCGCGGAGCGGCTCATCACCAGATGCGACTCGATGTCGAGCTGCCTGAGCAACTGCAGCAGCCGAACACCGTAGACAACGCCCGAAGCGCCGCTGATGCCCACAATCAGGCGCCTGGGCCGGCCTGCGCTGAAATGCATTCGTGCTCTCCGTTTAAACGCTAACTGGTTTCGAATGCGGCGGATGTTAGCACGCGAATTCATTCTCCCGAATAGGTTATGAGCTTTTTTGGAATTAATGAGTAAAGACCCTGGCTGAGTATTCGGAATGTTCTATTGATTGATAAAAAATTCGCGATTCAAAACGCGAATTGAAGTGGTTAAACTCTGTCGGCATCGCGCTGTGGGGCGTGAAAGAGCGGCCCGAGGAGACGGCGCGATGCACGAAGCCGGCGCCGCGAGCGGCCGGCAAACGATAAAAACATTGGAGACATGTGTTGAAAACTCGTCTGCTCGTCGGCGGTTGCGCCGCGATCCTGGCTGGCCCGGTGTGGGCGCAGTCGTCTGTTTCGCTGTATGGCAGCATCGACGTCGGCGTCGACTTCGTATCGAACACGCAAGGCAAGCATCTGATTCAGGAGTCGGCCGGCAAGCGTCAACCCGATCGCTGGGGACTGTTGATCAAGGAAGGGCTGGGCGGCGGCAACACGGCGTTCGCGCGGCTCGAATCGGGATTTTCGTCCACCACGGGCGCGCAGATCAACCCGACCAGCTTCTTTAACCGCGAGGCTTATGTGGGCCTCTCGAACGATCGCTGGGGCTCGCTGAGCTTCGGCAACATCAACGACTATATCTATCAGTACGTGGGTCGCCTGAACAATTCCATTCCCGGCATTTCGTCGTTCTACACGCCCGGCAATCTTGACGGTCTCGCGAACACGCACGCGCTCAACAACGCCGTGAAGTACGAGACGGTCAGCTTCCACGGCATCCAGGCGGGCGTGATGGACGCGTTCGGCGATCAGGCGGGCAATTTCAGCGCGGGGCGGCAGTACAGCGTCGGCGCACAATATCTGGGCGGGCCGGTGAAGTTCGGCATAGCCTACACAATGTCGCATAACCGCACGGCGGATGTGTTCGGCACCTTCAGCCTGGGCTCGCTGCTCGGCCAGCCGCTGAAACAGGGCACGATGTTCAACGCGAGCCGCTACAGCACGCTGGCAGCGGGCGGCTCGGTGAAGATCGGCGACTTCACGCCGCACCTGACGTATTCGGGCGTGAAGCTGGAGAACAACAAAGGCGCGGCGACGCTGAACAACTACCAGGCGGGCGTGAACGTCAATCTGGGCGGCAAGGGCTTCTACTTCCTCGGTCTTTCGTGGGATCACTCGCTGTTTCAGGGCCTCACGATCAACCAGTACAACCTGTTCCTGACCGATTACCTCTCGAAGAGCACGCAGGTGTACGCGGGCGTGGGCCTGCAACGCGCGTCGGGAAACGGCGCGCGCGCCGCGCAGTTCGGCTATCAGCCTTCGACGAGCGGCAGCCAGACGGTCGCGCGCATCGGCGTCAACCATATGTTCTGACGAAGCGGAGGCGCCATGCGTGCGATGAAATGAGAACGTAAAGCAGCGAACGCAGAACGGATTGTTCACTTATTTCGATCTCTTCATCGCTATTTTTTGATTGAGCCGCGCGGGACCGCCTTTTATATTGTGGCTCCGGCCGTGGCGCAGCCATGAGGAAAATTGAGGAGCAACAGCGCGAGCGGGCGCGCCACGGTGGCGCGTTCGTGCACGCGAGGTCAATGGGATAGACATGCAAGCAGACCGGACTTTCAACATCGCGACACTGGTAGAAGAGCAGAAGACGGGACGCTTCGCCGTCGGCCTGCTGTTCTGGTGTTTCCTGATCATGCTGATGGACGGCTACGATCAGACGGCCGTTTCCTTCGCGGCGCCCGCCATCATCAAGGACTGGCACGTCGCGCGCGGCGGCTTCGGCCCCGTGTTCGGCGCGGGCCTGTTCGGCACGCTGATCGGCTCGTTCATTTTCGGCTATCTCGGCGACCGGCTCGGGCGCAAGAAGGCCATTATCATCGGCAGCCTTTTCTTCGGGTTGCTGACGTACGC
Organism: Paraburkholderia sp. MPAMCS5; assembly: GCF_036016995.1. Taxonomy (NCBI): domain Bacteria; kingdom Pseudomonadati; phylum Pseudomonadota; class Betaproteobacteria; order Burkholderiales; family Burkholderiaceae; genus Paraburkholderia; species Paraburkholderia sp. MPAMCS5. Next base: position 33,232 of record NZ_JAYXBK010000017.1, read on the forward strand.
CTCCGTGTGGGCGAGCTCGCTCCAGGAACTGATGCTGCTGCGTTTTCTCGCCGGCATCGGCATGGGCGGCGTGGTGCCGAACTCGGTCGCGCTCGTCGCCGAATACGCGCCCAAACGGTTGCGCGCGACGTGGGTCACGCTCATGTTCTCGGGGTTTTCGATTGGCGCGGGCTCGGGCGGACTGGTTTCGTCGGCGCTCATTCATCGCTTCGGCTGGCCTGTGATGTTCGCCGTGGGCGGCGGCGGTTCGCTGCTCGTCGCCGTGCTGCTGATCTTCACGCTGCCGGAATCCGCGAAGCTGCTCATGATCCGGCAGCGCGATCCGCACATGCTGCACCGTCTCATGACGCGCCTGCGCCCCGAGCTGAACATTCCCGCCGACGCGCAGTTCGTCGCGGGCGAAGTGCGCGAGAAGAAGCACCGCTTCGTGTTGAGGCTGATCTTCTCCGACGGCCTCGCGGCGATCACGCCGCTGCTGTGGATCGTGTTCATCGCGAACTCGATGGCGCTCTATTTCCTGCAGAACTGGCTGCCCATTCTGATGGAAGGCATGGGTATCGATCCGCGGGGCGCGGGGCTCATCACGATGATGTTCTCGGTGGGCGGCGTGCTCGGCGGTCTGATTCTGTGCCGCTTCGTCGACAAGCACGGCGTGCTCGCGATCATTTCATTGCCCGTGATCGGCTTTCCGGTTGTCGCGCTGCTGGGTCACGGTTCGTCGCAAGCGTGGCTCATGCTCGCCGTGTTCGCCACGGGTTTTTGCGTGGTCGGCGCGCAATACGGCCTCTACGCGGTGGCGGGCATGATCTATCCGACCTCGTTCCGCTCGGCGGGCGTGGGAAGCGCGATATCGGTGGGTAAGATCGGCTCTGTGTCGGGGCCGATGATCGGCGGGCTGCTGCTGTCCATGCATCTGCCGATCACGCAGCTTTTTTACGCGGCTTCGCTGCTGTTCCTGATCGCGGCAATATTCTCCACGATCCTTGCGCTGCTTTATCGCGCGCGCTTCAGCGAAGCGCATGCGGAGGTCACCGCGCCGGAAGCAGCCGCCGATACAATGCAGCGTTCGTTGCTGCACGACTCGTAACACCCGCGCCGCACCGCGCCGCCACGAATGCGCGGCGGCGCGGCACTCCTGTCGAATCAGAACAATACGGCGCAATATGGTTCGGATGCCTGACTATATTGCGCCCGATGCCATGCCGATGAACCAGACCCTCTACGACAAGATCTTCGACGCGCACGCCGTTCGAACAGACGCGAACGGCACGACGCTTCTCTACATCGACCGCCATCTGCTGAACGAAGTGACCAGCCCGCAGGCGTTCGAATCGCTGAGGCACGAGCGGCGGCCCGTGTGGCGACCGCGCGCGAATCTTGCCGTGGCCGACCACAACGTGCCGACGACGGCGCGCGAATTCGGCATCGCCGATCCCGTGTCCCGCATTCAGGTGGACGCGCTGCGCGAAAACTGCGAGCGCAGCGCCATCGCGCATTACGGCATGAGCGACGCACGTCAGGGCATCATTCATGTGGTCGCGCCGGAGCGCGGCAACACGTTGCCGGGCATGACGATCGTCTGCGGGGACTCGCACACGAGCACGCACGGCGCGTTCGGCGCGCTCGCGTTCGGCATCGGCACGTCGGAAATCGAGCACGTGCTGGCCACGCAAACGCTCATCACGCGACGCAGCCGCACGATGCGCGTGACCGTGAACGGCGTGCTGCCCGCGAGTTGCTCGGCCAAGGACGTCGCGCTCGCCGTGATCGGCGCGCTCGGCACCGCGGGCGCGACCGGTTACGCGATCGAATTCGCGGGACCCGTCGTGCGCGCTCTCTCAATGGAAGGGCGCATGACGCTTTGCAATATGTCGATCGAGGCGGGCGCGCGCGCGGGTCTGATCGCCGTGGACGACACCACGCTCGACTATTGCCGCACGCGCGAACACGCGCCACGCGGCGAGGCGTGGGAGCGCTCGGCGCGCGCATGGCGTGAATTGCGTTCTGACGACGGCGCGCGTTTCGACGCGGAGCACACGCTCGATCTCTCCGCGCTCTCTCCACAAGTGACGTGGGGAACGTCGCCGGAAATGGTTACGGGCATCGACGGCCGCGTGCCCGATCCGGCGGACATCGACGACGCGGGACGCCGTGCGTCGTGGCAACGCGCGCTCGACTACATGGATTTGCGCGCGGGCTCGCCGATCGAGTCGATCGCGCTCGACAAGGTGTTCATCGGCTCGTGCACGAACGGCCGTCTCGAAGACCTGCGCGCGGCCGCCGACGTTCTGCGCACGGCGGGCGGACGTGTCGCGCCGAATGTGCGCCTCGCGCTCGCGGTGCCGGGCTCGCAGCAGGTCAAGCGCGACGCGGAGGCGCAAGGGCTTCACGAAGTGTTCATCGATGCGGGCTTCGAATGGCGCGAGCCCGGCTGCTCGATGTGCCTCGCGATGAACGCCGACCGGCTCGAAGCGGGCGAGCGCGTCGCCTCCACGTCGAATCGCAATTTCGAGGGACGTCAGGGCGCGGGCGGACGATCGCATCTCGTGAGTCCGGCAATGGCCGCGGCTGCCGCGCTCGCGGGACGTTTCGTGGATATTCGAACATTCGTCAGGATAACTGGAGATAAGTGATGGAGCCGCTCGTCAGTCACACCGGGCTCGTCGTGCCGCTCGATCGCGACAACGTCGATACCGACGCGATCATGCCCAAGCAATTCATGAAGTCGATCGCGCGCACGGGTTTCGGGCCCTATCTATTCGACGAATGGCGTTATCGCGATGCGGGCTACTACGGCAAGCCTGCCGATGAACGCGTGCCGCAGCCCGACTTCGTTCTCAACCTGCCGCGCTATGCAGGCGCCTCGGTGCTGCTCACGCGCCGCAACTTCGGCTGCGGCAGCTCGCGCGAACACGCGCCGTGGGCACTGCGGCAATTCGGTTTCCGCGTGCTCGTGGCCGAGAGTTTCGCGGACATCTTCTTCAATAACTGCTGTAAGAACGGCATCTTGCCGGTGCGGCTCGACGCGGCGGCGATCGAGCATTTGATGGACGCCGTGGCGGCGACGCCGGGCTTCCAGCTGTGCGTCGATCTGAGCGCGCAAACGGTGATGGCGCCCGAGGGCGAGCGCTGGAGCTTCGAGATCGCGCCCGCGCTCAAGACGCTGCTGCTCGAAGGGCTCGACGAAACGGGTGCGACGCTTGAATTCGCCGACGAGATTCGCGCCTTCGAAGCCGCACATCTCGAACGCTCGCCGTGGCTCTAGCCGCCGCGCGCTGTTCTCTTCGATCACGATTCCACGCCCACGCGCACGCCCACGCCCACGCCATGAAGTCTCATCTCGCCGCCGATTTTCCCGATTCACCTCACAACGCGTTCGCGCCGCAAGCCATCCGGCGCGTCATCCCCCGCACCGACCGCGCGAAGGCGATGTCGCTTCAGGCGCGGCTCGCGTTCACGATGGCGCTGCTCGCCGCGCTGATAGCGGGCATCGGCGCGCTGGGTCTCGCGGGCGCGTGGCGCGCGAATCGCGCGAACCGGGACACCTACGAGAACAAACTGACGGCGGCCGTGCATATCGGCAACGCGGAACTGCTGATCGGACGCACACGGCTCGTGCTCGGCGGCGCGATGGCGCAACTGGAGGGTCCACACGCGCACGAGCAGATCGCCCATGCAAGCGACTTCTTCCGGCAGTCGGACGAGGAATGGAGCGCTTTCGTCGACGAATCGCATGAGGTGGGCGAAGCGCCGCTGATCGAAGCCGCGAGCCGGCAACGCGCGCCGATGCGCGAGGCAATGCGCGCCTTCATCGACGCGCTGAAGGCACAGGACCGCGAGGGCGCGCAACGCATCGGCACGGTGCAACTGAGTCCGCTCTTCAACGCGATGAGTCGCGCGAACGACGAATTGAAGCGCACGCTCTATGCGAACGCGAAACGCAGCTACGACGACGCCGAGCGCTATTTTCAGCTGTTTTTCGCGGTGGCGGCCGTGATGATCGCGTTCGGCATCGCGGCTGCGGCATGGAGCTGGATCGCGTTGCGACGCGCGATCATGGCGCCGCTCAACGAGGCGCTGACACACTTCGAGGCTATCGCGGCGGGCGACCTTCAACGCAACATCGTGCACCATCGCGCCGACGAAATGGGGCGCCTGCTTGACGGCCTGCGCAACATGCAAACGCAACTCGCGCGCACGGTCACGGCCGTGCGATCGAGCAGCCGGTCGATCGGCGCCGCGACCGCCGAGATCGCGGCGGGCACGCTCGATCTTTCGTCGCGCACGGAAGAGCAGGCGGCCTCGCTTGAGCAAACCGCCGCAAGCATGACCGAGCTGACCGGCACGGTGCGGCAGAACGCGACGCGCGCGCAGCAGGCGCACGCAATCGCCGACGAAGCCTCGGCGGCCGCGTGCGACGGCAGCAGCACGATCGCGCGCGTGAGCGACACGATGGAGCGCATCGAATCGAGCGCGCGCAGGATCGCGGACATCACGGGCATCATCGAAGGCATCGCATTTCAAACCAACATTCTTGCGCTCAACGCGGCCGTCGAGGCGGCGCGCGCGGGCACGCACGGGCGCGGCTTCGCCGTGGTCGCCGCCGAGGTGCGCTCGCTCGCGCAGCATGCGGCGACGGCTGCGAAGGAAATTGGCGCATTGGTGAGCGACGCGGTGCGCGCGGCGTCGGACGGCACGACGATGGTCACGCAAGCCGAGCACGCGATCGACACGATCCTCGAATCCGCGCGGCGCTTCGCGGACATGATGGGCGGCATCGTCTCGTCCGCCGAAGCGCAGCGCGCCGGTATCGAGCAAATCGATGCCGCGGTCAATCTCATGGATGCGATCACGCAGCAGAACGCCGCGCTCGTCGAACAGGCGAGCGCCGCCGCCCAGGCGCTCGATCAGCAGTCGCGCGAACTGGAGCGGCAGGTGGCGAGATTCAAAATCGCGCCTTCCGCGTAGCGACAAGGTCATTGCAACAAAGACAACGACAACGACAAAAACGGAGACAGCACATGCACTCATGCACACACGCACTCACCCATTCGCTCGACGCATGCGGAGGCCGGCCATGAATACCATCAACGTCTCGGCGCTGATCGAGCGGCAAAAGCTCGGCGGCTTTGCGCTGATGCTTATCGTCTGGTGTTTCACGATCGTGCTGATCGACGGCTACGATCAGGTGGCGGCCGCATTCGCCGCGCCCGCGCTGATCCACGCGTGGCACACGAATGCCGCTGGCTTCGGGCGTGTGTTCGGCGTGGGCCTGTTCGGCGTGCTGGTGGGATCGCTGCTGCTGGGCTTCGGCGGAGATCGTTTCGGTCGACGCAAAACGATCGTCTACGGTTCGCTTTGGTTCGGTATCCTGACGTTTATGTGCAGCTATGCGGCTTCCATCGAGCAGCTTACGTTGCTGCGTTTTCTGGCGGGCATCGGCATGGGCGGCGTGGTGCCCAACACGGTGGCGCTCGTCTCCGAATACGCACCCAAGGCACGCCGCGCCACGTGGATCACGCTGATGTTTTCCGGCTTTTCGATTGGCGCGGGCGGCGGCGGGGCGGTGGCGTCGTGGTTGTTGCCGCGCTATGGCTGGCCCGTGCTGTTCACGGTGGGTGGCGCCGCGGCCGTGGCCGTGGCGCTGGCATCGTTCGCGCTGCTGCCCGAATCGATCCGCTTCCTGATCCTGAATGGCCGCGACACGCGCGAGGTGCGCCGGATCGCGGCGCGCCTCGGCGCAACGGACGCGGAGGAGGGCACGCGCTATGTCGTCGACGACGAAGCGCGTTCGCGCGCGCGCCCGAGCGCGCTGTTCCAGCATGGCCTCGCGCAGGTCACACCGCTGCTTTGGGCGCTGTTCATCCTCAACTCGCTGGCGCTGCATTTCCTGCAGAACTGGCTGCCGATTCTGTTCGCCATGGGCACGCTCGCGCCCGCGCGCGCCGCGCAGGCGGCGATGATGTTTCCCGTGGGCGGCACGGTCGGCGCGCTTGCGTTGAGCCGTTTCGTGGACCGTTACGGCATTCGCGTGTTGCTGCTTCTCGCCGTGGCCGGTTGCCCGATCGCCGCGTCGCTCGGCATGCCGATGCCGACTGCGTGGCTGTTCATGGCCGTGTTCGCAAGCGGCGTGTGCGTGATCGGCAGTCAGTTCGCGCTCTATGCGGTCTCGGGCATGGTCTACCCGACGACGGTGCGCTCGACGGGCGTCGGCTCGGCGATCGGCATCGGTAAATTCGGCTCGGTGGCGGGCTCGATGCTAGGCGGCGTGCTGCTCTCGATGCATTTGCCGCTCGGGACACTGTTCATCTATCTCGCGACGGTGTTCGTGCTCGTGGCGCTGCTCGCCGCATGGCTCGGTGGCGTGCGGCGCGGCGCGCGCACGGCAAGCGCGTGCCAGACGCAGGGCGCAACGGAATGACGTTGCAGCGTAGGCGCCGGGTCTAAACCGTCCGGGCCGTTACCGTGATCTTGTGATCCGCACATCGACAAGCTTGAACCGCTCCGGCTCGCAATCGATCTGTAAGCCGGGGCATTTGTCTTCTTTTTTCCAGACGCTGCACGCCGCTCGCGAAAGGCGGTGTGAAGAGAGCAAAAAACGGACGAAGTGCATACCGTTCACGTCATGCGAGCGTTCCTGAACGCAATATTTGCGCAACTGCAAAGAAGCAGCAATGTGCAGCGCCGATGCCCCCATCCGCGATTCCGTCACGCGAATTGCGCAGTACTTTTGCTGCTTTGCAGGAAGAAAATGGGCGCCATTCAGTAATCGTAATTACTGATGTAGTGCTTAAAAACCCGGTGCTATTGTGGGCACGCTTTCTTCCCAGCTGCATGTACCTGGCAGATGTTCGCTCAACGATCAAAATGAATCGGGGAAACATAATGTCCAAGCAGAGCAAGTGGTCGCAACAGTATCGCGTCATTGCGTTAGGTACAGCCGCAGCGGGGCTGTGGTTCGCGGGCAACGCGCATGCGGCTGGCGAGCCGATCAAGATCGGGGTGATCAGCGAGGAGTCGGCGGTCGCGGGCGCCTCGATCAGCAAGGCCGCGCAACTCGCCGCCGACGAGATCAACGCGCACGGCGGCGTCGATGGCCGGCAGGTTCAGATCATCGCGTATGACGACCATTCGTCGGCGTCCGACGGCGTGCGGGCGTTTCAGCGGGCCGCGACGCAGGACAAGGTAGTCGCGGTGATCGGCAGCTACATCAGCGAAGTGGCGCTCGCCATGGAGCCCTGGTCGGGCCGCCTGAAGGTGCCGTTCATCACACCCGGCGCTGCGAGCAACGACATCTCGAAGCACGTCCACGACGACTATGACCACTACAAGTACACCTTCCACGGCTGGATGACCTCGGCGTTCATCGCGCAATCGATCTGCGATTTTTCACACGATATTCTGGTCGGTCAGTTCAAAATGAAATCGACCGTGGTGATGAGCGAAGACGCCGCGTGGACCAAGCCGCTCGACGAACGCTTCATGGAGTGCCTGCCGAAAGCGGGCCTCCAGGTGCTCGACCACATTCGCTTCAATCCGGACACGTCGGACTTCACGCCGATCTTCAACCAGATCGAGGCCAAACATCCCGACACGATCACGACGGGCATCAGTCACGTCGGCGTGCAGCCAACCGTGCAATGGCATGACCAGCAGGTGCCGATTCCGATGTCGGGCCAGAGTTCGCAGGCCACCACCACGAGCTTCTGGAAGGACACCAACGGCGCGACAGACGGTGTGATCACGGCGTCCGCGGCGGCGCCCGGCGTGGCGATGACGCCGAAGACGGTGCCGTTTGTGGATGCGTATCAGAAGAAGTTCGGCGTCTCGCCGGCTTATTGCGGCTTCACGAGCTACGACCTTGTCTACATTCTCACCGATGCGATCAGGCGCAATAAAGGATCGACCGATCCGGACAAGATGGTCGACGCGCTGGAGAAGACGGACTATGTCGGCACGATCGGCCGCTGGCAGTTCTATGGCAAGAACGACCAGTTCACGCATGCGTTGAAGTACGGCACCGGCTATATCACGGGCATCACGCTGCAATGGCAGGATGGCAAGCAGGTCGCGATCTGGCCGAAGTCGGTGGCGAACGGCGCGCTCAGGTTTCCCGCGTTCGTGAAGACGTCCCAGCACGTGGCCGCGAATTAGACGCGCGGACCCGGCAGTGCACGGCGCCGCCGCCTACGTTCCTGACGTGCCGGCGGCGGTTTTTCCACGCTGTTCGGGCTCGCGTGACGCGGGCTCCGACAGTCCATGCATCGACACCCCACTCGACACGAAGGGCCGGGCATGCTGCCACTGCAGATTCTCATCGACGGTTTCGCAATCAGTTCTCTTTACGCGCTGGGCGCAATCGGCTTCACGCTGATCTTCGGCGTATCCGGCGTACTCAATCTCGCGCACGGCGGCGTGATGCTGGTGGCGGCACTGACAGGCTGGATGCTCGCGGGCGAAGCCGGGCTCGGCACCTATATCGGCACGCCGCTCGGCGTGCTGGCCGGCCTCGTGACTGCCTACGTCACCTATCTGATGGTGGTCCGGCCGATCCAGCGTTCGGCCGCGATTCCGGCTGAAGAAAAAGAAATCTTCGTCCTGACCGGCACGCTGCTGTGGGGCATCATGATCCAGCAAGGCATGGCGTGGCTCTTCAGCGACAATCCCGTCACGATGCGTCCGCTGATTGCCGGCGTCGCGAGCGTGGCGGGCGTGCGCGTGCCCTACAACGAGATCATGATCGCCGTGCTCTGCTGGGTCGTGATCGGCCTGCTGTGGCTGTTCGTGAATCGCACGCGGCTTGGCAAGGCGCTGCTCGCGGCGTCGATGAATCCGCGTGGCCTGACGCTGCTCGGCTTCGAGCTGTCGCGCATCTATCTGCTGGTATGGACCATTTACGGCGTGCTGGCGGGCATCGCGGGCGTGCTGCTCGCGTCGTTTCTCGGCGTCAGCTCGAACAACACCGGTCAGCTCACCGCCAGCGCATTTTCGATCGTCGTGCTGGGCGGCCTCGGCAGCGTGTCCGGCTCGTTGATGGCCGCGTATGTCGTCGGCTACCTGGAGACCATCACCGCGTACCTGCTCGCGCCGACGCTGCGGCCGTTGCCCGCGCTGCTGCTGCTGGTGCTGGTCGTCTATGTGCGCCCACAAGGCTTTCTTGGCCGGCGCTAGCGGAGTCCATTGTCATGAGCGTACTGATTCGTTCGCGTTCGATATGGGTCGCCGCGCTGCTCGCCGTGGCCGCGGCGACACTGCCCTGGTGGCTGTCGGGTTATATCCTCGGCGTGCTGACCGTCGCGTTTTATTTCGGCGTGTTCGCGATGTCGTGGGATCTGCTGTTCGGTTTTGCCGGCGAGGTGAACTTCGGGCCGACCTTTCTGATCGGCCTCGGCGCGTATTCGGCCGCGATCATCGACGCGCACTGGGGTCCGCCGATACCCGTGTGCATCGCCGCGGGCGGTCTCACCGCGCTGATCGGCGGCCTGTTGCTCGCGGTGCCCGCGCTGCGGCTGCGCGGTCCTTACTTCGGGCTTGTCACGCTGGTCGCGGTGCTGCTGCTGCAGAACGCGATTGTGATCTTCGCGGGCGTGACGGGCGGCGAAATCGGCATGATGGTGCCGGACGTGATGTCCGTCGACGCCATGAGCAACTACTGGATTGCGCTCGCGTTTCTGGTGGTCTGCGCGGTTTTGCTGTTTGGCCTGTCGCGTTCCGCCATCGGCCTGATCCTTCAGGCGAGCGGCCAGGACGCGACCGGGGCTCAGGCGCTCGGCTTCAACGTGACCAAGCACAAGCTCGCGGCGTTCTGCATCAGCGCCGTGTTTTCCGGTGTGGCGGGTGCGATGCTCGTGTTCTATCAGGGCACGGCTTCGGTGAGCACCGTGGTGGATCTCGGCGTCGGCGTTCAGATCATTATCGCGGCGGTGCTTGGCGGACGCCGCACGATACTCGGTGCGGTGCTCGGTTCGATCTTCCTGATCGTGGCGGGCGAATTCCTGCGTCCGCTCGGCCAGATCAATACATTCGTGGTCGCGGCGGTCGCGCTCGCCGTGATCCTGTTCTTTCCGGACGGCCTGCTCGGCAACGTGCTGCGCGTGAGGGAAAAGGAATGAACGAAGCGCCTCTTCTGTCGGTACGCGGGCTCACGAAACGCTTCGGCGGACTCGTCGCGGTCAAGGACATCGGTTTCGATATTCATCCCGGCGAGATTCTGGGCCTGATCGGACCGAACGGTTCGGGCAAGTCGACGGTGATGAAGCTGATCATGGGCATCGAGCGGCCGAATGCCGGCTCGATCAAGGTCGACGACGTCGAGATGGCCGGCTGGGCGCCGCATCGAATCGCGCGCGCGGGCGTGGGCATCGTGTTCCAGCACTCGCGGCCGCTGCATCGGCAGACAGTGCTCGAACATATCAAGCTCGCGCTGCTGCCGGATTCGCTGACGAAACTCGCCGCCGATCCCCACGTGAGCCGGCGCGCGCGCGAGATCGCCGAACGCGTCGGGCTCGGCGCCGTGATGCACCGTCATCCGGCAACGCTGCCGTTCGCGGACCTGCGCCGCATGGAGATGGCCAAGGCGGTCGCGCGCGATCCGCGCGTCGTGCTGGTCGACGAACCGTTCGCGGGTCTGACGGCCGCGGAGTCGGCGGCCTTTTCGGAACTGATCCGCGGGTTTCGCGACGAGGGCCGCGCGGTGCTGCTCGTCGATCACAACGTGAAGAGCCTCGCGGCGCTCGTCGATCGCGTGCTGGCGATGTATCTCGGCGAGCACATCGCCGAGGGCACAGCCGAAGAGGTGATGCGCAACGAGACGGTGCGCCGCGTCTATCTGGGCGGCAAGCTCGAAGTGCGCGAGCGCGCGGGCGCAGACGCGAACAGCCGGCCGGCGCTGTTGCGAGTCGAGAACGTCGGCATGCAGTACGACAAGGCGAGGGCGCTCGACGATGTGAGTCTGCACGTGAACGAGGGCGAGTTCGTGTCGATCGTCGGACTCAACGGCGCGGGCAAGACGACGCTTTTCAACGTGATTTCGGGCCTCCTGCCTTATGAGGGGAACATCCGCTTCGGCGCACGGGAACTGAAGGGGCTGAGCGGCGCGGAGATCGCGCGAACCGGCATCGTTCAGTGCCCGGAAACGCGCGAACTGTTCAGCGACATGACGGTCCGCGAAAATCTCGATCTGGGCGGCTACCATCTCGCCGACGCCGTGCGCGCGGATCAGCTCGCGTGGCTGTTCGATCTGTTCCCGATCCTCAAGTCGCGCCAGAGTCAGACGGCGAGAACGCTGTCGGGTGGCGAGCAGCAGATGCTCGCGATTGCCCGCGCGCTGATGATGCAGCCGAAGCTGCTGATCCTCGACGAACCAACGCTCGGCCTCGCGCCCGTGATTCTGGAGCAGTTGTCGAAGGCGCTCGAATCGATGCAGAAAACGACGCCGATCACCGTGCTGCTTGGCGAGCAGAATGTCACGTTCGCGCTGCCGCACGCCGACCGCGTGTATGTGCTGGAGCACGCGCGCATCATCTGGGAGGGCAGTCCGGCGCGCTTCGAGCGGGAAATGGGGCGAGGCTTTCTGGAGGCGGTGCCGGCGGGCGAGCCGGCCGCGATGCAGGCGCGCGCCTAGGCAGTTGCGCGTGGAGGCCTGAGGTTTTACGCAGCGGCCATTGAATGCGTCGCGCGACACTGAATCGCCATATTGAATGATCGACTCCGGACGCGTCCATTTGAACTAGACTTGGATAACCGCGTGCGGGCATGGAGCCGCGCGCGCGGTCATGAGCGCTCGCCCGCTGGGCGGGACAAAGATCTGGAGCGGGAGGGCTAGCCATGAGTGAACCGTGCATTATCTCCGTTGCCATCACGGGTTCAGTTCCGCGCAAGAAGGACAACCCGGCTGTACCGATCACGATCGCCGAGCAGGTGGAAAGCACCCACGAAGCGTACGAAGCCGGGGCATCGCTCGTTCATCTGCACGTGCGTGACGAACAGGAAAACTCGAGTTCCGACAGGTCGAGTTTCGCCGAGCTTCAGGAAGGCATCCGCAAGCATTGCCCGGATATCATCATCCAGTTTTCGACAGGCGGTCGCGGCCGTTCCTTCGAGCAACGCGGAGCGATGCTCGATCTGCGCCCGGATATGGCATCGCTCGCAACGGGCTCGGTCAATTTTCCGACTACCGTCTATGAAAATCCGCCGGACTTCGTGCGTGCGCTTGCACAAACGATGCTCGACCATGATGTCAAACCGGAAATCGAAATCTTCGATCTGGCGATGCTGTACAGCACAGTGGATCTCGTCCAGCAAGGGCTGCTCAAATCGCCCGTGCACGTGCAGTTCGTGATGGGTGTTAAAAATGCGCTGCCGGCGCGTCGCGAGATTCTCGAGTTCGAGGTGAAACAACTCAAGGCGCTATTGCCCGATGCCACATGGACCGCGGCGGGTATTGGACGGCATCAGCTGGAAGTCAATTATTGGACGCTCGACATGGGCGGACACTGTCGCACGGGTCTCGAAGACAATGTGCGCTGGGACAAGGACACGCTGGCGAAGAGCAATGCGCAACTCGTTGCCCGGGTGGCCTCCTTGTGTGGCGAATATGGCCGCCCCGTGGCGAGCGCTGCCAAAGCGCGTCAAATGCTAGGCATTGCGCCCCGCTAGTGCGAGAAGACGGGCGCGCCTGCGTGCCGCTTCGGCGGTGGCATTCGACGCCGGCATGTGGCGCATGGAGCACTGACAAACCATCGCGGCACCGCTGACGATTCAACCTGAGTCGTCAGCGTCAAACCTGCTCTCCAGACCTTATGGTTTCATTGTCTGTGTGGTTCGCCGCACGGACAGCTTGCGCTTGCGTTCGCTATGACGCAGCACCGCCCACGCTTCTGGATGCCCGCGCGGCAAGCCCACGCGCCTATGGGCCACGCCGCAGGCACATTCCGCACGTCACATTGATCGGCTGCGCGCTGCACGCCGCGCGTTGCACGCGATTGCCCGGAAGGCAAGACCTCCACCGCGCGCCGACCCGGCTACTACAACTGAATGCAAAAGAAAAGCGCCCAATTCGTGCGCTTCATTACATTCTATTACCGGATGCATTGCTACGCTGAGCCTGCCGGTTTTGCGATCTGGATGCGCCAGTTAGCAAGCGGTGTTCCGTTGCATCCGACCACTCCGTCAATGGCGATCTCGGTTGAGTCAACATGATATCGCCTCCTAACTAATTTATCTTACGAAAACGAGGAGCAACCCATGTTGCAACGGCTAGGCTCAAGATGCGCCGTTATCGGCGTCTTTCTCATCATTGCAGGCTGCGGCGGAGGCGGAGGCGGCTCCTCCGGCTCCGGCACGAACGCTTCGGCGTCACCGACACTGGCCGCCGCCACGCCGGTGATCGACGGCACCACGCTCGGCGACTCCAACTGGCCCACCGGTTCGACATCGACCGGCGGAACGGGGCAGCCCGTGAGCGGCCTGAACTGCGCGTTGCGCAGCAGCTCGTACACGTACACGCATCTGTCGATCTATCAGAATGGCCGCCTGCTTTCGCTGCCGGCCAACATCGGCATGGCGGAGCCGACCATGTCCGTGCAGACCGGTTGCGCGTATCCGCTGCACACGGTCGATGCCAGCGGCAAGATTCACATGGATGCCACCACGAGCGCGTCCTATACGCTCGGCCAGTTCTTCGCGGTCTGGGGGCAAACGCTTAGCACGTCGAACGTTGCCGGCCTGAGCGGATCGCCCGTTTCGATCTATGTGAACGACGGCGGCTCGCTTTCGCAATACAAGGGCGATCCCGCGAGCCTCGTGCTGCCCAAGCATGGCGAAGTGACCATCATGGTCGGCACGCCGTTGACGCAAATTCCGAGCTACACGTGGACCGATCCGCCGCCGTTCGACACGAACGCGATCACCCTCGCGTACGGAGGCACGGTCGGTACGTCGTACTGGCCGAGCGGCAATACATCGACGGGCGGCACCGGCCCGGATGTCGACGGTCTGACCTGCGCGGCCAAGATGAGCGAGCTGTATCACGTGCACGCGCACCTTGCGATCATCAACAATGGCCAGTCGCTCGCGGTGCCGATGAACGTCGGCCTTCTGTCCCAGTGCAGCTATGAGATGCATACGCACGACCAGACCGGCATGATCCATATCGAAACGCCCACGATCAGGCCCTATACGCTGGGCCAGTTTTTCGACATCTGGGGACAGCCGCTCACCAGCACGAACGTCGCTGGCATCACGGGCAACGTGGTCGCGTATATCAACGACAACGGCGATTCGCGGCGCTACATGGGCGACCTGCGCAACATCGAGTTGACCTCGATGCGCGACGTCACATTGCAGATCGGCACGCCGCCGATCAGTAAGCTGCCGATCTACACGTGGGCCGACCAGACGCAGTGACGAAAGGGCGGTAGCGAAAGTTGCTGGACGCGCTGGCTGGTGGTTGAGCCAGCGCGTCCACTCTCGTTACGCCTTCCTGACGAATTCCGATTTCAGGCTCATGGCGCCGAAGCCCTCGATCTTGCAATCGATATCGTGATCGCTATCCACCAGTCGAATATTCCTGACCTTGGTGCCCATCTTGATCACGCCGCCCGAACCCTTCAGTTTCAGGTCCTTGATGACCGTGACGGTATCGCCGTCCTGCAAAACATTTCCGGCTGAATCGCGATAAACCTTATTCGCCGTTTCGGCCGGCATGCCTGCTTGCTCCGACCATTCATGCGCGCACTCCGGGCAGACGTAGACACCCCCATCTTCGTAGGTGAACTCGGAGTTGCATTTCGGGCAGGGAGGCAATGTGCTCATGTGTAATCCTTAACGCCTGACGAGGCCAATGAAAGCGCGAAATTATAGCGTGGCCGGTCCAGGCTCCCTGTTCAACTGCCGCGAGGCGGTGTGCGATGAAGAGTGCGATGACGAGTGCGATGAAGAGGGCAATGCGGGTTCGCGAATGCGACGCCTGGAGAAATTATCCGGCGAGGCGCGGCGCAATGTATGCACCATAAGAAGGTCCAACGCCGGTAGCGGGTACAGGGATTCTGTAGCTGCCCACGAAGTGTCCCTGGATGTACTTGCCGCTGCCGCCGATCGCGCGGTCGATATGGAAAGCCGCAAACGCGACGACCGGCACATACGACTTGATGTCGATCTGCGACGCGACCGGCATGACCACCGTCAGGTTCGTCGGCACCGAGTTGTACAGCGAGGTTTCCGCGCCGGGCTGAATCCAGATGCTGTCGCCGATATTCAGCAGGGTAGGGTTGCCGTTCGACATCAGCCCGCGAACGGTCGGCACGTCGTTGGCGTTGGTCAGAAACGACGTCCATTGACCCGCATCGCAAGAGCCGCCATTCATCTGCCCATTGAGGATGTTCAGCTCATACGGCTGCCCCGTGCTCAAGTCGATCAACGGCTGATTCGTTTGCGAGTTCCAGAACTGATCGAACAGACACCGGTTCAACACGATCGGAAAGAGGCCGCCCGCGCCGACCGTGCCGGGTGCCGAAGCAACCGCGACCGCGCTCGCGCTGCCCGGTGTGCTGAGAAGATTGAGCAGCCATCCGAGCAACAGGTCGATCGCGCCGCCATTCGTGTTCGCGGCGAGCGTCACGACCACGCGCACGGCGGGCACATCGTCGGCGCCCGGCGTGATCGTCGTCGATTGAAGGCCGGCCGGCGCGCCCGTCAGATTCCAATAGCCGGCGAGCACAGTCGCCGTCGTGAGCATGCGTCCGTCCGCGCGATTCAGCGCGATGGCGCCGCTTGCGGCCGTTTGCGCCTGCTGCCATGCGGGCCCGTCGTTGCCGCCCGTCACCAGCGCGGACGCACCGGAAAGCGCGGCGGCGTCCGCCGCGTTCTGCAATTCGTTGCGCACCACGCCGACACGCGCGAGGTCGATCGCGAATGCGCCGAAGCTCAGCAGCACGACGAGGAACAGCAGAAAGAACAAGGCGATCGATCCGCGCTGTCGTGCCGCGCCACGAGTCGTAGCGGTGCTTCGCTGGCGAACGTGACGGTGCATGGCGGACCTCACTCGTAATTCATGACGGTAGTGGCCGACAGCGTGATCGGGCCGGTCAGCGAAGACAGGGCCGAGCCGAGCACGAGGCCGCTATATTGATAGGTCACGGTGACCTGCAAAGGATTTCCCGGCAGCGAACCGTTCGGCTGGCCGACGGTGACGGTCGGCGTGGTGGCGGTTCCGCCGGTGACCAGATTCTGCTGAGCGTAGCTCAACGCGACGTTGCTGATCTCGCTCGTCGTGTATTGGGGAACCCGCACGACAACTCCGGCGCGCGCGGCTTCTCTGCTTGCATTGGTGATGACCGCCTTGTCGCACAGCAGCAGACTCACATCCACGATGCCGAACAGCACGAGCATGAGGAACGGAAAAACCAGCACGAATTCGAGCGCGATCGCGCCGCGTTCGCCGCTTCTCGATGCGCGAGGGGCCGCCCGCGCCGGGAGCCGGCGACGCAGGCCGGGCTTGGCAGGGCTCATCGCGAGTTGTCGCCTGGCAAGGGCGCGCCGCCCGCCGTCACGGCCGCCGCGTTTGCGCCGGCTCCGCGAGCGGTGTTGTCGGCGAGCCTGTCGCGCAGCGATTGATAAAAGCGCAGGTTGTCGTCCGCCGACGAAGGCGGCAGATCGACCAGCAGAATCTGCTTGGCCGCTTCGGTATTGCCGAGCAGACCATAGGCGAGCGCCAGATTCTGTCGCGCCTGCAACGGCGCGTTGGGCAAGCCCGCGATATCGAGCAGCGTGTTCGCGGCTTCGCGCGGCCTGTTTTCGAGGATCAAAGACATGCCGAGGTCCACACGCAAGCCCTGTTCTTCCGGATGCGCCGCGAGTGACCGGCGATAGACGGCCTGAGCGTCCGCATGCCGTCCTTCGAGGTCGAGCACGGCGCCGAGGCCTTCGGACACCACCGGGTTATCCGGCTGGGCGGCCATGAGCGCTCGATACAGCGCCGCTGCGTCATCGAGGCGGCGCTGCTTGAGCGCGACGCGCGCAAGACCGAGCTGCGCCGCGGCCTTGTCGGGCAACTGCTGCGCGGCGCGCTCATAGAGACTGCGAGCCCGCGCCAGATCGCCGCTCAGGTACATCGAATCGCCGAGGCCGAGCAGCGCTTGCGCCGAATTCGGATTGGCCGTAAGCGATTTTTCGAACAGCGTGGTCGCGAGTTCGATGTCGCCGGCGCGCAATGCGCCTTCGGCCACGTGCAGATCGGTGGTCCCGCTGGGGTTCGCCGATGAAGCGATCGGACGCGGATTGAAGGCGCCGCCGCTCGCGCACCCGGCAAGGAGCGCGCTCACCAGCGGCACCGCGAGAGTGAATGCGCGCAGCGAGGCAGGAAGAAGTTTCATTTGAACACCGCAATCAGGCGAATTACAGCAGGACCGGCCGCGATCAGACCGACGGTCGGCAGAATGAAGAGCATCATCGGCATCGTCATTTTGGTCGCGAGTTTCGCGGCCTTTTCTTCGAGCGCCATCATCTGCGCGGTGCGTTCGGCGCGCGACAGCATGCGCAGCGAGTGGGTGATCGGCGTGCCGTACTGTTGCGACTGGATCAGCGTCGAGACGAGCGCGCGCACCGACGGCAGGCCGATCCGATCCGAAAGATTGCGCAAGGCGAGCGCGCTGTCGCTGCCGATCTGCAACTCATCGCCTGTCACGGTGAACTCGTCGGCGAGCGGCGGGCAGATGGTGCGCAGCTCGCGCGCGACCCGCTTCACGCCGACCGCGAGGCTGTTGCCGGCGTTCGTGCAGATCACGAGCAGGTCGAGCGCGTCGGGCAGATAAGAAGAAATAGTGCGTTGCCGCCGGCTGACCAGAACGCCGAGCGCGATTTCCGGCAGGATCATGCCGACGATAAACGCCGTGCCCATCATTAGCGCGCGGAACACAAAGTATTCGCCGATTCGCGGCACATACGGCCCGGCGACAATCGCGGCGAGCGCAAGGAGCGCGCCGACAAGGAGCTTGAGTCCGATCATCATCGAGATGGCGCGGCGCTCGCGAAATCCCGCGCGCACGAGTTGCGCGCGCAGTTCGTTGCGCTGCGCCTGGCCGCCGACCGGCACATGCTCGCCAAGCGACGCGAAGCTTCTGAGAAGGGGTTGCAGCAGGCCGGCAGCCTGGTCTTCGTTGCGCGACATCTGTTGCGGCATGGCTCGCAGCACGGTGCGCCGCGTGCGATGAGCGATGCGCCGCCGCGAACCGCGCGGCGAGATCAGCGCGAGCAGCAGCCCGCCGCATAGCAGCAGCACCAGCGCAAGATCGCGCATGACGGGGGAATCGATATGGATCATCGCGAGGTATCCAGTCGTGAAATTTTTTGGATCAACGTCAGACCGACGACGAGCAATACCGCGGCGAGCGTCAGCATCTTGTGGCCCGCGCGAGTGTGAAAGAGCAGGTCCACGTAAGGCCGGTTGATCATGTACAGGAAGCCCGTGATCGCAAACGGCACCGAGGCGATGATCTTGCTGGCGATGCGCCCCTCGGCGGTCAACGCGCGCGTCTTGAGCCGGATGTCCCTGCGGGTGCGGATGATGGTCGAGAGATTCTCAAGCGTTTCTCCAAGATTGCCGCCGGTCTCGCGTTGCAGCAGCATGCACACCGCAAAGAAGGAAAAGTCGGCGATCTGCACGCGTGCGACGGCCTTTTCCAGCACCTCGTTCAGGTCGGCGCCCAGCCGCAGGCTGTCGCCCATGGTCCGGAAGGTCGAGCGAACCGGTTCGTCGGCTTCCTGCCCGGCCGTGCCGATCGCCTGAACCGCGGGAATGCCGGCACGCACCGCGCGGATGATGAGTTCGAGCGTGTCCGGAAACACCAGCAGAAACTGCGCGCGAAAGCGCGCAATCAGAAACCGATAGGTGAGCCTGGTCATGCCAAGCGGAAGCGCTGCATAGACAAGCGGATGCGTCCACCACGGCAGCGGCGTGAGCCATACCACCACGAAGGCGACGATCGCGCCCATGAGCGCGCCCGCGCACACGATGCGTATGCCGCTCGCGCCGCCCACCGTTCTGATGCGCTGCACCCGCTGCTGCACCCAGCGCTGCATCGCGCTGTAGTCGCGAGTCCGCTCGAACAGCGCGCCGCCCGCGTCGGCCGGCGCAGCCGCCTCGCGCGCGACGCGCAGGCGATCGAGTTGCCGCATGCGCTGCTGGATGCGTTGCCGCGGCCTGCGGCGCAACAGATCGCGCAGCGACGCCGCGATCAGTCCCGCGACCACGATCGCGAAGAACGCGCCGACAGCGACGACGTCTGCGGGAGTCATGGCCGCATCGCCTCCATGAGCGCCTGTTCGAGACCGTAGTAGGCGGCGCGTGTCGCGAACACCGGCCGCAACGACGACGACTCGAAGCTGCCTTTCACGTCTTCCTGATACGCGCTCGCGTCGTAGTGAAACGCGAACAGGTCTTGCGTGATGATCACGTCGCCTTCCATCCCCGCGACCTCGGTCACGCGCGTGACGCGGCGCACGCCGTCGCGCATGCGCTCCACTTGCAGTATCAGATGCACCGCGCTGGCTATCTGACGGCGTATTGCCGTGAGCGGCAGATTTCCATTGGCCATCATGACCATGCTTTCGAGACGCGTGATGGCGTCGCGCGGCGTGTTGGCGTGAATCGTGGTCATCGAGCCGTCGTGGCCGGTGTTCATCGCCTGTAGCACGTCGAACGCTTCCGGGCCGCGCGTTTCGCCGAGGATGATGCGATCGGGCCGCATCCGCAGCGCGTTGCGCACCAGGTCGCGCTGCGTCACCGAACCCAGGCCCTCGCTGTTTTCCGGTCGAGTCTCGAGACTCACCACATGCGGCTGCTGCAATTGCAGTTCCGCCGCGTCCTCGATCGTCACGACGCGTTCATGCTCGTCGATATGATGCGACAGCGCATTGAGCAGCGTGGTCTTGCCCGAGCCGGTGCCGCCCGAGATGATGAGGTTGAGGCGGCACGCGCTGGCCACCTTCAGCATGCGCACCATCTCTGGTGAGATGTTGCCCTGCTGCGCCATGCGCGCGAGCGTGATATTGCGGCGCGAGAACTTGCGGATCGAGATCGACGCGCCGCGCAGCGCGATGGGCGGCAGCACGACGTTGACGCGGCTGCCGTCGGCGAGCCGCGCATCCACCATCGGGCTGCTTTCGTCGACGCGCCGCCCGACTGCCGCCGCGATCCGTTGCGCGACGTTGACCACATGCGCGTTGTCGCGGAACTTGAGCGGCGTCAGTTCGAGCCGGCCGTGCCGTTCCACGTAGACCTGGTCCGGACCGTTGACGAGCACGTCGGTCACCGCGTCGTCGGCGAGAAGCGGCTCGATCGGCCCGACGCCGAACATGTCGTTCACGATTTCGCCGACGATCAGCGCCTGCTCGGCGGACGTCACGTTGAGTTGCTCGCGCGCGACCAGGTCGGCGGCGATTTCGTCGATGGCCGCGCTGACCTGCTCGCGCGTCTTCATCAGTGCCGCCGACATGTTCATCGAGGCGAACACCACCGTGCGGATCTTGCGGAAGTTCTCCGACCGGATGAGGGCCTCATACCCGTCGGCGGGCGTCCGCTGCGGCGCGCCCGCGGGCGCGGCGGTCTCGGCTGCCTCGGCATCGGCACGCGCGAGCGCTTGCGGCGGCTGTTTCTTTACGCCGAACATCAGGCGCTCCTCCATCGCTTCAGAAGCTGCGTGTGCCACGCGGGCGGGGCGGCGGACTCACGCCCCGTCAGGTTGTCGGCGAGGCGCTCGATGGCGGCCGCAAAGCCGTCGCGGCCCGCGCGTGCGCCGATGGGTTCGCCGAGGTTCTCCGCGCGCGCAAGCGACTTCGGATCGTAGGGAAACTCATGCACGACGGAGCTGCCGAGCGCGCGTTTGAAGTCCTGTGCATGCACGCGATCGGCGACCGGTTCGAGCGGGTTATTCAGCAGCACCGAGATATCCCGATTGTCCGAGTGCTCCTCGGCAAAGCGGATGATGCGCGCGCACTCGCGGGCCGCGTACACGGACCGGTCGGTGACGATACACACGTTCTGCGAGACGTCGAAGAGTTCTTCCAGGCCGCGTCCATCGCGCCTCGGCAGATCGAGCAGCACATAGTGGAAGCGCCGCGTGAGCACATTCGCGAGGTTGGCGAGCGCGCCGGGGCGCAGCGCGACGTCCGTTTCGTACGCGAGTTCGGACGCGAGCACGAACAGCCGGTCGCCGGCCGCCGTCATCGCGCGATCGAGCGAGGGGGAGTCGATCGCGCCCGGCTCCTGGAGCAGCTCCGTCAAACCGTTGCCGATGCGCAGCCCGAGCATGGTGCTCGCCGCGCCGCCGTGCAGGTCGAGATCGACGTACACGACGTGTCGGAGCGTCCGTGCCGACAGATGGCGCGCGAGCGAGACCGCGATCGTCGTCGCGCCCACGCCGCCACGCGCGCCGACAAAACCAATCACCTTGCCCGCGCGCGCCGGCGTCGACGGATCGCGGGTGGAGAGCGAGCGCCGCAGCAATTCGACCGTGACGGGCTTGACCACGTAGTCGTGCACGCCGACTTCGAGCAGACTGCGATAGAGGCCGACATCGTTGCGCTCGCCGATCACCACGACGGAGACGGACGGCGCGCAGGCGTCGGCGAGCCGCGCGAGGTCGGACAGGGGCATCTCCGAGCCGGACACATCGACGAGCAATTGGCGCGGCGGACGGCCGAGCGTACGCAGCAAACGGATGGCGTCGTCGATCGTGCCGGTCTGGACGTGGGCGTTGGCGATGGCCTGGTCGGCGATCAGGCTTCTCAGGGCGCCGACGCTGGCCGCGTCCGAGAAGACCGCGAGCAGGTCCACGGCTTCGGCATTGGCGATGGCGGGGCGAAACAGATCGAGCGCATTCATGGGGCGTGGCTAGCCGTCAGTGGGTCAGTTGCGTGGTGGTCGAGGTGGCGTTGGGCTGCTTCACGCGCCCTTCATCGAAGCGGCGCACCGCGCCTGCAGCGGTTGCCGCGCCGGCTCCGGCATAGGGCAGCGGTTCGACCAGATCGGCCGGGCGCGCCAGCATGACCGCGAGGTTCGTGTAGGTCGCGCAGCCGAACGGCACGCTCGGGCGCGCGGCGCCCGCATCGGTCAGATGCGACGGCTCGACGAGCGTCGCGCAATCCGGCGCAATCGCGTTGCGTCCGTCGAAGCCGACGACCGAGGCGCTGGGCAATCCGATCGGCGGCGTGGCCGACAGGCACGCGGTGAGCGCGAGCGGCAGCGCGGCACAGGCGAGGAGAGCGGCAAGACGAGAAGGCATGGCGTGTTCCTTTGCAGTCCAGTCAGTAGATGAAGCCCGCTGCGCCCACGAGGCGCGGCACGGTGCCCGACAGCGGATCGCCGCCCAGCTTGCGCTGCAATACATATTCGATGTCGCTGCTCGGCTTGACGAGGGCGTCGATCGGCTGGCGCAGGCGTCCGGGGTCGGCCGGTTGCACGATATACGGCGTCACGATGACGACGACCTCGGACTTGTTGTTCAGATAATTCTTCGATGAGAAGAGCTTGCCCAGGATCGGAAGCCTGCCGAGACCCGGCAGTTCGGCGAGCACGTCGCTCGTCTTGCTTTGCAGCAGTCCGCCAATGGCGAAGCTTTGTCCGCTCGACAGTTCCACGGTGGTTTCAACGCGGCGCACCGTGAGCGCCGGCACCTTGATCGCGTCGATCGTCACGCTGTTGGTCGGATCGATTTCGCTCACTTCGGGGCGCACCTTCAGGCTGATGCGGTTGTCGGCCAGCACGGTCGGCGTGAAGTCGAGCGAGACGCCGTACGGCTTGAATTCCACCGTGATCGAATTGTTCTGGCTTTGCGGGACCGGAATCGGAAATTCTCCGCCCGCCAGAAAGCTCGCGGTTTCACCCGACATCGCCGTGAGGTTGGGTTCGGCGAGCATCGTGATGAGGCCTTCCTGGTCGAGCGTGTCCAGCACGCCGTCGATCGCCCACTTGCCGACGTTGAAGCCGCCGAGTATGGAGAACGCGCCCGTCGAGGTCAGCGTGGCGCCGCGGCCGCTGAACAGCCCGCCGACGAAATTCCCGCTCTGACCGAGCGCGGTCCAGTTGATGCCCAGTTGCTGCGTCACGTTGCGATCAACCTCGGTGATGCGCACGCGCAGATGCACCTGAATGGGCCGTGACAGCGTCAGCCGGTTCACGAGCGTTTCCTTGTCGTGAAGGTAGGGTGAAAGAGACTGCATGACGGCATCGGCGGTGGCCGCGTCCGGCACGCGTCCTGCCACCATCAGGGAACCGGGCGCGCTCGTCACGGCGAGCTGCACGCGCGGGAAGCGGGCGTCGAGCATGCGTTGGATCGAACCCGTATCCGCGCTCACGACGATGGTCTCGCGCAGGATCGTGCGGTTGTTCGCGCCGAGCGCGAACAGCGTCGTGGTGCCCGCTTTCTTGCCGAGCACGAAAACGGTCTGCGCAGTAGGCACGTGCACGTCCGCGACGTCCGGATCAGCGACGAACACCGCGACGGCCGCCTCGGGCAAGCGCAGCATTTCGCCGCCGCCCGCCGCGAGCGCGAGGCGCGGCTCGCCGCTCGCGGCAAACGCGCTGTGGAGCGTGGCGGCCCACAATAAGAGTCCGCCGATCAGAGCGGCCCTTGATGCCGAATGGACACGATGCAACATAATTCTTTCCAGTCAGATTCCGGCGTCCCGGCGGGGCCGCCGACAAATCAGCGTTGTGCGGTGGGCTGCTCGTGCAGCGGACTTTGTTCCGCGACTGTCGCAGGCGGATTCGGCGGCAGCGGCGGCAAGCCCGCGACGCCGGTGCTGCCTGTCGATCGTGTGTCGCCTGACGCGTCCGAGACTTTCGAGCCGCGATAGACGATCACCGGATGAGGACTCGCCGTCACGCGTTCCGCTCGGCCGCGCTCCGTCGCGCGTATGGGCAGCATCGCGCGGGAGACATCGCCGGCCCACACGGGCGGCGTTTGCGGCGGCGTTTCGAGGCCGACGGCGGGCGGATTGCGGTCGCTCGTTGCGAAGCTGCGCAGCGCGAGCGAGAGCGAACCGAGATGGCTTGCGACCGCGACGACCTGCGCGGTATGCGCGGTCACTTCGAACGTGACGGTTCGTGCGCGCGTGTTCGCGTCGGGCGCTTCCGACTTTGGCCGCTGGAAGATCGAGCCCACCGCGAGCACGCGAACCCGGTTGACCACGGTCTCGCTTTCCACGGCACGCGGGTCGTTCTGCTGTTCGCGGCCCGAATCGCCGAGTTGCCGTGTAAGCAGGACGTCGACGTAATCGCCCGGCTGGATCAGCCCGGCGTTGCCCGAGACGTCGTCGATCGCCACCGAAATCGCACGCATGCCGGGCTTTAACGCGGCGGCCAGAAAGCCGGGCGCGTCGGGCGTGATGACATCGGCGGTGCCGAGCGGCGCGCCGGCGGTGACCGCGTGGCGCAGCACGTCGCCTTTAAGATCCGCGGCGAGCGCATCGCCCTTGTTGTCGTTGACGAGCGCGCCTTGCGGAACCTGCTTGTGCGGCATGTCCTTCCACGCCAGATCGCTGTCGCGCAACAACATGCCTTCGGGCAGATCGGCTGCCGCCACCCGTACGCGATCGACCTCGGGCGCGCGCGCGGGGCCCGGCTGCGATGCGGCCACGAAGAGCGCGCGGAACACCACCGCGCCGATCGCGGCGAACAGCACAAGGAGGGCGAGTTTCAGAAAGCGGGGCATGGGTTTGTATGAGACGGCCGGATAAATTAGAGCGGGTTCAGAAGCGGCAGCCAGACAGCGGCAATGCCACCGGCCGCGAGCGCGACGCCATAGGGCACGGCATGTCGCGGATCGTGTCGCGGGTCATGTCGCGGGCCGCGCGGCGAAACTGCGGTTCGGCGATTGCGGTACCGGTCGATTGCGAGCATCGTGACGCCCAGCATCAGTCCACAGCAGGACACGACGAAGAAGACGGGCCATGCGTATGCGGTCCCTGCCCACAGAAACACGGCAGCAGCGAGCTTGACGTCGCCGCCGCCCATCCAGCCGAATTTGAATAACAGTGCAAAGCCCACGAACGAGAGCGTCGCGGCAGCGGCGTGTGCTGCGAGGGAGGAAAGGCTGATTCCCGTCACGGCGGCATCCACACCGTAAAGACAGGCGACGAGCAAGACTGCGCGCGTGGGCAAACGGCGAAAGCGCAAGTCGCTGAGCGACAGCGATGCCAACACGAGACAGGTTGCAAATTTTGTGGCGTACTGCATCGAATGCTTTCCCTGATGTCCTGCTGCGCCTGCCAGACACCCGGCCCCTTGCGGGAGCCGGGTTGCTCCCTGCTGCGACACAGCCTGGAGACAGCGTTTAGCCGTTCTGGGCGTTGGTCACTTTCGCGATCATGTTGGAGAACAGCGTAGGCAGACCGCCCGCGCCGCTGAACACTGCACCAGCCGCGACGACTGCAATGACGACGATGCCTGCGAGCACCGAATATTCGAGTGCGCTAACGCCGCGTTCGTCACGCGACAGGGACTTAAAGAATTGCAGCATAAGGAGACTCCTGTGGAAAAACTCGTGTGGATACCAAGATTACGGGCCGCTTCTAGTTCGAAACCGTGCTCTTTAGCATCGGTTGTCGAATGCTCTGGAATCTCCGTCGTGCGAGCATGTCGGAAAAGGGCTGCGAACTCTCACACGGCCGAAAACGTTTGCATAGCAGAGGTGCGATGCTAGTCCCGAGCTTTCAACGAACTCATCTTAAGAGGAGCGCATGCGTCCCAAAACCTGGAAATAAGGCTGATCTTCCCGTCAATTCAAAGATAGTGTTAAACCTTAAGTATTTCTGAAGAGACCTTTCACGCAGAGCTCTCCCAGCATGCAAGTTGTAGTGGCAACTAATCACGTCATGAGATATTTCGAGCGAAGTCCGGACCAGTCATTTTTACCGGAGCGGAGTAGGTTTATTCGGCGCGATGGTGTTCGCAAAACAGGGTTCCAGAGAAGACGCATGGGCTGCGGTTGGAGCATTCACACGCGTGTGCTATTTGTTCGATAGTGCCTCTTGATGATCCCTGCTCCGAGTAATGGCGCCGGTCCCTGAATATCGGCGTCAAGACGAAAAAGACGGGCTAAAGAAAACGGGCGCACAGCCGTTAAGACATTCGAAATAGAGTTCGCCCGCTGAAGGCGGCAGATCTCTGATAGCCCCACTTCTGTTATTGATTTCCGGCATTTCCGGCATTTCCGGTACGCGGCTCGCGAGCTGCGCGACGATCCTCCTTAGCATCGACACGCAACGCCAATGGAACAAGAAAACCTGGTGCAGCCACACGCGCACACCGCCGCGATCCACTTCGATAATCCGGTGCTCGCATCGTTTCCTTCTTCTGCCGCACGGCTGACGTCAAAACAACTGGCAATCGAGATTGCGTTGCGGGTTTGCACGGTATCGGCACTGTCCGTATTTCTCGTTTCCGCGATCATCCAGGTTCTGAAAGACCCTTCGCGAGTCACGCTGTTGCTCTTCCTGTTCACCTCGCTTCTGGACATCGGCCTGGTGGTCTTCACTCGTGTGGCGCGCGAGCGTGACTTGAGTCCCGTCAGCATGGTGATGTCCATTACAGGAACCTTCTATTACGTCGCTTTTCGGATGGAGCCCGGCATCCATCTCGTTCCTGAGACGGCAGCCGTCAGCTTGCAAATCGTCGGCATCGTCATTCAGCTCTGGTCGAAGCTCACGCTGCGGCGCTCATTTGGACTTTTGCCGGCGAATCGCGGGGTGGTTGTGAGCGGGCCTTATCGCATCTTGCGGCATCCGATCTACGTCGGGTACATGATTAGAAACGTCGGCTTCTTGCTGCCGAACTTTGGACTTCAGAATCTCGTGGTGTTCGCGGTGCACTTCTGCGTGCAGATCTGCCGGATCGCTCGGGAAGAACACGTATTGTCCAAGGATAAAAGCTACCGCGAATATATGAGCCGCGTGCGATACCGATTGATCTTCGGTGTGTACTGAAGGCTTGTGTTGACGAGCGCGATGGCCGCTCGGGAAGCGCTGGTTCAATCGCGAATCACTTACATCCAGTTACAATTAATCGATTCGAAAGTGACGGCGAGTGCGACTAGGCGTCGATTGCCGGCGTCTTTGCGGGGCGAATCGCTTGAGTCTTGAACTCGACGCGCCGCCATGATTGCGGGACGCCAAGGCGGTTTCGAGTGAGATCAGTCGCGTGAATTGGTCTGATGAAAAGCCGCTCCAGACGATGAGCGGCTGATCCCCGCCGGCCTCATGAGAAGCCCGTCAGTCACAGCATCCCGGCGCCGCCAGGAATCGCCAGATAACACATGTAGGAATGCCAACCTTTCAACGTTAACCGTTGCTTTCTATCTTGTCGGCCAGCAGATTTAGCGCGCTCGATACTTGACGGCTGAAGTAGTTCGGCCGTTCACGCTCATAGCCGCGCAGCAGTTCCGTGGTGTCGCGTTCCACCCAGCGCCAGTGAGGCCCCTGTTTCGCGAATGCGGGATGATCGTGCAGTTCGGACGGCACGGGATGGTCGTCCTCCCACGCCCACAGAAACGGCTGCTTTTCCCCGGAAAACGGCACGCCGATCGCAGCCGCCACCGTCGCGTCGTGGCGCATCGTGAAGTCCACGATTTCGGTTCGCGTGCGTCCCTCGGCGTCGGCGTGACGCGCCTCGATCCAGCAGTGATAGCGCGCGAGTTGCGACAGATGCTTCGCGCTGCGGCGCCGCTCACGTGTCGAACAGAGCACGTACAGGTTGCCATTGCCGAAGTCCATCACCTCGCCGCCGGCAACGGCCCGATAGCGCACGCCCGTCAATAGCGTGAGGAATTGCGCGCCGACGATTGCATAGTCGGCGCAGCGCATATAGCCGTCCTTGGTCGTCGCCGCCGACACGCTTCTATGAACCGCTTCGGCGACGACTGAATGCAGCGCTGCATCCACCGGTGCGTTGAGGATGGGCGGCTGGTTTGCCGTGACTAGATCTCGCACTTCTGGGGCCCGATTCGACTATCTTATTTTGATGCTTAAGTATAGAGCTGTAATGTTACAGCAAATTACGTTAGCGCGACGAAAGATAGTCGTTGCCACGCAACATTGGCCGCTTGCCGGGCAAGCGAGGCTGAATCGCTGCCGCCGGGTCGAACGGCGATCAAATTCAGGGCAAGGGGAAAGAAAGGGGCGAGTCGAAGTCTCAGCACGTGGTGAGCGAGAGAGAACTTTCACGCGGAAGGACTGCGTTATATGAGGTGGTGATTGCAACACGAAATTGCTTGCGAACCTCGGCGAAATCGTATGGCAGACACTTTAGAAGAGACAGTTCGTTAGAACCTAAGCTAAGCTAACTGATTAGCATCCTTGCTGCGACATGGAAGTATCGGTCCTCCGTGCAGCAGCGGCCAATACTCGTGGAATCGGATGCTGCGATCAGCGGCGTGATCGCAGCATCCGGCAGCCGACAAGCCAGGCTTACGACGCCACAAGCGAGTCGCCGGAGACATGAACACGCTCGCCTATCTGCACTGTCGGCTGCGTGGAGTAGGTGAAATTCCGGTAGCTGCCATCCTGCATTCTGACCTGTACCTGATAGCTCGTCGCCTTGCGTACTGCGTGCTCGATGCCGTTGCCCGCCAATCCTCCGCCAACCGCTCCCGCAATCGTTGCGAGAACACGACCGCGTCCGCCTGCAACCTGATTTCCCAGCAAGCCGCCAGCCACGGCTCCGCCTACAGCGCCGAGACCCGTTGTCGGCTCGGGTTCCTGACTTGTATTGATGGCGACGACTTCGCCCGTGCTCGGGTCGACCGCGGCCGGACGTGGCGCGGGTTGCGCGACGTTACGATACGCGTCGTTGTTGGAATACGTGGGAGCCTGCTCGACCGGACTGCTCCGATGATGATGCACAGGAGGCCGCAGGGGCGCATCTTCCCGCGTGACGTGTCGCTGAACATCGGGTTGCGCCGGAGCAAGCGACGCGCTGGCGCTCCGCGCCACGACCGGTACAGGCTGGGTCGAAGCCTGGGTCGAAGCCTGGGTCGAAGGCTGGGTCGAAGGCGCGGTTGTCGCGCGGGACGTCGGAAGCACGCCGGTCATCGCAGCGATACCTGTCGCGCTGGCCAGGATAACGGCCACCGCCGCACCGGCCACCAGAGGATGAATGCGATTGCGCTGCGGCAAATCGGAAGTCGGGTTTGTGTTCATGTCGCGCTCCGTTGACGTGTGTCAGCAAAAACGCCGCAGCCCGCAATCCGGTGGACGTCCCGACAGCCAGACTTGTAAGCAGTTGTAGCGCTTGCTGGCGGATCTCCGGCGGCGATGTCTCCAGTGCATCCGCTCGGACGCCATCCGCCGCCTGACGCTAGCGCAAAAAACAAGGCACTCACGCCCGATGCCACGCCTGGCGTCAATCCGCGTCAGACCAGAAGCGCCGCGCGCCGCCTTCGAATGGAGATCAACCACGCGCTTGAGAGGGCGGAGCAAACCGAAACCTGATTGCTTCACTGCCGGTGAGCGCGCTTGCCGCGCCACACAGCCGCTACGTGGTCCGCTGTCCGCCGGTGAGCACCCGCTCCAGCGACATTTTCAGGTGACGCTGCATGGTCGCCTGTGCCTGGATCGCGTCGTGAGCTTCCAGTGCTTCGAGGATCACGCGATGTTCGTCGGGAACGGCGCCCCACGTGCTCTCGTTTTCGAAATGCCCGCGCAGCTTCTCCGACAGCGGACTATGCCTGGCATCGAAAAGCGAACTCACGGTGCGCACGAGCACCTCGTTGCCAGACATCTGCGCAATCGCGACATGGAATGCGCGGTCGGCGGCAACGGGAATTCGTCCCGCTTCGACTTCGCGCTGCATCTCGTTGTAGATGTCGCGCAAGATCTTCAGGTCCTTCGCTTTGCAAAAGGGCGCCACGCTCGCGGCGATCGAGCCCTCGATCACGCAGCGCGCGCCCATGATGTCGAGCAGGCTGTCGCCCAGTTCGGCCTGCGACAGCGCAACCTCGCTTTGACCATGCGGCGTCGCGCACACATACACGCCGGAGCCCATGCGGATTTCGACGAGCCCCTCCAGTTCGAGCGCGACCAGCGCCTCGCGCACCGACGGGCGCGAGACGCCAAGCGTCTCGGCGAGCGCGCGCTCAGGCGGCAAGCGGCCAGTCGGCGCGAAATCCGGCTGTGCGATCAGCTCGCGCAACTTTTCCGCGATCTGCAGGTAGAGGCGGCGAGGGTCGGCAGGTTTGACTGTCACGAACATGTCCTGACGATGGAGTGTCGGCAAGCCCAATGGGGCGAGCGCCGATTGTAATTTGAAGCGTCCGGCCGGCAAACAGCAGTCATGCACATCTGGGGAGTTTCCCGAGGTTCATCAAAATTGGCTTGACCAATATACGATGCCACTTTAATTTTGCCAATCTGGTAAGGCCAGATTTCGCGCGATGCATATCTGACCAGCCCGTCCCCGTATCCGATCCAATACTCGATGAAGACTGTCATTTGCGAACAACCCGGCCAGTTGGCCCTTGCCGAGCGCGCCATCCCGAGCGCCGGTCCTGACGACGTGTTGATCCGCATCAAGCGGATCGGCGTGTGCGGCACCGATCTCCACATCTTCACGGGCACTCAGCCCTACCTCGCGTACCCGCGCGTGATGGGGCACGAGCTGGCCGGCATCGTCGAGTCGGCGCCGGCAAGCGCACGCGTGAAGGCGGGCGACCAGGTGTACGTGATGCCTTACCTGTCGTGTGGGCGCTGCGTCGCGTGCCGCGCGGGCAAGGGCAACTGCTGCGTGAACATCCGCGTGCTCGGCGTGCATACCGACGGCGGCATGGCCGAATATCTGGCGGTGCCGCAGGCCTTCGTCTTCAGCGCCGCGGGCGTCACGCTCGACGAGGCCGCGATGATCGAATTCCTCGCCATCGGCGCCCACGCGGTCAGACGCGCCGACGTGCAGCCCGCGCAGCGCGTGCTGATTGTCGGCGCCGGTCCGATCGGCATGGCCGCGGTGATCTTCGCGAAGCTGCGCGGCGCCGAGGTCAGCGTGCTCGATGGCCGCGCCGACCGGCTTTCGGTGTGCGCCGGCGCGTTGCAGGCGGATCACACGGTGCTGCTCGACACCACCGACGCCGCAACGGATGCCGCGCAGCTCGCCGCGCTCACCGGCAACGAATTCTTCGACGTGGTGTTCGACGCAACCGGCAACATCAAGGCGATGGAGCGCGGCCTGCAGTTCGTCGCGCATGGCGGCAAGTATGTGCTGATCTCCATCGTCAACGACCGGATTTCGTTTGCCGATCCGGAATTCCACAAGCGCGAAACGACGCTGCTCGCCAGTCGCAACGCCACGGTTGCCGACTTCGAAACGGTGCTCGACGCGATGCGCGCGGGGAAGATTCCGACGTCCGCATTGAATACGCACGTGCTCGAACTCGGCAATCTGCCGGCCGAATTCCCGCGACTTCTCGATCCGAACGCCGGCGTCATCAAGGCGCTGGTCGCGTGCTGAGCGAGGAGCCAACGACAATGGGCAACCCCATTCTTCAATTCGGCACGAGCCGGTTTTTGCAGGCGCACGCGGATCTTTTCATTTCGGAAGCGCTCGACGCGGGCCGCGCGCTGGGGCAGGTGACAGTCGTGCAGACCACGGCCAATCCCGAGAGCCTCGCGCGCATCGATGCGCTGCGCGAGCGCGCGCATTACGACGTGCGCATTCGCGGCGTGCGCCGCGACGAAGTGATCGACACGACAACGCCATGTCACGCGATCAGCGAGGCGCTGAATGCGAATACGGACTGGCCGGTGGTCGTCGAGCGCTTTGCACGCGATGCGCGCGTCGTGATCTCGAACACGGGCGACCGAGGCTACGAGTGTTTCGCCGAAGACACCGCCGAGTTGCTGCACGACGGCGCGCGCGTGCCGCGCGGCTTCGCGGCGAAACTCGTGGTTCTCCTCCATGCGCGCTTTAACGCAGGTGCCGCGCCGCTGACGCTGTTGCCGTGCGAACTCGTGTCGCGCAACGGAGAGACGTTGCGCACCCTCGTCGCGACTATTGCGCGCGAATGGGGAACCGGTTCCATGTTCGTCGGCTATATCGAAGAGACGTGCATCTGGGTGAATTCGCTGGTGGACCGCATCGTGTCCGAGCCGATCCGGCCGATCGGCGCGTATGCCGAGCCGTATGCACTCTGGGCAATCGAGCGATGTCCTGGGATGGTGCTGCCGTGCGAACACGAAGCGATGATCGTCACCGACGACCTGCCGCACTACGAGCGTCTGAAGCTGCTGTTGCTCAACCTCGGCCACACGTGGCTCGCCGAGCGCTGGCAGGCCGACTCGCGCGATGCGAACGAAAACGTGCTTCACGCGATGCGCGATCCGCTGCTGCGCGCCGATCTCGAATCGCTGTGGCGCGACGAGGTGCTGCCGGTCTTCGACGCGCTCGGTCACGGCGATGATGCTCGCGCCTATCTGAACGACGTGCGCGAGCGCTTCGAAAACCCGTTTCTCGATCATCGTCTTGCCGACATCGCGCGCAATCACGAGCAGAAGAAGCAGCGGCGTTTCGGGCCGGTGATCGAGCTGGCGCGCGAACTCGGCTTGCGCATCGAGCAGCCGCGCCTGAGCGCCGCGCTCGCTTCGTGTGAACACCTGGAATGAAACACCTGGAATAGCCACCAGCCCGTGACCGCGAGGATCGCGAGATGGGCCCGGCCGAACAGCAATAACAACCACTCCGCTGCATGGGACCGCTGCATGGGACCGCTGCGTGGAACCGAAGAGAAAGAGCATAGCCGTCGCCGCGCCCTGACAAGGCGCGTCGCAACAGAGTCCGCCTGACAGGCATCGTGGCGGACGAGCAGTTAAACACGATAGATGCCCGTATTGGAGGAGACATTTCATGAGAAAAATGCGTTGGGTGGTGATCCTGCTGTGCTTTCTGGCGATCGCCGTCAATTACATCGACCGCGCGAATCTCGCGGTCGCCGCGCCGCAAATAGAAAAAGCGCTCGGCATTGGACCGGCCGAGATGGGCTTCATCCTGAGCGGCTTCTTCTGGACCTACGCGTTCATGCAGATGCCGTTCGGCTGGTTCGTCGATCGCGTCGGCGCGCGTATCGCGTTGCCGATTGCAGTGGGCTGGTGGTCGGTGTTTACCGCCGCCACCGCGCTGACGAGCAGCGTCGCGGGGATGTTCGGCTGCCGCCTGCTGCTGGGCGTCGGCGAGGCGGGCGCGTATCCGTCGTGCGCGAAGCTCGTGAGCCAATGGTTCCGGCCCCAGGAGCGCGCAATCGCGACGAGCATCTTCGACAGCGGCTCGCGCGTCGGCTCGGCATTGTCGATTCCGGTTGTCGCGCTGATCATCAGCACGCTCGGCTGGAAAGCGGCGTTCATCCTGACCGGCCTGCTCGGCGCGGTGTGGATCGTCGGCTGGCTCGTGATCTACCGCAGCCCCGCGCACGCCGACATGAGCGGCGCGCAAGACACCGCGCCCGTCGCGAGTGTCGACAATGAGCACAGCAAAGTCACGTGGGCGTCGCTGTTTCGCCACCGCACGCTGTGGGGCATGATGCTCGGCTTCTTCTGCCTGAACTTCGTGATCTATTTCTTCATTACGTGGTTCCCCAGCTATCTCGTGCAGACGCGCGGCTTCTCGCTGAAATCGCTCGGCACGCTCGGCATGATTCCGGCGCTGATCGCGATTCCAGGCGGCTGGCTCGGCGGCTACGTGTCAGACGCGCTGTTCCGGCGCGGCTGGAGTCTGACGGCGGCGCGCAAGACTTGTATGGTCGGCGGGATGCTGTTGTCGTCGGTGATTACGTTCTCGGCGTTCACGTCGAATGTGTATCTGATGCTCGCGTTCTTCGGCATCGCGTACGGCAGCCTCGCGTTCGCCGCCGCAAGCATCTGGTCGCTGCCCGGCGACGTCGCGCCGACGCCGCGCCATGTCGCGTCGATCGGCGGCATTCAGAACTTTGCGTCGAACCTCGCCGGCATCGTGATTACAACGTTCACCGGCGTGATGGTGTCGCTCAGCAAGGGTTCGTTCACGATTCCGCTCGTCGTGGCAGGCGGATTCTGCTTTCTCGGCGCGTTCAGCTATCTTGTGCTCGTGGGCCGCATCGAGCCGCTGACGCTCGCATCCGAAAGCGACAGCGTGCCCAAGGGCGCGGGCTCCACGGTCTGACGTATCCCAATCTTCCTGTTTTCGAGGCCTTTTCATGTTGACTCAAGCTAGCGTCGCGCCCGTGGTGATCCGCCTGCATCCCGGCGACGATGTCATCATCGCCACCCGGCAGCTCATGCCGGGCACGCGCATCGACGCGGAACAACTCGTCGTCAAGGGTTTGATTCCGCCTGGGCATAAAGTGGCGACGCGCGACATCGCGAAGGGCGAACCGGTCAAGCGCTACAACCAGATCATCGGCGTGGCGCGCGAAGCGATCGCACGTGGCCAGCATGTTCACGTTCACAATCTCGGGATGTCCGAGTTCGCGCGCGAACATGCATTCGGTGTCGATGCGCATCCCACCGCCTACGTGGACGAACCCGCTCATTTCATGGGGATTATTCGCGACGACGGACGGGTTGCGACGCGCAATTACATCGGTATCCTGACTAGTGTGAACTGCTCGGCCACCGTCGCGCGGGCCATCGCCGATCACTTCAGGCGGGACGTGCGTCCCGATGCCCTCGCCGGCTTTCCGAACGTGGACGGCGTCGTCGCATTGACGCACGGGCTTGGCTGCGGGATCGACATGCAAGGCGAGGGCATGGCGATTTTGCGCCGCACGCTGGCCGGCTATGCGGTGCATCCGAATTTCGCGTCGGTGCTCTTCGTGGGGCTCGGCTGCGAGACGAACCAGATCGACGGCGTCCTCGAAGCAGGCGGCCTTGAGAACAGCAAGGCGAAGCTGCGCAGCTTCACGATCCAGGACAGCGGCGGCACGCGCAAGACGATCGAGCGCGGCATCGCCATGGTGCAGGAGATGCTGGCCGAGGCGAACCGCGTGGAGCGCGTGCCGGTGCCGGCGTCGCATCTGTGCCTGGGCTTGCAGTGCGGCGGGTCGGACGGCTATTCGGGCATTTCCGCGAATCCCGCGCTGGGTGCGGCGGTGGACCGGCTCGTGCAGCATGGCGGCACCGCGATCCTGTCGGAGACACCCGAAATCTACGGCGCCGAGCATCTGCTGACGCGCCGCGCGGCAAGCCAGGCGGTTGGCGACAAG
This sequence comes from Paraburkholderia sp. MPAMCS5, assembly GCF_036016995.1. NCBI lineage: Bacteria > Pseudomonadati > Pseudomonadota > Betaproteobacteria > Burkholderiales > Burkholderiaceae > Paraburkholderia > Paraburkholderia sp. MPAMCS5. The sequence continues at coordinate 68,445 of NZ_JAYXBK010000017.1, forward strand.
CTGCTCGCGCGGATCGCCTGGTGGCAGGACTATTGCGCGCGCAACGGCGGCGCGCTCGATAACAACCCATCGGCGGGCAACAAGGCGGGCGGCTTGACGACCATCCTCGAAAAGTCGCTCGGCGCAGTGGCGAAGGGCGGCACGACGAATCTGGTGGAAGTCTACGAATACGCGCAGCCTGTCCATGCAAAAGGTTTCGTGTTCATGGACTCGCCGGGCTATGACCCGGTGTCGGCAACCGGGCAGGTCGCTTCAGGCGCCAATCTGATCTGCTTCACGACCGGGCGCGGCTCCGCTTACGGCTGCTCGCCGTCGCCGTCGCTCAAGCTCGCGACCAACACCGCGTTGTGGGAGCGCCAGGCAGACGACATCGACCTGAATTGCGGAGGCGTCGTCGACGGCACGGCCAGCATCGATCAACTCGGCGAAGCGATTTTCCAGATGATGCTCGATTGCGCATCCGGCACGCGCTCGAAGAGCGAACTGCACGGTTATGGACAGAGCGAATTCGTGCCCTGGCAGGTCGGCGTGGTGACCTGAGGCAGGACACGGCGCCGGCTTGCGGCGAGCCTGAACGCGCGTGGCGTTCGCGGATCGAAGCCGGCGCATGGCAGCATGCACACCGGATAGACGAATAGATCAGCCAGGAGAGTTGAATTGAAACGCCGCCTTTATTCAGGCCGCGACGTGAACCGCGCGCACAGTGTCGACGATCTGCGCGCGATGGCGCGCAGGCGTCTGCCGAATTTCTGTTTTGAGTACATTGAAGGCGGCTCCGAAGACGAGACGACGCTGCGCCGCAATCGTGACGTCTTCAGCGAAATCGCTTTTCTGCCGCGCACGCTGGTGAATGTCGAGCAGCGCAACCAGAGCAGGATGTTGCTGGGCGAGCGCATCGCGTCGCCGTTCATGATCGGCCCGACCGGCTACAGCGGACTGATGTTTCGCGAGGGCGATGTCAAGCTGGCCAGCGCCGCGGCAGCGGCCGGCATTCCGTTCGTGCTCAGCAACGTGTCGACCATCGCGCTGGAGGACGTCGTGCGCCGAGCGGGCGGCCGCGTATGGATGCAGGTCTACATGTACCGCACGCGCGAATTTCTCGCCAAACTCGCGCAGCGCGCGAGGGCGGCCGGCATCGAAGCGCTGGTCGTCACCACGGACAGCGCCGTGTTCGGCAAGCGCGAATGGGATCTGCGCAACTACATCAAACCGTTGACGCTCGACTGGCGCAACAAGTTCGACGTGCTGCGCCATCCCGGCTGGATGGCCAACGTGCTGTGGCCGGGCGGGATGCCGCGCTTCGCCAACCTGGGCGATCTGCTGCCGCCAGGGCAAAACAGCGTGAAGGGCGCCACGATTACGTTGGGACAGCAGTTGGACCCGTCGCTGTCGTGGGACGATATTCGCTGGCTGCGCGACCTGTGGCCGCACAAGCTGATCGTCAAGGGTGTGCTCGGCGCGGCGGATGCGCTGCGTGCAGCCGAGGTGGGCGTCGACGGCATCGTGCTGTCGAACCACGGCGGCCGCCAGCTCGACGGCGCGGTGTCCGCAATGGATGTGCTGCCGGAAGTCGTCGACGAAGCCGGCGGCAAACTCAGCGTGATGCTCGACGGCGGATTCCGCCGTGGTTCGGACATCCTGAAGGCCGTGGCCCTTGGCGCCGACGCCGTACTGCTCGGCCGCGCGACGACCTACGGTCTGAGCGCCGGCGGCCAGCCGGGCGCCGAGCGCGCCATTCAGATTCTGAAAACCGAAGTCGACCGGACACTGGGTCTGCTCGGCTGTAGCGATATTTCCGCGCTGGATCGCAGCTATCTGCGCTGGTTGGGACAGGGCGTCCCGCTATCGCGTCCGCCGGCACAGACAGCGCGCGGTCCTGTGTCCGCCGTGTCATAAGGAGAAGTTCGATGCAGCGAAACCATGCTGGAACGACGCGCAGCGATGCGGCGATTGCCGCGCTGCGCGAGGCGCTTGGCGCGGATGTCGTGAGCGCGCCGCCCGAGTTCGGCAGCCGCCAGGTCGCCGACTGGAGCGGCACGCCCGCGGTTCAACCCGTGGCGCTCGTCCGGCCGCGCACGACCGACGAGGTCGCCACCGCGCTGCGGATCTGTCATCAACACCGGCAGCCGGTCGTCACCCAAGGCGGGATGACCGGACACGCGGGCGGCGCCTGCGTGCTGAACGATGAGATAGCGCTGAGTCTGGAGCGCATGAACGGCGTGGTCGAGATCGATCCCGTCAGCGCGACGATGACCGTGCTCGCCGGCACGCCGTTGCAGGTCGTGCAGGAAGCAGCCGACCAGGCCGGCTTCATGTTCGCACTCGATCTCGGCGCGCGCGGCAGTTGCACGATCGGCGGCAATATCTCGACGAATGCGGGCGGTAACCGCGTGATCCGCTACGGCATGATGCGCGATCAGGTGCTCGACGTCGAAGCGGTGCTCGCGGACGGCAGCGTTATCGGCGGCGAGCGCAAGATGATCAAGAACAACACCGGCTACGATCTGCGCAACCTGCTGGCGGGCAGCGAGGGCACCTTGGCGGTCATCACCCGCGCGGTGTTGCGCCTGCGGGCCAAACCGCGCGCGGTATCGACCGCGTGGTGCGGCATGCCCGGCTACGAGGCGGTCACCACGCTGCTCGGCCGCGCGCAGGAGCGCCTGCCGGCTGGCGTGTCCGCGTTCGAGGTGATGTGGCCGAGCTACTGCAACTTCATCCGGGCGCGCATGCCCGAACTGCGCGTGCCGCTTGCAGGCGATCACGCTTATTACGTGCTGCTGGAGAGTTGCGGCGCCGACCCTGAGCGCCAGGCGGCCGCTTTCGAGGAATTTCTCGCCGACATGCTGGAGGCAGGCGTGATCGCCGATGCCGCGATCGCGCAGTCGGAGTCTGACGCGGCGGCATTCTGGGCGATTCGCGACGCACCCGGCGAATATCCCCGCCTGATCCCTGGACGCATCTCGTTCGACATCAGCTTCGCGGTCGCGCAAGCGGGTGAGGCGGCCCAGCGTTGCGACGAGCGGCTGCGCGCGCGCTGGCCGCAGGCGACCATTCTCGTCTATGGCCATCTCGGCGACGGCAACCTGCACGTGGTGGTGCAGGAGCCGGGCTGGACGGCAGAGACCATCGGCGAAGTTCAGCGGGTCGTTTATGAACTGACCGCGGAGATGAGCGGGTCCGTGTCGGCCGAACACGGCATCGGCGAGGAGAAGCTGAAGGTGCTCCCGCTGTCGCGTTCGCCCGCCGAACTCGCCGCCATGAAGGCGATCAAGCTCGCACTCGATCCGTACAATCTTCTGAATCCCGGCAAGGTGATCGCCGCATAGGGCATCGCCGAATTCAAGGCCGGCGTGGCACGCCATCCGCGCGTATTACGGGTGTTACGCGTATTACGCCTGTTACGGGTGTCAGGCGCGGCGGCCGGCGGCCGGCGTGCGGCGTTTGCGCCTCGCGTGACCCGCGACCACGGCACCGGCCCACGCGAAATTATCGGCGCAACCCTTTAGCGCCGCCCGGCCGTGCCGTATACCTGAATGTAAGGCGACCTGCCCGGGGATCTGGCCAATGCGTCTGCGTGAAGCACTGGCCCATCAACCGTCCCTCACAGAGATGAAGATGAACTTGCCCACGCAAGGCGTGAATTCTTTGCGCGGCTTCCGATTCAGGTCGAATCGATCATCTCTAATCGGGTCCTCATAACACATGAATTTGTCCGCACTCAGGATTGGTCCGCGCCTCGCCGTCGGATTCGGGGCCGTTCTCATCTTCACCGCCATCGCGATCGCGACCGGTTTCGCCGGATTGAAAGCCGAGCGTGAAAGCTCGGATCGGGCGATCAGTCACGTTTATCCGCAAGCCGCCGCCGCGAATCGCGCCGCGTTTCTCGTCGAGGACAACGCGCGCCTCGTTCGCAACCTCATCCTGAAGACCGAACAGAACGAGATCGCGGCCGACAAGGCTGTGTTCGACAAGAACTCCAGCAGCACCGCGGATCTGCTGGATCGATTGAAGACGCTGGCCGACAGTGACGAAGCACGGACGCGCCTTGGCAAACTGGTTGCCGCGCGGGCCGATTATGGCCGCTACACGGACGCGGTGATCGAGTTGGCGATGCAAGGCAAGAAGCCCGAAGCGACGCAGGCACTGTATGGACCCGACTACAAACTACAAGGTGTCTATCTAAGCGCGCTGGCGGATTTCGTGAGCTATACGGAATCGCAGATGCAGCAGGCGGACAGTCGCGTCACGAGTGTCTATGAGAGCAGCCTGGTGTGGCTTTTCGCCTCCGGCGTGTTCGCGTTGCTGGCGGGATCGGGATTCGCGTGGCTTGTCACGCGCTCGATCGTCAAGCCGCTGCGCGATGCGGTCCGCGTGTCCGAGGCGGTCGGTGCGGGCGATCTGACCTGCGTCATCGACGCACAGGCGCACGACGAACCGGGGCAGGTGATGAGCGCGTTGAAGGGCATGAACGCGAATCTCGCTCGCATTGTCGGCTCAGTTCGGGTCGGGTCGGACCACCTCGTCACGACGTCGCGCGAGATCGCGAGCGGCAACGCCGATCTATCGGCACGCACGGAAGAACAGGCAGCGTCGCTCGAAGAAACCGCATCCAGCATGACGCAATTGACGCAGACGGTGAGGCAGAACAGCGACAATGCGCGGCAAGCCAACTCGCTCGCCATCCGCGCGACGGAAAAAACCGATTCCGGCAACGAAGCGGTGCAAGACATGGTCCGGTCGATCGGCCGAGTCAGTGAAAGCTCCGAACAGATCTCGCAGATCACCGGCACGATCGAAGGCATTGCTTTCCAGACGAATATTCTCGCGCTGAACGCGGCTGTCGAAGCCGCGCGCGCCGGCGATCAGGGACGCGGTTTTGCGGTCGTCGCGAGCGAAGTCCGGAGTCTTGCGCAGCGGTCGGCGGCTGCCGCGAAGGAAATCAACGAACTCATCGCGTCGTCGGTGTCCCTGATTCAGGACAGTGCGAAGCAGGCGACGGAAGTCGGCGAGACGATGAGCGACCTCAAGCAGTCCATCAAGCAGGTATCGGATATCGTCGGCGAGATTGCGGCCGCGTCGGACGAGCAGAGCCGGGGAATCGATCAGGTCCATCAGGCGGTTTCGCAGATGGACGAAGTGACCCAGCAGAACGCGGCGCTCGTCGAACAGGCTGCGGCCGCCGCGCAGTCGCTCGAAACCCAGGCGCTGAGCCTCAAGGAAGCGGTGTCCGTCTTCAAGCTGACCGATCAGGCTTCCTCGATGCCAGCCGCTATTCGGCCGCAGGGCAACGCACGTGGGGAGCCGAAAAAGTCGGCGGCGGTGGCGGCGGCCAAGCTTCGCGCAATCACACCAACGGATCGCGCGCCGGCTCGCGCGGGCGCTGCACTCTCAGTCCCAAGCCCAAGCCCAAGCCGGGTCGCGGCGCCGGCAGTCGCCGCCGACGAAACGTGGGAGACCTTCTGAACCGGAGATCGGCGAATTCGCACCTCGCCGTATCAGGAAGCTGAAGCGTGTTGCTGCGGATCGCGGCCAATTCGTCGGACTCGCGTCGGAGGGCGGACGCCGCCAGGCAGAGAGCGGAGAGCGTGGCGCGCGCAACCATGTCACGGCCTGGCGAATCCCGAAGGCATCGGTCTCCGCCAGTTCCGCGCGCTCTCATCCAGGTCACGCGCCGTAGAATTTCTCGCAGAACGCCGCGCTCGCGCCCAGCTTTCGCGAAAGGTCGGCAGCCGCGTCCAGTTGCACACGATTGAGTTCACCCGTCACGTGTGCCGGACTGAGGCGCGACGCGGGGCCCGACAGCGTGAGCGCCGCCATGAACTTGTCGCCCGCGCCGAAGATGGGTATCGCGAACGCCGCGGTGTGAACATCGCGCGCGCCCGCAGTGAAGAGCGGCAGCGCGGGCGGTTTGTCATAGATCGGTTCGCCCAGTCCCCAGAAACGGATGACCTGTCCGATGGCTGTGTCGTCGAGTGGAAAGGAAGTTCCGGCGAGCCGCGTCTCCCGCAGGCCTTCTGACGGTTCGGCACGGAAAAGGCAGAGCCGCTGACCGTTGTCGTGAACGTAGTACGATGCGCTTTCCTTCGTCAGCGTAGCCAGCGCGTGCAGTGCGGGCTCGACCACCGACGACAGATGAAATGACTGCTCGTACAGCTTGCCCAGATACAGCACGCGATGCCCGAGCGAATAAGCGCCACCCTGCGAGCGCACGACATAACCCATTCGCTCCAGTGAGTTCATGAGCCGATAGACCGTGGTCTTGTGCATTCCGGACGCCTGGGCGAGCATCGCGAGCGACTGCGATTCGGCGCCCGGCCTGAAGCAATCCAGCAGCGAAAGCGCTTTCTCTACAGCGACTACTCCGTCGTTTCCCATCTTGAACTCCCATCGTGGATAGGGGGATTGTACACAGTAAAACGATGGTTTACTGTGTAAAAGGGTTAACGCTAGTGTCATCGCCAGCGTAGCGTCGCTATAGTGTTTTCACGCTGTACACCACAGTTGTACACAGTAAAACATTAGAGCCGAGGTGAAATTCATGAGCACGACGTCTGCAGGTACTTCCCCCATCAATCGCAACATCGAACGCGTGTCGCCCGAACTGGTCGCGGCGGCCGCCTGTTATCAGGCAGCCATCCTCGCCGACGTCGCAGGCCGGCGCGGGACCGTGCATGGTCGCGTGCAGCCGTTGTCGCCGAAGATGAAAGTCGCGGGCCCGGCCATTACCGTCGAAGTTCGCCCGGGCGACAACCTCGCCATCCACGCCGCACTCGCCATCGCGAAGCCGGGCGACGTGATCGTTGTCGACGGCAAGGGCGACATCTCGTGCGCCTTGCTCGGCGAGATCATGGCGACTCAGGCCAAAGCGAGCGGCATCGCGGGCATCATCATCGACGGGGCCGTGCGCGACGCCCACGAACTGGCCAACGGCGACTATCCGATCTTCTCGGCCGGCCTCAACCCGTGCGGCCCGACCAAAAGCGTCGCGGGACTCGTCAATGCGCCGATCTCGATTGGCGGCACGGCGGTCAATCCCGGCGACCTCGTGGTCGGCGACGCGGACGGCGTCGTCGTGATTCCGCGCAAGGACGTCGCGCATATCGTCGATCTCGCGCAGAAGAAGCTGGACGGCGAGACGGCGCGCATCGCGGCGATCCACAAGGGCGATGTACGGCCGGGCTGGGTCGAGAAGGAACTGCGCGCAGTAGGCATGCTGGCCGAAGGCGAGGCGCTGTGATGCAGACCGGTTCGCACAAACACGCCGTTCTCGTGACGGCCGCCGATCTCGCGCCGCAAGCGCTCGACATGCTGACGCAGTTCGACGTCATCTTCGCGGGCAAGCAGCCCACCGAAGACGACGTCGTCGCGCTATGTGCCGCACACAAGCCGGTGGCCATCATCGTTCGGTATGGCAAGGTCAATGCCCGGATGATGGATGCGGCCGAAAATCTCCAGGTGATTTCGAAGCACGGCAGCGGCATCGACGTGATCGATCAGGCGGCCGCGGCCGAGCGCGGCATCGCCGTGCGGGCGGCTGTCGGCGCGAACGCCGCAGCGGTGGCGGAGCATGCGTGGGCCTTGATTCTCGCGTGCGCCAAGTCGGTCCCGCAACTCGACGCGCGCATGCGCGAAGGCCATTGGGACAAATCCACGCACAAGTCCATCGAGCTTGAGGGCCGCACGCTCGGTCTGGTCGGACTCGGCGCGATCGGCCGGCGCGTGGCCGCGATCGGCGTCAGTTTCGGCATGAACGTCGTCGCCTTTGATCCATACGCGAAGGAAGCGCCCGCGGGCGTGAAGCTCGTGTCGCTCGACGAGCTGTATGGCGAATCCGACATCGTCTCGCTGCATTGTCCTTTGACGGCTGAGAACCGCCAGATGCTGAACCGCGATACGCTCGCACGCTTGAAGCGCGGCGCGATTCTCGTCAACACGGCGCGTGGCGGACTCATCGACGAAGAAGCGCTGGCCGGGGCGCTCGCGAGCGGCCAGCTCCGCTCGGCGGGTCTCGACAGTTTCGGCGTCGAGCCGATGGCGACGCCGCATCCATTCCAGCAGATCCCGAATGTGATCCTGTCGCCGCATATCGGCGGCGTGAGCGACGCCGCTTACGTGAACATGGGCAAGGGCGCCGCCGGCAATGTGCTGGCCGTGCTCGAAGAAAACGCCCGCAACGCAGTCTGAAGTCTGCAAGAAGGTCCAGCATGTTCTATCTCATCTCGCCCGAAATGCGCACAGCCGAAGTCTTCACGCGCATGCCGGAAAAATTTCGCAAGCCCGATGTCCAGACCGATTGGGCGCGCGCGAATCGCGGCGGCTTGCCGACGGATTCGTTCCTCGAAGGACCTGTCTGGGACCCGGACGGCTATCTGTTCGTGACCGACATCCCGCACGGACGCATCTTCCGCATCTCGCAGTCGGGCGAGTGGGATCTTGTCGCGCAGTACGACGGCGAGCCGAATGGGATGAAACGCTTTGACGAGTCCCATCTGCTCATCACCGATTACCGTAATGGCCTGATGTTGCTCGACATCGAGCGCGGCGAAGTCAGGCCGTATCTCGAGCGCCGCAACTCCGAGCGCTTCCGGGGCGTGAACGACCTCACGTTCGATTCTCGCGGGAACCTCTATTTCACCGACCAGGGGCAGACGGGCCTGCACGATCCCACGGGGCGCGTGTACCGGCTTTCCGTCGATGGCAAGCTCGACATGCTGCTCGGCAACTGCCCGAGCCCGAACGGCCTCGTACTGTCGCCCGACGAGAACGTGCTGTTTGTCGGGATGACGCGTGGAAATTGCGTGTGGCGCGTGCCGTTGCAGGCAGACGGTTCGGTGAGCAAGGTCGGGCAGTTCTTTACCTCGTACGGACCGAGCGGTCCTGACGGGCTGACGGTCGATGTAGACGGCCGCATTTTCGTGGCGAATCCGGGTCTCGGCCGCGTATGGGTGCTGAATCGCCGCGCCGAGCCCGTGGAAATTCTGATGGGACCGGAAGGCACCTCGGTCACCAATATCTGCTTCGGCGGACGGGACATGAAGACGCTCTTCATGACGGAGTCGACGAACGGAACGGTCCTGAAAGTCGAGATGGCCATTGCGGGCTCGCTGCCTCATCAGGCAAAGCAAGCGAATTGAATCCCTCCGGCCGCTGAGCAGGCTGGTCGGCTCAGCGGCTGCGGCACTTATACCAACACATCGCGCCAGACGAAGTGCGATGGAGGAGCAAGCATGAATATTTCGCCAACGGCAAACACCCCGCTCGCTGCAAGCGAGAATCAGGCGCAGTCCCGCCCACGCCTCGCCGGCGAAGAGTATGCAGCCAGCGAGCGAACGCTGGCCAAGGCGTTCCGGCGGATCTTGCCGTTTATCTTCCTGTGTTATGTCGTCAGCTATCTCGACAGAACCAACGTCGGCTTTGCCGCGCTGACCATGAACAGGGACCTCGGACTGACAGCCTCGCAGTTCGGCGTGGGCGCGGGTCTCTTCTTCATCGGGTATTTCCTTTTTGAAATCCCGAGCAATCTCATCATGCAGAAGGTGGGCGCGCGCATCTGGATCGCGCGCATCATGATCACGTGGGGCCTGTTGTCGATGGCGACCGCGTTCGTGGTGGGCCCAAAGAGCTTTGCGGCCGCGCGCTTTCTTCTCGGACTCGCGGAGGCCGGCTTTACTCCCGGCATCTACCTCTATTTCACACACTGGTTTCCCGGCAAATGGCGGGCGAAGGTGACGGCCGCGTTCCTCGTCGGCATTCCCGTCGCGAACATGATCGGCTCGCCGATCTCCGGCGCGCTGCTGCAACTCGGCGGTCTGCATGGTCTGCGCAGCTGGCAGTGGCTGCTGCTCATCGAAGGCTTGCCTGCCGTTCTGCTCGGTATCGTGTGTCTGTTCTCTCTCGCCGACCGCCCGGAAAAAGCGCGCTGGCTGACCGCCGAAGAGAAGGCGACACTCGCGCGACGCCTCGAACTCGAACAGGGCGACATCGGCGCGAAGCACGGCAGGAATCTGCGCGACGCGCTGACCAACTGGCGTGTGTTCGTGCTGGCGTTCATCAACTTTTGCGGCATTGTCGGCTCGCTTGGCGTCGGACTCTGGATGCCGCAAATCATCAAGCAGTTCGGTGTGGAGCACGCCGTGGTCGGCTGGCTGACCGCGATTCCCTATGCGATCGGGGCCGTGGTCATGCTCTTGTGGGCGCGCCTCGCGAGCCGCTCGCGCAACTGCATTCCGTATGTTGCCGGTGCTTTGGCGATCGCGGCCTTGGCGCTCTGTATCAGCGCGTTCATCGACGTCCCGCTTTTCAAGCTGATGGCGCTTTGCGTCACCGTGAGCGGCATTCTCGCGTTTCAGGCGACCTATTGGGCCATTCCCTCCGGCTTCCTCACCGGACGCGCCGCTGCGGGCGGCCTCGCGCTGATCGTTTCGATCGGCAATCTCGGCGGCTTCGTGGGCCCGTCGATGATCGGCGCGCTCAAGCAGATGTCCGGCGGCTTCACTGCGCCGCTGCTCGCCGTGTCGGCCGTCATGCTTCTAGGCGCATTGACGATCGCATGGCTGGGCGACCCCGGCGCCGACGCGGGCGAAGCAACGTCCGGCCGCTAACTGCCACTGAGTTCACCCCAACCCATAACTCACTGTTTGGAGACTACATGTTGTCAAGGAAAGTCCGCAATAAAACCAACTCGAATGCGATTTTCATGCTTGGGGCGATCGCGGCCGCAAGCCTCGCGCTGATTTCGGAGACGGCGAATGCACAGAGCAGCGTCACGCTGTATGGCATCGCCGATATCGGCGTCGAGCACATCAACAACACCGCGTCGGGCGGCGCTCAAACGCGCATGGTGTCCGGTAATCTTTCGGGCTCGCGCTGGGGCCTGAAGGGCGTCGAGGATCTGGGCGGCGGTCTGAAAGCGCTGTTTCAGGTCGAAAGCGGTTTCAATCTGAACGACGGCACCATGGCGCAGTCCACGAAGGGCCTGGGCAGCAACGCGTCCACGACCTCCCGGCTGTTTGGGCGGCAGGCGTGGGTGGGCCTTTCCGCACGAGGGCAGCAATTGACTTTTGGCCGGCAAAACGCACTGATCTACGATCAGGCGGTCGTATTCGATCCGATGGGTGTGGCGTCGCGATACTCGGCGCTATCGCTCGACTACGCGCTCGCTGCGCGCATCGACAGCTCGATCAAATACACCGGCAAATTGGGTCCGGTGACGGCGCAGGCCATGTACAGCACGCGTTACGACGCGGGCTACGGCAGTGAAGTGCCGGGCGCGGAACTCACCGGCCGGTTCTTCAGCGGTGCGCTGACTTACGCAACGGGCCCGTTTGCCGCGACCGCGGTTTACGAGCAACGCAACAGCAACACGGTCGCGAGCAACACGAGCACGGAACGTCGCGCGATGGCTGCTGCAAGCTATGTGTTCGGGCCGGTTAAAGGATTCGCCGGTTATCGCTTCCTGCGTGCTTCCAATGCTTTCCTGCCGGTCAATCCCATTGCCGTCGCGAACGGCTCGCAGGCCACTACCGCCAGCATGTACTGGCTCGGTGCGCAGTATCAGATCACGCCGGCCTTTCAACTCACCGCGACGGGCTATTACCAGGACGTCCATTCGACGGGCGCCGATCCGTGGATGGCGGTGCTCTGCGCCGACTACTTCCTGTCGAAGCGGACCGACCTTTATGCAACGGCAGCCTATGCCCACAACAAGGATAAGTCGGCACTGGGCGTGAACGGTTACGGCACGGTCGCGCCGGGCTATAACCAGACGGGTTTCACCGTCGGCATGCGCCAGAAGTTCTAAGCGGAAAGAGCCATGCAGATCGTCCATGCGCCCCATTTGCCGATCCGGGAAGACTGGCTCGCGTTGCGCGAGGAGCCCGTTCTCGAACCCGAACTGCCCATCGTCGATGCACACCATCATCTTTGGGATCGTCAGACAGGACGTTATCTGGCTGAGGAGTTCGGCAAGGACGTCGGCGGCGGACATCGGATCGTATCGACCGTCTATGTCCAGTGTCGCTCGATGCTGCGACAGGACGGCCCGGAGGCGATGAAGCCCGTTGGCGAAGTGGAGTTCGCCAACGGCATCGCCGCGATGTTCGCGAGTGGGGCGTATGGTCCGGCCAGATGCTGCGAGGCGATCGTCGGCGGCGCCGATCTGACGCTGGGCAAAAAGCTGGACGCCGTGCTCGACGCCATGGTCCAGGTTTCAGCCGGACGGTTGCGGGGAATCCGCAACCCGCTCGCGTGGCATGAAAGTCCAGATGTCGTTTCAAGTCCGGTCGCGCCACCGCGCGACCTGATGCGAAGCGACGCGTTCCGCCAGGGAGTGCGAACCCTCGCGCGCCACGGCCTGACGCTCGATGCGTGGGTGTACCACACGCAACTCGATGAGCTATACGAGCTTGCGATGCACGCGCCCGACGTCACGATTGTCATCGATCACTTCGGCGGCCCGCTGGGCGTTGGACCGTATGCCAATGAAGGCGCGCAGGTTCGCGGGTCATGGAGGCGCTCGCTGGAGCGCCTCGCCAGCCTGCCCAACACGCGGATGAAGCTGGGCGGCGCGGGGATGAAGGTATTCGGCTCCGAGTTTGCCGCAGCGGCACTTCCGCCGTCGTCGGAAGATCTCGCCGCAGCCTGGAGGCCCTGTTTCGAAACGTGCGTCGAACTCTTCGGCGTCACGCGCTGCATGTTCGAGAGCAACTTTCCCGTGGACAAGGGAATGTTCAGCTATGGCGTCCTCTGGAACGCCTTCAAGAGACTGGCGAGCGCCATGTCCGCGGATGAAAAGGCGTCACTGTTCAGCGACACCGCGGCATCGACCTATCGCCTGCAGATTCAAGGAGACACAGCATGAAGTCGAGCACGAGTTTTCCGGCGACCGAGCCGAAGGTCGATGCCAATGCCGCCGCCAGTGGGCGAGGCTACAGGAACATCACCGCGATGGAGTGGCGCTCGCTGTCGCTTGCGGGGTTGGGCTGGACCTTCGAGAGCTACGATTCCTTTCTGCTTTCGCTCCTGCTTCCCACGCTCGCGCTTCAGTTCGGTCTGAGCAAGGCGCAACTCGGCGTCTTCACGAGCATCACGGCGGCTGGCCAGATTGTCGGCGGCATTCTGTTCGGTTACGTGTCGGACCGGCTCGGACGTGTCCGGACGGCGTTGCTGTGCATCGGCATCTACTCGCTGTTTTCCGGTCTGCTCGCTTTCGCGCCGAACGACCACTGGTTTGCGAGCTTCCGTTTCTTCGGCGCGTTGGGCATGGGCGGAACGTGGACGGCGGGGGCGGCTCTGATCGCGGAAACGTGGCACGCGAGCCGGCGCGGAAAGGGCGGTGCGCTCATGCAGATGGGTTTGCCCATCGGCGCAATCCTCGCAATCACGATTTCGGGCATTGTCAGCGCCACGAACGGCGGGCTCGCAGGCAACGGCTGGCGCCTGCTTTTCCTGATTGGCGCGCTGCCGTTTTTCATTCTGTTCTTTGTCGCGCGCAAGACGCCTGAGTCGCCGATCTGGCTCGAGCATAAGCGCGCGAAATCCCAGCCGGCGAACCTGCATGCGAAGGGCAGCGAGAAGCTCAACGTACGAGGTCTCCTGACCGCCTTCACGTTTATTTTTTTTCTGCAGTACCTTTATTGGGGCGTTTTTACTTGGACGCCCACGTTTCTGATCGCGGTGAAGCACCTCGATTTTGTGCATAGTCTCAAGTTCGTCTTCTCGCTTCAGTTCGGCGCCATCACGGGATTCCTGCTGTTCTCCGCATGGGTTGACCGCCTCGGACGTCGGCCGATGTTTATGGCTTACCTCCTCGTCGGCGCGTGCGCGGTCGGTGTGTATATCGCGTCGGCGAACCCATTGGTGCTGATGGTCGCGATATTCTTGACCGGCTTCAGCGTCAACGGAATCTTCGCAGGATCGGGGCCGTTCCTCGCGGAGATCATCGGCAACACCGCGTCGCGCGGCTTTTTGATGGGCCTCGCCTACAACGGCGGACGGCTCGGCGGATTTATCGCACCCTTGATCATTGGCGCACTGGCATCGACGTCGGGCGGATTCGTGCTCGGACTGTCGACCACCATTGTCGCTTTCGTGGCTGCCGCAATCGTGGTGTACTTCGCGCCGGAAACACGCGGGAAGGCGCTCTCGTGACGACGGCAAGCCCGCCACGAGGCATCCTTAGCCAGCTCTTTCCCGCACTGGCGGAGGCGTCGCTGCGGCGCTATCTGGGCGGCCAGGTTGCGTCAGTTCTGGGAAGCTGGACGCAGAACGTGACGCTGAATCTGCTCATCTATCATCTGTCGGGCTCGGCAGCGATTCTTGCGCTGCTCAACTTCCTGCTCTACGGCCCCCAGTTGATCGTGGCGCCGATTGCGGGCTCGCGCATCCGTTCCGCCAATGCAAAACGCGCGACGCTGTGCGTGCTGATGACATCGCTGTTGCTGACCGGCAGTCTCTTCACGCTGTCGCTACTGGGTGTGTTGAGCGTGAACCTGATACTCGCCCATGCGCTTGCCATCGGCGTTTCAAGTGCGATCGAGACGCCGGCGCGACAGGTTCTGCTCCTGACCAGTCTGGAAGATGCGAGCCTGACGTCGAACGCGGTCGCGATGAACACGATGGTCTACAACGTGGGCCGAATGGTGGGCCCGACCATCGCCGGGTTTGTCTATCCGACGCTCGGGCCGCGGACGTCATTCGTGATTTACGCGCTCGCGCTCTGCTTCATGGCGACATGCGTGCACTCGATACGGACCGCCTCGGACGAGAGGCCGTCCCGCTCGGACAGCAGCCTGCGGGACGCGGTCGGATATGTCCTGTCCGATGCGTTCTCCGCGCGCTATCTGCCGATTCTCGCGTGTATCGGATTGTTCGCGGGCAGCTATCAGACGCTGGTGCCTCTGCTCGCGGATCACGGCTTTCACGATGCCGCGCGATTCACGGGGGTGTTCTTCGGATGCGCCGGCGCGGGCTCGTTGAGTGCGGCAATACTTCTATCGTCGGCGCTTGGGCCACGGGCATCCGGCCGGTTCATCGCGTGGGCGCCGTGGGCCGCCGTCGCCGCTCTTGCTGTATTGGCCAGCACCACGACCGCGGCGGCGTCGATACCGGCGTTTTATGCGTTGGGCTTCAGCCTCACTTTCGCAGCGACATCGACGAACGCAACCATCCAGCGGCAGTGTCCCGAGGATGTACGGGGCGGGCTCGTCGGAATGTACGGGATGGCCTACAACGGCACGATGCCCTTCGGCTATCTGCTCGTTGGAACCGCCTCGGAGGCGCTCGGCGTGCGTGACACATTCGCGGCGATGGCCGTTGTGCTGGCCGCAGGCGTCGCGTCCATTGTCGTCTGGCAACGATTCAAGAAACAGCGCTACGGCGCGCAATAAATGGGAGACTAACAATGCAATCTACTGGCGTTACCGACACCTCGGCACTCGAAAGCCGAACCGTACGAAAGGTCGTGTGGCGACTCGTCCCTTTTCTGATGATCTGCTATCTGCTTGCGTTCATCGACCGGGGCAACGTGGGCATGGCTTCGCTTCAGATGAATCATGATCTGGGCATGTCGGCGAAAGCATTTGGATTCGGCAGCAGCCTGTTCTTCATTTCCTACTTCTTTTGTGAAGTGCCGAGCAACCTCGCGCTGGAAAAGTACGGTGCGCGTGTCTGGATCGCGCGCATCATGATCACGTGGGGCATTGTGTCCGCGGCGACGGCGCTGGTGCACAACGCCGTGAGCTTCTATATCCTCAGGTTCCTTCTGGGCGCGGCCGAAGCTGGGTTCTTTCCGGGCGTCCTGTTGTATCTCTCGTACTGGATTCCGGCTTCATATCGCGCGCGTATTGTCGCGACGTTCATGGTCGCTATTCCCGCCGCGAGCTTCATCGGCTCGCCGATCTCGGCGCTGCTGCTTCGCATGGACGGCATCGCCGGGCTGCGCGGCTGGCACTGGCTGTTCCTTCTCGAAGGCATTCCCACGGTTCTGCTGGGCATTGCGTGTCTGTTCCTGCTGACGAACAAACCGGACAGCGCGCGCTGGCTCACGGACGACGAGCGGAAGTGGCTCTCGACCGAACTCGCCAATGAACACAAGGCGCCGAAGAAAGTGCGGTCCATGCCGCTGACGAAGCTGTTCCGCAATCGTTATGTGCTGTGTCTCGCGCTCGTCGATACGTGTGCATCGGCTGCGGGCAGCACGCTTTCGGTCTGGCAACCGCAACTGCTCAAATCGTTCGGTCTGACGGTCATGCAAACCGGCTTGCTGAATTCGATTCCCTACGCGGCATCGTGCGTCATGATGGTTTATTGGGGACGTCGTTCGGATCGGATCGGGGAGCGCCGCTGGCATACCGTTGTGCCGATGCTGCTGATCGGTTTGGGCCTGTTCGGTACATCGCTCAGCGCAGCGCTGGTGCCGACCGTCTGCATGCTTTGCGCGGTGCTCGTCGGCGCGTATTCGTTCAAGGGGCCGTTCTGGGCTCTTGCTACCAGCATGTTGTCGAACAGTGCGATCGCTGCCGGTTTGGCAACGGTCAACGCTATCGCGAACCTCCTTGGTGGCGGTCTGATGGTGAATGTCTATGGCTGGGTCAAAGCCGCGACGGGCAGTTATGCGCTGGCACTCATGCCGCTCGCTATCCTGACGCTCATCAGTGTGGCGACATTGCTGTTGCTCACGCGAAACGGACAAGCACAACAACTCGCGAGTGGGACGGAGAGTATCTAGGCGTTGCGCCTCCGACTGGACGCATGTGCCGCGGAGTAGGGAACTGGCGTCCTGAAGAGGCCGCACACACGACATCGCACGACCGGGTTGCCTGATGAAGGCAACCCGCGTCGAACGGTACGCGCCTCAGACGCACGTCAAGCGCCTCGCTTGTCGTATCCGACCGTGGGGTAAACCGCTAGCGATTTAATGCAGCCAACTGCTTGTCGCGCGAACGCCGGTTGCACTATGATGCACATTCGCGAATGTGCATCGCCGAGAGCCCCGACAGTCAACGATGCATAAATCATCGCGCTGCTCGCAGATCTGTTCCCGCCAAACCTTTATTTCCCGACCGGCCGGTACTTTTTGCCAGCTCCTGTTTTGGATACCGAATAAAAACCGTCTCTTTCCGATTCTGGTTGTCGTCTGACAACGCATAACATAGGAGAACTGAGAAATGGTACATGGGAGCGAAACCGGACAAAGGAGCGTGTGGTCCGTCCTTTGTTTGCTGCTAGGCAGCTTGCTGGCTTTGTGTATTTCCGGCTGTGGCGGTCATGACGACATTTCGCCATCAGCACAGCAATCTGTACTACTAAGCTGTGACGACAGCATGAAAACCGCTTTTAAACCGGACGCGAACACAACGGTTGTTTTTGTCAAACAGTTCAAGGCCGGCGCGCCTTATGCGCTCGCTAACACGCCCGCATCACCGGCTCCGGCCGTCGCAGCGACCGACGTGTGCCTCGTGAAGCTCGTCGTCGGACCGGGCAATCCTGGAGCGGCTGGTGCGCCGTCTACTTCCGCAGGAATTGGCATCGAGGTCTGGCTGCCGGCGGCTTCCGCATGGAACAACATCGTCCGGGCGACGGGCAGCGGCGGTTGGGCGGGCGGCGCGGATTCCGATCCGACTCAGGTCGCAACGAAGTCTCTGTATCTGGCGGCGGTGAATAAAGGGTATGTCGTTAGCGCGTCCGATCACGGCCACGTCATTTTGAACAACGGATCGTTCGCCATGAACCCGGACGGCACGATCAACACGGTTCTGTGGCAGGACTTCGCGGAGCGGAGCATGCACGAAATGGCGGTGAAGACCAAAGCGCTGGTCAAAGCCTATTACGGTCGCCCACAGACCTATGCCTATTGGGACGGCTTTTCCACCGGAGGACGGCAGGGGTTCAAGATCGCGCAGAAGTACCCGACGGATTTCGACGGCATTCTCGCGGGGTCGCCAGCTTTCAACTGGAGCAAGTTCATCACCGCCGAACTCTATCCGCAGATCGCAATGCAGCAGTCGCTTGGGGCGCCTATCGCGGCGGCGAAACTCGCTTTCGTTAGTGGCGCGGCCGTCAAGTCATGCGATACGGTGGGCCTCGGATATCTGCTCAATCCAATGCAATGCAGCTACGATCCGACGAAAGATGTCAACGTACTTTGCGCAGGAGTGGCCGGCAATGGCGTAACCGGGGCCAGCACTAACAGCGCATGTCTGACGGCAACCGAGACACATGTCGCCAATCAGATCTGGTACGGACAGACGACTGATGGCAGCGTGCCTGACCCGGCGGTCGATAACGGCAATGCCGCCACTCTCGCAGCCAACCAGCTATGGTACGGGCTGACACGCGGCACGAGTCTCTCCTTGTCACTCGCGGGCGCCACGCCGTTTGGCATCGCAACGGATCAAGTCGCACTGGAGTTGCAAAGTTCCGCCTATGCACAGGCCTCGTTTGTCAACGCGACCGGTAATGGCGCGAACAAATGGAAGCAACTCGGATATGGCGACCTCGCCAATGCATACGCACAAGGTATTGCGTTGCAGACATCGTTTAGCAACATCAACACCGACAACCCTGATTTGAGTACCTTCCACGCAGCGGGCGGCAAGATCCTCACTTATCACGGACTCGCGGACGACAAGATTTTCCCGGAAGGATCGATCAACTATTTCGAGCGCGTTGCTGCGCAGATGGGTGGCGCTGCGTCCGTGCAGTCGTTCTACCGTCTGTTCCTGATCCCGGGACTCGCGCACGACAGCAGCTTCGCAACTAGCGCTTCGATCGATCCCACTACCAACGCACAGATCAGCACGGCGAAAATGCCGTTGCCGCAGCCTGCGGCTGGCCCGGATGAAATGTTCCAGGCCCTGCGCAACTGGGTTGAAAAGGGGCAGGCACCGTCTCAGATTCAGGTGAGTTCCGCGGACGGAAGTGCATCGCGGTCACTTTGCCTGTATCCGCAAACAGCACATTACGTCGGTGGTGCTATCACTTCTTCGGCAAGCTACTCCTGCCAATAAACCGTCAGGTTGTTCACGGGCTCTCCCACATTCGTGTCGGAGAGCCTGTTTTTGTGCGCGATCCGCGGGGGACACGCCGTTGGCTTTCTGGCTTTGCTGGCAAACAAGAGGGCAGATGAGCCCAAGGTTCTTTCAATCGAGACTGAAATCCAAAGGCTTCGCAGTGCACGTTATTCAGGATGCCTTAAGGCGAGCAATCACGCTTGCTCAAACCGACCCCGCAGAGACGTAAGCGGTTTTGACCGCCGTATAGAACTCACGCGCATAAGTCCCTTGTTCCCTCGGACCATAGCTCGATCCTTTACGGCCACCGAACGGAACGTGGTAGTCCACACCGGCCGTGGGCGTATTGACCATCACCATGCCGGCCTGTACATGTCGCTTGAAATGGCTCGCGTGTGCAAGGGAGGTGGTGCAGATTCCTGCGGAGAGGCCGAACGGCGAGTCGTTGGCCACCGCAAGCGCCTCCTCGTAATCTGCAACCTTGATCACCGACGCGACTGGACCGAACACTTCTTCCCGATTGATCGTCATCGACGGCGTGGTGTTGGTCACCAACGCCGGCGTCAGAAAAAATCCCTCTGTTGCCAGCTGAACGCGCTCTCCACCAAATACCGAGCCGCCTTCGGAGCGCGCCAACTCGATGTAGCGCTCGTCCTGCGCGAGCTGCGTGGCGTCGACAACCGGTCCGATCTGGGTGGATGCATCCAGCGGATTGCCGATCTTGAGACTTCGAAGTCGCGCTTGCATCGCCGCGACAAAGCGGTCGTGAATGCCGCTTGTCACAATCAGACGGCTGGACGCGGTGCAACGTTGGCCAGTCGAGTAGAACGCCCCGTTGATACAGGCCTCGACCGCAACGTCCAGATCGGCGTCGTCAAGAACGACCATCGGGTTCTTGCCGCCCATCTCGAGCTGAAACTTCTTCCCGCGTGCGACGCACTTCGCTGCAATCGACTGACCTGTGCCCACCGATCCGGTGAAGCTGATCGCGTCCACATCCGATGACTGCACCAGTGTTTCGCCGACGATCGAGCCAGGTCCCATGACGAGATTGATCACACCAGCCGGCGCGCCGGCTTCGGCGATGATCTTGACGAGTTCCCACACGCTGCCCGGCACAAGGTCCGCAGGCTTGATGACGACGCAGTTTCCGTAGGCCAGCGCGGGCGCGATTTTCCATGCGGGAATGGCAATCGGGAAATTCCACGGCGTAATCAAACCGATCACGCCGAGCGGCTCCCGTGTGACCTCGACGGTCAATCCCGGCCTGACCGACGGCACGATCTCGCCGCCGATACGCAGCGCCTCGCCCGCGAAGAACTTGAAGATCTGGCCAGCCCGACCTACTTCTCCCACTGCTTCGGCGAGCGTTTTCCCTTCTTCGCGCGCGAGGAGGGCGCCTAGCTCGTTTTTGCGCGCAAGGATGGTGCTGCCGACCTGATCCAGCAAGTCGAAACGCTGTTGCGGTGTGCTGAGCGACCAGGTGCGAAAAGCGGTGCGCGCGGACGCGATCGCTTTCTGTGTTTGTTCCGCGCTTGCCCGTGCAAAATCGCCGATCACGTCGCTGACGTCGGAAGGGTTCACATTGGGTGACGAGTCGCTGCCGTCGACCCATTCGCCGTCAATAAAATTCTTGAACTGTGTCATCGTAAATTCGCCGGTAAGTGGAAGCGTTGCAGATCAGCCGAGATTCAGAAGGGAGCGCGCGGCGAGGTTCGCGTACAGTGCGCGCACGCCGAAGGTCCACGGGGCAATCTCGGTTGAAAGCCGGACCGTGTTGACGAGCGCGCCGAGCGGAGGAGCGCTGATCGTCACGCGGTCGCCGAGATGGTGAGTGAATCCGCCGCCCGGCGCGTCTCGGTCTTTGATCGGGGAAAACATCGTGCCGAGGAACAACATGAAGCCGTCAGGGTATTGATGATGCTTGCCCCACGTCTGACTGACCAGATCGAGCGGATCGCGGCTGATCTCCCGCATATGGCTGATGCCCTCCAGCAGGAAGCCGTCGTCGGCCCCTTCGACGCGCAGCGAAACACTCGTTTCGCGAACCGTATCGAGCGTGAAGTGTTCGTCGAACAGACGGATGAACGGACCAATGGCGCACGAGCCATTGTTGTCCTTGCATTTGCCGAGCAGCAGCGCGGAGCGGCCTTCGATGTCGCGCAGATTGACGTCATTGCCCAATGTGGCGCCTACCACTTCGCCATTGCTGTTCACCGCAAGGACGATTTCCGGTTCCGGGTTGTTCCATTTCGAAGCGGCGAGCAAGCCGATGTCCGCGCTGAGTCCTACTGCGGACATGGGCTGTGACTTCGAAAATACTTCGGCATCCGTACCAATTCCGACTTCCATGTATTGCGACCACGCACCGCGGCGCTGGAGTTCTTCCTTCAGCTTGATCGCGGCGTCCGAACCGGGTTTGATCTTCGAGAGGTCGGTGCCGATCAGCCGCGTAATCGCGGCGCGCACTTCCTCGGCTTTGGTCGGGTCGCCACCTGCCTGTTCTTCAATGACGCGCTCAAGAAGACTCACGGCGAACGTCACGCCGCATGCTTTGATAGCCTGCAAATCGCACGGCGCCAGCAGGTAAGGTTGCCGTTCCTCACGATGGGAGCCGAGCGTGGACTCGATCAGATCGCCAACGTGGCCCAGAGATTCGCCGGCAGCTTCGCGGGCGAGTTTGGCCAGGTCGCGCCGGTCAAAAAGATCGGACACGGTCGGCGCGGTTCGTGAAATATCGAATACCTCGCCGTCGCGGACAACCACGACGCACGGTCCCGATCCGTTTGTCGTTTGACGCCAGACGCGGCCGACAAGCAGAGCATGGTCGAGATCGCCGGGCAGGTAGCTGGAAAATGAGGTCATGGACAGAGCCTGAACACGTGGAAGATGCTGACAATCGTAGAGCGGAACATCGGTCCGTGTCCAACAGGGTGCCGCGCTTTCCAATATACTGGACAACCCACTTTTCAAGCCGCGCCTTTCGGCCCAGGGCGCGACATTTACGCAATGGCTGACGAAAACGACGTACCCGCACTGCGGCGAACCCATGATCTACTCGACGTGCTATCCCGCGCGTCGCAGCCAGTGAAAGCGTCGGCGCTCGTCGAAATGACGGGCACGTCGCGCAGTACGCTCTATCTGCTGCTTGACGCGCTGGAGCGACGCAAGTGGATTGAAAAGCGCGCGGACGGCTACATGATTGGCGTCACCCTCTTCGAATTCGGCAATGCCTACGTACGGCACGACCGATTGTTGCCCACCTTTCGCAGAGAAGCGGCGGCCTTTGTGTTGCGGCATAACGAGGTGGTGCAACTGGCCGTGCTGGATGAGGCGCAGGTCGTTTATATCGCACGAGAAGACGCTCCGCGTCCGGTTCGGCTGGTGTCCGACCTCGGTTCACGCTTGCCCGCGCATTGCTGTGCATTGGGAAAGGCGCTGCTTGCCGGTCTCGGCGACGAGGCCGTGACGGCGCTGCTCCCGCCCAGACTGGAAGCGTTCACGGAAAACACGCTGACGCGGCGCGCCGATTTGTTGGAAGAACTGGCGTCAGTCCGAAAAACCGGGCTCGCCATCGAGCGTGAAGAGGCGGTCAGTGGTCTCGTGTGCTTCGCCGCATTCGTCGGCGTCACGCCTCTCGGAAGAAGAGTTGCCGTCAGTTCCAGTGTTCCGATTGGGCGTCTTAGCACAAGGCAGGAAAAGCAGATCGCGGTTTCCGTCGTGGCAATGGCCGATCGTATCGGACGCGTGCTTTACGACAAGCCGAGCGGTTGACGCTTTGACGGCAGCGCACCGCGCGCGCGTTATCCGCGCTTATGCCGCGCTGGAATGTCACATGCCCTGATTTCGTTTGCGCGGCTGTTCCGTTTCACGCATTGTTCCAACATGACATGTGAGAGACGGCAATGCACAAAGATCGACGGCTACGTTCGAGATCGGGAACAGATTTAGGCCACGGGCTTCACGGTACTGGGTCGCGGTTGCCGCCCGACCGACAGTCTGGCACGTGTCTCCATTCACGCTACCGATGAACCCATCCAGTTTGATGGCGTGAAAGTCGCATCGGGCGACCTGGAATGCGCGATTGCCGCACGGCCCAGCATGCTTTTTTGCTCATGCCAGGAGGCGCACGGCGCCCCTGGCACGACAACGTATCAGTAGGGCACCCGGTCGGCTTTGTCTTTGTATTTCTTCCAGACCTCGACGGCTTCCTCGCGCATGAATTGCTCGCTCGGAATAGAACGCTCCTCCATCGGTTTTTTCATTTCGCCGTAAATCATGGTGTCGTCGAAGTCGCCGTATTCGAGCGCGTCCGCATTCGTCGAAGCGTAGTAGATGTGTTTGATCCCGGCCCAATAGGATGCCGCCATGCACATCGGACACGGTTCCGCGCTCGTGTACAGAATCGCGTTGGGCAGTTTGAAGCTGCCCGCGGCCTTGCATGCTTTGCGAATCGCTTCCATTTCGCCATGCCAGGTCGGGTCGTTTTCCGCCACCACGCGGTTGGCGCCTTCAGCAATGATTTTGCCGTCCTGCACGATGACCGTGCCGAATACGCCGCCGGCGCCGTCGATCATGGAGGTCTTTTCCGACAGCTCGATTGCCCGCCTCATGAACTTCTTGTCGTCGTCATTCATAGCTTGCCCCTCAGAGTTTGCGGCGGCAGCGGCCATGGACGTTGCCGCCGGCGTTGGGCGCCCATCACGCTCGAAACATAAGCATGAATATCGCCAATTCGATAACGTATAGCGCGACCATCGTGCCGATGCCACGCGCTTCGCGCTGCCAGTGCCGGGCGGTCACGGGTGTCAGCCACCAGCCCATGAAATAAACGGCGACTTTCATCAGCGGCCACGAGACCACAGAAACGCTGATCGCATTGCCAATGAACGTCGCGATGGTCACGTGCAGGCCAGCAAGCAAAGGGCTGAGGAATTTGATCTCCAGCATCACCACCGGAAAAAGCACGAGCAGAACGAGCGCCGTCTGTTTCCAGGCAGGTGGCCGTGAATCCCCGGTGTCAGGGAACCAGCCCGCGAACGGGCTTTGCATTCGATAGCTCTTCCAGCTTGCGACATCCGGTTGTACTCGTTCGAGCAACTGCTTGCGATCGGACGAGCCGAGCCATGCATCGAGCTGTGTGGGATTGGAGAACCGGACGAGCGTAGTCCAGTACTGCATCTCTTCGGAAACGGGCGCCTGAACCAGCGTTCCCATGTAGCCGGGGAACATCGACTGGCTTTCCTGAATGGTTTCCGCCCACTCCCGAAATACGGTCTCCTTTCCGGGTTCCACGGCCGTCATGATGACTTCCGTCACACAGGACAACGGGTCTAGGGCGTGCAGGGTCTCGTCGTCAGATTCGGCTCCGTCAGGATTTCGCATCGGAGCAAGCTCGGCGATCAGTTGCCTGCGCACTGAAGAAGTTCGCCAGAGATCGAGGGCGTCAGGCGAGCGAAACCGCTGGATGATTCGCCAGTCGGACGATCCCGCGAAGGCTGGCGCGATGTCGAGTGCGAGGAACCCGCTGACCTGAGCAGCCGCGCTTGTGAATTTCGATTGCCAGGCCGCGAATGATTGGCCCACGCCCACGCCTTCGCGCAAGCTGATATTCGTTGTGATCGCGGTTGCCGGCGGGCGAGTCGAGTCGTTCATTGTGCTCCACCCAGTCTGTTGATACGCGGTAGTGCATCTTCGGCATTCTTTATCGACTGATAGAACAGCGAATGCTTTGCTTTCAGAAAGGAGCACGGAAAGCTCTCACACGCATGGCTGCAATTCGTCAGATCTTCTCATGTGCGCGAAGCTTAAGCATTGACCAGTTTAGGGAGAAAAAAACCGTATTAGCAAGGAGAACTGAAGCCTTTAGCGACGCACTTTCACCGATTGACTTGCAGTAATACATCGTCGCCATGCTTCGGCCTGGTCAAGTGACTCTCGCGCCTATTCTGGCACCTGGCGGATTAAGGCGAATCGATCATTCGCACAACGTGGTAGTGAATGGATACGCGACCCATTTCAAGATGAGGATGCTGGTCGGTTGAGTTATGCTTCCGCGCCTGGCGCAAATGGCCTCGCCAATCGGCGGCCGAATACGCCAGAACTGTGGGGTTACTACCGGCTTGTCGGGGGATGGGCTCACAGCTAGTCTCGTTGAACTTCCCGACCCACTAAACGGCTCCTGAGCGGCGACTGGCGCGTGTTGAGTTCAACATCGACACGAGTCAGGATGCCTCGAGTCCGACGGGCCGCCAGCATCCCCGGTGACTGGAAACTTGAGGAGAAAGACATGGGGAAATTCGGCCTGTCCCGGCGCGTCTTTCTGAAGGCGAGTGCGCTCGCCGGTGTATCGGTATTCGTGGCGCCGCTCGGAAGCCGCGCATTTGCCGCGCTGTTCGAAGAACAAATTTTGACGCCCGTGCCATGGCTCGGGAAAAACGGTGACGTGAAATTCCGCATTGACGGCGTCGCGAAAGTGACGGGCATGAAGGTGTTCGCGCGCGACATCCGCGCATCGGACATGCCTCATTGGCCGAAGACGCAGTCCCACGCGATGATTCTGCGCACGACGCTCGCGGACCGCACCTACGAGGGCTTCGATCTCTCGATGCTCGACGCCGCCGGTCTCGCGCCGGATCGCATCGTCACAGCCGACGATCTCGCGCGCGACAACCTCGCATTTCCCGCTTTCTACGGCGACGACATGCTGCTGCCTGCCGGCAAGACGCCGGCGTATCTCGGGCAAGCGGTCACGATCCTCATTTATCACGACTTCGTGCGTTTTCGTTTTGCGAAGGACAAGCTGCAATTCCGCGAGGACGTGATCCGCTACGGCGCGGTGACGGGGCCGCTCGAGCGAGATCCGTGGGCGGCGTTTCGCTTCGTGCGCGTCGGCGGCAAGACACCTTACGACGACGACACGTTCTCGAGTCTCAAGGACACGCCGCTCTTCCCGCACATGATGAAAAAGCGCGAGCCGGTCTGGGCCGACTCGAATGAAGGCGGCAAACTCGACGAGCAGGGCGCGTTCCACGCGCAGCAGATCGCGGACGCACTCGCGCATCCATCGGAAGAGTGGCTTGTTGTCGAACGTCGATATCGCACGCAGTCGGTCGATACCGCCGCGCTCGAACCGGACAACGCGAACTGCTGGTACGACGCGACGGCGCAAGCGCTGCATATGGTCGTCCCGACGCAAGGTCCGACCGAAGTGACGGAGAGCGTCGTCGAGATGACGTCGAAATCGCATTTCCCGGTAAAGAAGCTGTTCCTGCATCCGTGCTACACGGTCGGCTACGGCTCGAAGGATCACTACAACATTCCGTTCTACGGGCTCGTCGCGGCGCTGTACGGCGACGGCCGTCCGGTGCGTCTCGCCAACGATCGCTTCGAGCAGTTTCAGACCTCGCTCAAGCGCCACGCGTTCGACATGCGCTATCGCATGGCCATCGAAAGAAAGACGGGTCTCATCCAGGCATTCAAGGCCGATTTCGAAGCGAATGGCGGCGGACGCTGCAACTTCTCGCCTTCGGTCGCGATGGTCGGCGCCACGGCTGCGCAATCGATCTATTACATCCCGCAGAGCGATCTGACTTCCGTCGCCACCGCCTCGCGCGCGATCGATGCCGGCTCGGCGCGTGGCTACGGCACGCTGCAAAGCATGGCCGCGACCGAAATGATGATCGACGATATCGCCGCGCAACTCGGCATGGACCCGATCGATCTGCGTCTGAAGAACGTCTTTCGCACCGGCATGAAGAACACGCAGGGCGCGATTCCCGCAGGCGTAATGCGCGCCGAGGAAGTGCTGCGGAAGGCGCAGGCGCTTCCGCTGTGGGCAGAACGCGCGAAACGAAAAACCGCCTACGAGGCGGCACATCCGGGCAAACGCTACGGCGTCGGCTTCTCGTGCACGCAGAAGGATTTCGGCACGGGCGCGGAAAGCGCATTCGCCCAGGTCGAAGTGAGCACGGACGGCCGCGTTTCGCTGTCGCACTCGGGCGCGGAAATCGGCACGGGGACCTCGACGTCGCAGGCGCTCGCGGTCGCGAAGTGGCTGGGCAAGCCGGCCGTGGATGTGCGGATGTTGATCACGGACTGGGCCGATCTGCCGGTCGTGTCGAGCGGCGATCCCTACACCATGCTCCAGGCCGAGCAGGATCGCTTGAGCGCGAATCCGCGCTGGTCGCCGACGCGCGCCTCGCCCGTGAGCGCGTCGAACTCGGCTTACTACTTCACGCACGCCACGCAGGAGGCGGCGCGAGTCGTATTCCGCCAGGGTCTCTGGCCGGCAGCGATGGCGCTGTGGGGGCAGGGCATCGGTGGCGGTCAGGCGGCGGCGTTCGTCGTGCGCATCGAGGATGCACGCTGGGTCGACGGCAAGCTCTCCGCAGGCGGCATGGCGGCACTCCCGTTCGAACAGCTCGCGAAGAAGGCGCATGAACTCGGACTCGTCACCGGCGCGACGGTGCACACGTTCAACCGCTGGCAGTGGAGCGAGGCGCTCTTCGATTTCGCGGGAGGCACGCAACGTCTGCCCATCGACGGTCTCTCGCTGCGTTACGGCGAAGGCAAGGGCGACGGGCTCACGCCCAACGGCTACACCGTGCTCGATCGCAAGACGGTGTTCATTCCGCCCGTGAGCCGCAACAAGGCCGGCGTCACGTATTACAGCGCGGTCGGCACACTCGTCGAACTCGCGGTGAGCGAGAGCAGCGGCCAGGTCGAACTGCTCTCGCATCACTCGATCATGGAGTGCGGCAACCAGATCGCGCCGCAGCTCGTCTCGGGGCAACTGCAAGGCGGCGTCGCGATGGGCATCGGCCACGCGCTGCACGAGCAACTGCCGCTCTATGAAGACGGTCCGGGCAACGGCACCTGGAACTTCAATCGCTATCACCTGCCGCTCGCGAGCGACGTCGCCGTGTGGACTCAGACCGGCGAAGTCCTGCCGCCGCTCACCGACACCGATCCGCCGAAGGGCATCGCCGAGGTGGTGATGATTCCGGTGGTCGGCGCCATCGTCAACGCGATCGCGCATGCGATCGGACATCGCTTCACCGATCTGCCGGTGACGCCGCAAAACATTCAGGAGGTGCTCGCATGACGGCCATTTCTTCCGCCGCGGGCCTCGACATGCGCTCGCTTTCCATGACCGTGAACGGCAACAAGGTGGGTCCAATGGACGCGCCCGCCGGCTTGCCGATGATCGACTTCCTGCACGAATACCTGGGTCTCACAGGTTCGCGCCTGGGCTGCGGACAGGGCATCTGCCACGCATGCGTCGTGATCGTCGACAAGGCCGACGGCACGAGCGAAGAAGTGCGCACCTGCATTAACGGCGCGCATTTCTTCGACGGCAAGACCGTGCGGACCATCGAAGGACACGCGAAACGTAACGAGCAGGGCGACGTGGTGGACCTCTCGCCGGTGCAGCGAAAGTTTCTCGAACACTTCAGCTTCCAGTGCGGCTATTGCACGCCGGGCTTCGTCAACGCGACGACCGTGCTGCTCGAGAAACTCAAGCGCAACCCGGTCGAGAAGCACCGGATCGAGGCGATCATCATGGACGCGCTGAACGATCACATCTGCCGCTGCACGGGCTACGTGCGTTATTACGAGGCCGTGAAGGATCTCGTGCTCACCACGCCCGGACTCGTGAAGGACGCAGCATGATGCCATCGATAACGACTCGTTACGTGGCTCCGGTCGCGTTCGCGGCTGCCGCTGCGTTTTCGCTGGCCGGCTGCGGTGAGCAGCGCGCCAGCGCCGCGCCGATGACAAGCTCGCCCGAGCAGATCGCGCGCGGCCGCTATCTGACGAGGGCCGCCGATTGCGCCGCATGCCACACCGTACCGAACGGCGCGCCGTTCGCGGGCGGCGTCAAGCTCGAATCGCCCTACGGCGCGTTTTACGGCACGAACATCACACCCGATCCGAAGCATGGCATCGGCACATGGAGCGCCGACGAGTTTTACGCTGCGCTGCATGATGGCGTGACACCGAACCACAAGCTCTATCCCGCGATGCCGTACACGTCGTACCGGCAGATGACGCGCGAGGACAGCGACGCGATCTATGCCTACCTGAGGTCGGTGAAGCCGGCACCCGTGCCGAATATTCCGGCCGATCTCAAGTTCCCGTACAACATGCGCTTTACGGTGCGGTTCTGGGACATGCTGCTCCTGAAGAATACGTTGCCCGATGCATCGTCAGGACAATCCGCCGACTGGAGGCGCGGACGTTATCTCGCCAACGCGCTCGGCCATTGCGCGGAATGTCACACGCCGCGCGGCGCATTGGGCCAGATGCAGGACACGAAGGCGCTTCAGGGCGGCACGCTCGGACGCATCGGCGGCCCGGACATCACGCCGGCCGCGCTGGCGGCGCGTGGCTGGACGGGTGAGGATCTCCAGGTATTTTTCGGGAAGGGAATAGCGAAGCAAGGCTCTGCGTTCGGCGAGATGCATCCGGTGGTCTACCTGAGCACGCAGCATCTCGACGGCGGCGATCTGCGCGCACTCGCCACGTACCTGCTCGGCGACGCGCCGCCCGCGCCGGCGCCGCTCGCCGCGATAAAGGCCGGCGATGCGGCACAACTCGCCGCGGGCCGCAATCTGTATCTCGACTCGTGCGCGGGCTGTCATGGCTTCGATGGGCAGGGCAAGCCACATGTCGCGGTGCCGTTGAACGGCAACTCGACACTGCGTCAGGCCGACCCGCGCAATCTGGTCGTATCGATGCTCGACGGCCTCGCGGCACAACCGTTCACGGGCATGGAGCGCATGCAGGCCATGCCGGGTTATTCCGGCACTTATGGCGACCAGCAGATTGCGCAGCTCGCCAACTATCTGCGCGTGACCTGGGGCGGCCAGCGCGCCGACGTCACGGCGGACGGGGTGAAGGCGCTGCGGTGAGGCGGCGCAAGCCGTCGTGCGAGCATCGTCGTTCGTGATCGATGATTTGATTCGATGGCTCGCCAGGTGCGCCCGGTGGGAGCTTCTCAGAGCGAACGTCGGAGACACGCTTACCTTTACGAGGCGCGTAACGTGCAGCGGTGCGATCAGCTATTCGTGCGAAACGCACACAGAGATTGTCCGGCGACTGCATCAGCAAGCGGGGATCGAGGGCGGTAACGCGTAACGGAACAAGAAATGGACACCCGCTCGCCGCCCAGGTCACCTTCAGTCGGTCGAGTTCGCGCATGTTCAATGTGACCAGTGTCGCTGGATGCATGTCAGGCTCCGAGGTCCCACGTGGAATTGGCAAGCATACCGAGGTCAAAACACGACATTTCAGAACACGACATTTCAATAAAGCTACTACTGATCATGATGAACTTGATGCATTGGCGTTTGCTGGTTGCCGCGGCGGATGCGGGCTGTGTCTCGAAAGCCGCCGCGCAGGTCGGCATCACGCAAGAGTGAGGAATCCATGACCACGAAAAAGCACCACCACAAGCACAAGCGCACGCCGGCCCGCGACAGCAAGGGCAGATTCAAAAAGCGGAAATAGTCAGACCCGGCCCCAGCGCCGGGTTTTTTCTTGTTCGTGGCAGAATCGCGGGCTCCCAGATAAGAAAGGCCTCGCGGTGGAAGAAAAAAATATTTCGAAAAAGACGGTGTGCTGGTGACCAACGCAAGGGTGGTGATTAGCTCATTCACAGTGCCGCTTTCGTCGCTCGCGTCCGTTTTCATTGGAAACAGACCGCCCAAACGGCTCGCGCCGATATTGGTGCTTATTGCTGGAATTGCTGCCGCTATTGAGGTTTCCCGCACGCAAGATCTCGCAACCGCTTTCTCAACGCCGGTCTATTGGCTGGCGCTTGCTTGCGTCGCTCCGGGAGTCCTTTGGCTTTTTTTGCAGCGCGGAGAGTATGTGCTGGAGATTGAATCGGCGGGTGGGAAAACGCGCGCGATCCAAACGCGGGATCGCGGGTTCATTAAAGCCGTCGCTCAAGCGCTCGATCAAGCTGTGATCGAACGCCTTCCATAAGGGTCAGGCGACTGACTGCGGCCGCAGTAGTTCGAGTTGTGGCGTCGGCTCCGGCGCCGGCTGCTCGTTGATCAGCCGCAGCTCGCGCACCTTGCCGTCGACGGCGTGCAGGCGCGGCGCTAGTCGGCCAACGCCCATCTGTTGCAGGCGCAGGTTGTGTTCCATGTCGCGCAGTCGCAACAGCTCCGGAACCCACCAAGGAACCCGCTCGCGGCCGGAAAGCCAGTCGCGAACCGTGCGCTCGGTGCGACGCAGCTCGCGCGCGATGTGCTCGATTGGCTGGCCTTGCATGTAATACGCCATTTCTCTCGGGTTCCCGTAACGCTGGTTCGGTTGTTTCATTGGTCGTGTGGTTTTTCGTGGGGACGTAAAAAAAGCCGGAGCATTCTCCGGCTTTCTCGGTGCGACATTTCAATCTAGCCAGCGACTCAATCGGTGATAATTTATCTTATGTCAAATTGATTAAATGAAAACCACGCCAGCGACCTCAGCCTCCAACGTCTCATCTCCTCGCAAACAGAAGTTAAAATCGTGCATCAACCTCAGCAGAGAGATAAGCAGATGAAAGACGCGTTCGAACGCCGCGCCCTGTTGCTGCACTTCGCAGACGTACTGGAGGCGGTGAATTGGCTCATTCAAAACGATGACAGCCACAAGACCGTGCGCGAACTCGCCGCGACGAACGAACCGCTCGCGCGCTTTCCGCTGCTTGGACAGGTATCCGCGCACATGACATCGACGGAATTCGTGCGGTGCGCGACACGCGCCTTTGTGGAATGGCCGCGCGAATTGCTCGAGTTCGAGTTGGACCGCAAGCGTCTCGCTTCCACAGTCCAGCTCAATCTGTTTGCCCGCAACGCCGACGGATGGCGGGCGTACGTCGCCGGATTAACGGACGAAGTTTCGTGGTTTGGCGTCGGCCTGCCGTTGTTGAGCGCTGACGAAGATGTGCATGCCTCATCGACTGAAGCCGACGCCGGCTCGCCATCCGCGAACGAGAAGGAGGCCGAGGCCGCTGTCGCCAGCGAAGCTCCACACAACGGCGAGCAAATCGAGCAAGACCGCGAAAGCGTTGAAACCAGCGAACGGATCTATCCCACCTGGCCGTGGAAGTCCGGCGTGTAAGTCGCCGGTTCGGCACGCAGTGCAGTTAAGGTCAGACTAGGCCATTCTGCCAATGACCGCCGGAACCACAAGACGGAGTCCATTCGTCGAAGTACATGCGGTCCAGCGATAGCGTTATCCCGAATGCCGACGCTTGCAGCCGCCCGCGCGCGCCCCAGAATTGCAGCTCTCCATCCTGGGCAACGACAATGACCTCGCGAGCGCCGCCTTCGAGATATGCCGTCACCCTCGGCGCAATATCGTGCAGCGGATTGCGGTCGAGCAGCACTTCGACACATAAATCAGGGACAAACGGAACCGGGGCGTCGCGGTCGAACCGCTCCCATTTCTCCGGCGGCATCCACACGACGTCGGGTACGCGAATACCAAACGACGGCGTTGTTACGGCAACCGACATCGCGGCAACGTGCCCAATCTGTTCCGCGATCTGGCAATAGGCGTCGGTCAACACGATCTGGCGCCGCGCCGATGGATTGGGACGCTCAACCGCCTCGCCCTGCCCGTTCAGCTCGCAGGATTGTTCGAGGCCAGACGCCGCGCGTGTGTTGATCCGACACCATGTCACCACCAGGCTGTCCCGCTCAAGAAGAGTAGACACGACGATGAATCTCTCGTAGGGAAGTTGCGTAAGCGTAAACCCCTTTTTGGAATCTTTAACAATCGATAATCATCGATGCGGCGCACAATCGGGCGCGTAAATTGCATCGGCAACCGGCTCGATTTCCCACTTCGTGGGGCGCGAACAGGTGCGCCGGCCGCCGCGCAACCGGGCGATGCGACCCGCGTTAACGCGACTTCCTATTTGTTGTGCGATGCATCAAAATAGGGGAACCGAAGTCACATCAACCCGTCTTAACTTTGGGGCCACACACCGGACATGACGGCGCCATCAAAGGGGCCAGTTCAGGGCGCCCAGTCGCCCACAGGAGATTCGACATGAAACTAGACGCGACGACGTTCCGGCATCTACGCCGTCTCGCGCCGGTCATCGACGACATATTGAACGCAGGAGAGGTCGAGCACGCGGACCAGGCGGTCAGCCTTGCGATACTCGCGCAACTGTGCACGGAGCTATCCGACGCGTATCGCTGCGTCCATCCGCAAGAAACCGAGCAGGCTCGCCTCGACGCCCTCTTCTCGCGTTAACCACGTTAATCGCGTTAACCACGTTAGTCCCGTTAATCCGGTTAATCCCGTTAAGCCGGTGCGCGTCAAAGCTGCGGATCGAGCAGCGACACCACGCGATCCACCAGCTTCTCGACCCACGGACGCCGCTTCCAGTCTTCGAGCGTCACGCGTTTCGACTTCGCAAGGTCGTCGGCGAAAATCCGGGTCTGACGAGCCGCGAACGCCTCGTCGTACAGATTGAGATTCGCTTCGTCGTTGAGCTTGAACGAGCGCGAATCGAAATTCGTGGAACCGACCGACACCAGGTATTCGTCCACAATGAGCAGCTTGACGTGGAACATCGTCGGCTGATACTCGTGCATCTGCACGCCGGCTTCGAGCAAAGGCCTCCAGCACGCGCGCGACGCGTCTCGCACCGTGTGCGTGTCGATGTGCTTGCCGGGCGTGATGATCTGCACGACGACGCCGCGCTTCACCGCCTCGACGATCGCGTTGACGGTCAACTTGTCGGGCACGAAATAGGCGCTCGCGAGACGAATCGAGCGCGTGGCGGAAGTAATCGCCATCAGATACATCAGTTGCATGTCGTCGCTGCCGCCCGCCGGCGAGCTGCTGAACATGTGAGCGCGCCCTTCTCCTTCTTCAACCGGCTCGGGAAAATAGTCCGCGCCATGCAATACGTTGCCGGTTGCCCGAATCCAGTTGTCCATGAAAACCGCCTGCATATGGCCGACGACGGGGCCCGTCACGCGAAAATGCGTATCGCGCCAGTGCTTGTCGTCCTGAGCGTGCCCCGTCCATTCCTGCGCGATGCCCACTCCGCCCGTAAAGCCGATCCGCCCGTCGATCACGAGCAGCTTGCGGTGCGTGCGGTCGTTCATGCGACCCAGCCCGGTCCAGTGCGGCTTGTGGAACTGGACCACCTCCGCGCCGGCCTCCTTCAGCATGCGCAAATAGCGTTTGTCCATCTTCTGCGAGCCGACCCAGTCGAGCAGCACATGCACTGAGACGCCGGCCCGCGCCTTGCCCGACAGTGCGGTCGCGAACCGCTCGCCGATTGCGCCCGACCAGTAGATGAACGTTTCGAAGGTGATGGTTTTCCGCGCGCTCGTAATGCCTTCGAGCATCGCCGGAAAGATCTCGTCGCCGTTGATCAGTACCTCGAAACGGTTTCCGCAGACGACGGGCGGCCCGAGCAACAGCCCCATCGAGCGAAGGAACTGAGGATCGTGGCTGCCGTATAGGCGCTCGATTTTGTGCTCGATCTTCTTTTCGCCGGTCGACAGATTGGCGATCACGAGCACGACAACGAGCGTGACGACGGCTGTGAGCAGTATCGTCAGCATGCGCCGCGTTCAGCGGAGTCGAACCTGAGTGAGATGCCATTGCACGATCGTGCAGCGGCGCGCAAAGACGGGTGCATGTTCAGTCCGGGTTGTTCATTCATCGAGTGGCAATCGATGCTGAGCCGCAGCAAGCCGCATTCCCGCGATTTTCCCCGAGGCTTCGGCCCGCGGGCGGCTCTTTTCAGGCATCGATCGGGTCATCGGCGAACTCGGCACGCCGCCGCGAAGACATGCAATTTTCCCAACGTGGATGGGCCGTCCCGCGTGGGCCACGCGATTCGAATAGGGTTAACGCGGATGGTACGCCGTACTATGGCATACCAAAATGCTTCACATCATCAACGTGACCCTGGGACCTTGTGCAATGAGCCTGATTCGCAAATCCATCCTCCATGTCGAAAACGTCTTCGTGGATGGCGACAAAGCCGCGGCGAAGCCGCTGAAGATGATCGGCGCGGCGGCAATCATCAAGAACCCGTGGGCCGGGCGCGGCTATGTGGAAGACCTGTCGCCGGAAATTCGCGCGCTCGCGCCGCAACTCAGCGAGCACCTGACGAAGCTCATCCTCGATGAAGCCGGTTCGGGCGAAGCGATCGAAGCCTTCGGCAAGAGCGCCATCGTCGGGCTCGCCGGCGAGCTGGAGCATGCGTCCGCGCTGATCCACACGCTGCACTTCGGCAACACCTATCGCTCGGCGGTCGGCGCCAAGTCGTATCTGGCGTTCAACAACACGCGCGGCCCGGCGAATTCGCCGCTGCTGATTCCGATGATGGACAAGAACGACGAAGGCCGCCGTTCGCATTACCTGACGCTCCAGTTCGCGATCCCCGATGCACCGGCGGCCGACGAACTGGTGATCGCCATCGGCGGCGCGACCGGCGGCCGTCCGCATCACCGCATTGGCGATCGTTATAAAGATCTCGCAGAACTCGGAAATGATCTCAACAATCCTGCAGCTGTCAAATAATCGCGTCGCGCACTATCTGGAGCAGGGAACCGGCGAGCCGCTGGTCCTGATCCACGGCGTGGGCATGCAGGCACTGGCGTGGTATCCGCAAATCGACGACCTGTCGCCTGAGTTCCGGGTGATTTCCGTCGATATGCCGGGGCACGGCGCGAGCACCGCGCTGGACGCGAACGCCGGGCTCGCGCAGTTCGTGGCGTGGGCGATCGAATTCATCGAAGCGCTCGACGCAGGCCCGGTCAATCTCGCGGGTCATTCGATGGGTGCGTTGATCGCAGGAGGCGTCGCGGTCACGCGCCTCGATCTGGTCAAGCGCGTGGCGGCCCTGAACGGTGTCTATCGTCGAACGTCGCAGGCTCGCGATGCCGTGTTGCAACGCGCGGCCGAACTGCGCTCGGGCACCATCGACGTCGAGACGCCGCTCAAACGCTGGTTCAATGCCGAGGAAGCGCAGCGCAAGGCCGCGCGCAAGGTCGAGTCCTGGTTGAAATCGGTCGATCTCGCGGGTTACGCGACGGCTTACACGGCTTTCGCGAAAGGCGATGAAGTCTATGCCGACGGCTGGCAAACGATTGCCTGCCCTGCCCTCGTCCTGACCGGTTCCGACGATCCGAACTCGACGCCTGACATGGCCAGACAGATGGCGCAAGCGGCTTGCAACGGCCACGCCGTCGTGATCGACAACGAGCGCCACATGGTGAACCTGACCGCGCCCGAGCAGGTCAATCGGGCGCTGCGCGCCTGGTTGAACACGCAACCGCTGCCCGAAACCATGAAGCTGGAGGTGTGATATGAGCGAGGACACGGCCAAAATGAACATCCGCGAGTTGCGCGACGCATTCGGCGCCTTCATGACCGGCGTCACGATCGTGACCACGTCCACCGACGACGGCAAGCCGCTCGGCTTCACCGCGAACTCGTTCTCGTCCGTTTCGCTCGACCCCGCGTTGCTGCTGGTGAGCATCGCGAAGACGTCGGGCAACTATCAAACGTTTTCGACGACAGGACACTTCGCCATCAACATTCTCGCGGAAGGCCAGAAGGATTTGTCCAACACCTTCGCGCGGCCCAGCGACGATCGTTTCGCGCAGGTCGGCTGGCATCTGAGCGAGAACCGTAACCCGCTGATCGGCGACGTCAGCGCGTGGTTCGACTGCACCACGCACGCGGTGATCGACGCGGGCGACCACGCGCTCATCATCGGCAAGGTCGAGGCGTTCCACTCGGCGGGCTATGCGGGCCTCGGCTATTACCGCGGCGGCTATTTCACGCCCGCCAGGGTATCGGCCGAAGTGATCGCCGGGCCGAAGGTGATCGTGAGCGCGATCATCGCGCGTGACGACAAGGTGCTGCTCACCCGAACCGCGGACAACAAATGGAGTCTGCCTTCGAAGGAGATCGGCAAGGAAGGCGCCGACAAGGCGCTCGGCGAGATCTTCACGAAGTACCAGCCGGAGGCATCGGCGAGCTTCATCTACTCGGCGTACAACAACACCGAAACCCATTACCAGTACATTTCGTTTCTTTGCAGCGCGCCCGACGAGGCGGCCGTGTCGGGCGAATTCGTGAGCCTCGACGACATCGAGCCGGATGCGTTCCAGGACGGCGCGCTCGCCAGCATGCTTCAGCGCTACCGCAAGGAGAGCCAGTTGAAGAGCTACGGCATGTACTACGGCGACCACAGCAACGGCACGGTCCGCCCGCTTCTTTCCTGAAAGGTCTCACTATGCGTTTTTCGCTTTTCGTTCACATGGAGCGCGTCTCCGATCAGACCAGCCAGAAACAGCTCTACGAGGAGATGGTCGAACTGTGCCAGATCGCCGATCGCGGCGGCATGCACGCGGTCTGGACCGGCGAGCATCACGGCATGGATTTCACGATCGCGCCCAATCCGTTCCTTAACCTCGTGGACCTCGCGAACAAGACTGAACACGTCAGGCTCGGCACCGGCACGGTCATCGCGCCGTTCTGGCATCCGATCAAGCTGGCCGGCGAAGCCGCGATGACCGACATCATCACGGGCGGCCGCCTCGAACTCGGGATTGCGCGCGGCGCGTACTCGTTCGAATACGAACGTCTGATGCCCGGTCTCGATGCATGGGGCGCCGGCCAGAGAATGCGCGAACTCATTCCCGCCGTGAAAAAACTGTGGGAAGGCGATTACGCGCACGAAGGCGAGTTCTGGAAGTTCCCGTCGAGCACGTCGTCGCCGCTGCCGCTTCAGGAGCCGCATCCGCCGATCTGGGTGGCCGCGCGCGATCCGAACAGCCACGAATTCGCCGTGGCGAACGGCTGCAACGTGCAGGTCACGCCGCTGCACTTCGGCGACGAAGAGGTCGAGAAACTCGTCGGCCATTTCAACGCCGCCTGCGAGAAATTCAGCCACGTGCCGCGTCCGCAGATCATGCTGCTGCGCCACACCTACGTGGCCGGCAGCGAAGCCGACGCGCAGGTCGCGGCCGAGGAAGTGAACGTGTTCTACAACTACTTCGGCGCGTGGTTCAAGAACGAGCGTCCGGTCAGCCGCGGCATGATCAAGTCGTTGACCAAAGAAGAAATCGCCGCTCATCCGTTCTATACGCCGGACGCGATGCGCAGGAACAACGTGATCGGCACGCCGGATGAAGTGATCGCGCGTCTTAAGGCATACGAAGCACTCGGCTTCGACGAGTATTCCTTCTGGATCGATACCGGCATGAGCTTCGAACGCAAGAAGGCTTCTCTCGAACGAATGATCAACGACGTGATGCCCGCGTTCAAGTAAGGGACCGAATCCATGAGCTTTCATTTTCAGTTGTATATCGACGGACAGTTCGAGGCCGGCGCCGCGACGTTCGCAAGCGTGAATCCGGCCACGGGCAAGGTGTGGGCACAGATGCCCGAAGCCCGCACCGGCGAGGTCAACCGCGCCGTGCAAGCGGCGAGCCGCGCGCTGACCGATCCCGCGTGGGCCGGCCTGAGCGCGTCGGCACGAGGCAAGCTGCTGTACCGACTCGCCGATCTCGTTGAAAAAGCTGCGCCGCGGCTCGCTGAAATTGAAACGAACGATACGGGCAAGATCATCCGGGAAACGTCCAGCCAGATTGCCTACGTGGCGGAGTACTACCGCTACTACGCCGGCATCGCCGACAAGATCGAGGGAAGCCATCTTCCCGTCGACAAGCCCGACATGCAGGTCTGGCTCGACCGGCAGCCCGTGGGCGTGGTCGCCGCGATTGTTCCGTGGAATAGCCAGTTGTTTCTCTCGGCGGTCAAGGTCGGCCCGGCGCTCGCCGCCGGCTGCACCATCGTGCTCAAGGCCTCCGAGGAAGCACCGGGCCCGCTGCTGGAATTCGCGCGCCTTGTGCACGAGGCGGGTTTTCCGGCGGGCGTCGTCAATGTCATTACGGGCTTCGGTCCGGAATGCGGCGCGGTGCTGAGCGGCCATCCCGCGGTGGACAAGGTCGCCTTCACGGGCGGTCCGGAAACCGCGCGCCACATCGTCAGGAACACGGCGAACAATCTGGCCAGGGTTTCGCTGGAACTGGGCGGCAAATCGCCGTTCATTGTCTTCGCCGATGCCGACATCCAGAGCGCGGTCAACGCGCAGGTGGCGGCCATCTTCGCGGCGAGCGGCCAGAGTTGCGTCGCCGGTTCGCGGTTGCTGATCGAGGCTTCGGTGAAGGACGAATTCCTCGCGCTGCTGGTCGAACGCGTTGCGCGCATTCGCGTCGGCTCGCCAAACGAGATGGAAACGGAATACGGTCCGTTGTGCACCGAACGTCAGCTTCGCAACATCGAATCGGTGGTCGCGCGTTCGGTGAGCCAGGGCGCGAAAGTACTCGCGGGCGCGCAAGCGCTGGAGCGCGACGGCTACTATTACGCGCCGACCATTCTCGACTGCACGGGCGTGGAGAACGCGGAGAGCATCGCGACGGAACTCTTCGGCCCGGTGCTCTCGGTGGACACCTTCACCACCGAACAGGAAGCCATCGACAAAGCCAACAGCACCGTCTACGGCCTCGCCGCGGGCATTTTCACGACCAACCTCACGCGCGCGCATCGCGTGTCGAAGCGCGTTCGCTCGGGGATCGTCTGGATCAACACCTATCGGGCGGTCTCGCCTCTCGTGCCGTTCGGCGGCTTCGGACTCTCGGGCCACGGCCGCGAGGGAGGATTCGCGGCGGCGCTCGAATACACGACCACAAAGTCGGTCTGGCTGCGCACGTCCGACGAGCCGATCAGCGATCCCTTCGTGATGCGCTGAGCGCCGGGCGTGCCCGGCGTACCGAAGCCGCGCCCGAAAGCCGCGCCCGATTCCCACACCGGTTCAAACGCCTTCGAGGCTGCGCCTCGCCACGCCGCCGCGCCTCGCTCGCGCGCGCCGCTGGCGGACGTGGCCTGATAATCAAGTTGGAGACACTATGACAAAGCAGGCGAACGATAACAGCGTTCTGACCATCGAAAGCAACTCGATCGACTATGTCGCCCCGCAGAATCGACACGGCAAACCGGTCGATCTGTTCACCTTGTGGTTCTGCACGAACGTCGCGCCGCTGGCTGTGATTTCCGGCGCCACCTCCGTGCTGGTGTTTCACCTGGACCTGGCGAGCGCCGTGCTCGCCATCGTCGCGGGGCAGTTTTTCGGCGCTATTTTCCATGCGCTCACGTCCGCGCAAGGGCCGCTCGTCGGCGTGCCGCAGATGATTCAAAGCCGCGCGCAATTCGGCCGATATGGTTCGCTGCTGGTGGTCGGCTTCACCACGCTGATCTATCTGGGATTCTTCGTGTCGAACATCATCCTCGCGGGCAAGACGCTGCACACGGCGGCGCCCGCGATTCCGGTGACGGTCGGCACGGTGCTCGGCGCGGTTCTCGCGACACTGGTCGGCGTGCTCGGCTATCACTTCATTCATCGCTTCAATAAGGTGGGCGCGTGGTTCATGGGCGGCGCGCTGGTGGTCGGCATGATCCTGCTGGCGCCGGGCCTCGATGCTCACACCCTCCGGCAAGGTCATTTCGATCTGGCGAACTGGTTCGCGATGTTCGGACTGTGCGCGGTGTGGCAGATCAGCTTCGCGCCGTACACCTCCGATTATTCGCGCTACATGCCCGTCTCCACGGGCTTCGCGAAGACGTTCGCGTTCACGTACTTCGGCACCTCGCTCGGCACGATCTTCGCGTTTCTGTTCGGCGTGCTGGCGGTGAGCGCCGGTCAGGCGAACGACGCGATGCAGGCCGTCCTCACGCAGACAGGCATGTTCGGCTACGTGCTGATCTTCCTGTTTCTCGTCAACATCATCGGCCATAACGGCATGAATCTGTATGGCGGCGTGCTGTCGTTCATCACAGCCGCGCAGACGTTCCGCCCCGACTGGGTGCCGGGCCGCACCGTGCGGATAGTCGTCTCGACGGTTCTGCTGGTTGCTTCCACGGCCACGGCGTTGTGGGCTTCGAGCAACTTCATCGCGATCTTCCTGAACGCGATCTTCGCGATGCGCATCGTGCTCGCGCCCTGGGTGGCGATCAATCTCGTCGACTTCTATCTGATCAACAAACGGCGTTACGTGGTGGCGGAAATTGTCGGCAACGGCACGGGTCTGTATGGCTCGTTCAATGTCAAAGCCATCGCGCTTTACGTGTTCGGTATCGTGGTCCAGGTTCCGTTCATGGAAGAGAGCTTCTTCCACGGTCCTCTGTCGGCGATTGCCGGCGGTGCGGACGTCTCCTGGATGATCGGCCTCGTTGCGACAGCGCTCGCCTACTATCTGCTCGCACCCGACGACGCTTCCCGTTCCCCGCGCGGTTCGTCGCGCCGCTCTCCGGCCAGCGCCGCCGCGTCCGAGTAAATCTCACTGCGATCATGAGGCGGCTCGTCGTTGAACGAGCCGCCTTTTTACATGGCCTGATCAAACGGCCATGCAGAGATATTTGATGACGACGTAATCGTCGATGCCGTAGTGCGAGCCTTCGCGCCCCATGCCCGACTGCTTCACGCCGCCGAACGGCGCGACCTCGTTCGAGATCAGCCCCGTGTTCACGCCGACCATTCCGTACTCCAGCGCTTCCGCGACCTTCCAGACGCGGCCGATGTCGCGGCTAAAGAAGTAAGCCGCGAGACCGAACTCGGTGTCGTTCGCGAAGCGGATCACTTCCTCGTCGCTCGTGAAGCGGAAGAGCGGCGCGAGCGGGCCGAAGGTTTCTTCCTTCGCGAACTTCATCGCCGCAGTGACGTCGCGCAGCACGGTCGGCTCGAAAAAGCCGTGGCCGAGCGCATGACGCTTGCCGCCCGTCATGACGGATGCGCCCTTCGCGAGCGCGTCCTCGATGTGCGTCTCGACCTTCTGCACGGCCGCCTCGTTGATGAGC
Organism: Paraburkholderia sp. MPAMCS5; assembly: GCF_036016995.1. Classification (NCBI taxonomy): domain Bacteria; kingdom Pseudomonadati; phylum Pseudomonadota; class Betaproteobacteria; order Burkholderiales; family Burkholderiaceae; genus Paraburkholderia; species Paraburkholderia sp. MPAMCS5. Next base: position 110,360 of record NZ_JAYXBK010000017.1, read on the forward strand.
GGGCCTTGCGTGACATCGGGCTCGGTGCCGCGTCCGACCTTCAACCGGCTGACGGCCTCCGCGAGCTTGTCCGCGAACGCGTCGTAGACGGCGTCATGTACATAGAAGCGGTTCGTGCAGACGCACGTTTGCCCGCTGTTGCGATATTTCGATGCGATCGCGCCTTGCACGGCCGCGTCGAGATCCGCGTCGTCGAACACGATGAACGGCGCGTTGCCGCCGAGTTCCAGCGATACCTTCTTGACCGTCGGCGCGCACTGGCTCATCAGCAGGCGGCCCACCTGCGTCGAACCGGTGAACGAGAGCTTGCGCACGACGGGGTTCGACGTCAGCTCCGCGCCAATCGCCTTCGGATCGCCCGTCACCACGCTGAACACGCCGGACGGCACGCCCGCGCGCTCGGCGAGCACGGCCAGCGCCAGCGCCGAAAACGGCGTGGCCTCCGCAGGCTTCACGACAATCGTGCAGCCGGCGGCGAGCGCGGGGCCGACCTTGCGCGTGATCATCGCGGCCGGAAAATTCCACGGCGTGATCGCGGCGCACACACCCACCGGTTCCTTCACCACGACAATCCGCTTGTCGCTCGCGGGCGTCGGAATGGTGTCGCCATACACGCGCTTGCCTTCCTCGGCGAACCATTCGAGAAAAGACGCCGCATAGGCGATTTCGCCCTTCGCCTCGGCGAGCGATTTGCCTTGCTCCGTCGACAGGATCAGCGCGAGGTCGTCGGCGCTCTGCATCATCAGGTCGTGCCATTTGCGCAGAATCGCGCCCCGCTCTTTCGCGGTCCTCTTGCGCCACGCGGGCCAGGCCGCGTTGGCCGCGTCGATGGCCTGACGGGTCTCGATCGCGCCCATCAGCGGGACACTGCCGACCCGTTCGCCTGTTGCGGGATCGGTAACCTCGAATGTTTCGGTGTTCGAAGCATTCTGCCATTCGCCAGCAAGGTAGGCCTGTTGCCGAAACAATAGCGAGTCCTTTAGCTGCTTTGCCAATTCCATGGATGTTCCTAAAGAGGTGGAAAAAGAGGTGTTGCGCGAGCGGTGGCCCGCGCGCGAATCGTTATCCGGCGCGTTTCAGGAGCAAGCCGGCTTGTCCTTCGATCAGCAGATTCCGGGCGATGTCCGCCACGCGGCTGACGTGCGCGATGGCCGCGCGGCGAGCGGCGTCGGCATCGCCTGCCTGTATTGCGGCCAGAATCTGACGCATTTCCTGAACCGCCTGGCTGCCGCGGTCGTCGGACGCGATGGTCAGCGCTCGCAAGCGGTTGATTCGCGCGGTCAGCGACTGCACGATCTCCCACGCGACATGCTTGTGCCCAGCGGTGAACATGCGCTCGTAAAAGGCCGCCGTGCGTGCGCGCACGGCGCGATGGTCGCGGTCGTGGAATGCGCTCCGGATCGTATCGATTGACGCTTCCAGGTCCGCGATGGTGCGTTCGTCGGCGAACTGGGCACAGGCGCGCGCCGCCTCGCCTTCCAGCAAGCCGCGAATTTCGTAGATCTCGGTCGCCGTTTCCAGATCGAGCACGGCAACGATCGGCCCCTGATTGGGCAGGCTATCGACGAGCCCTTCCGTCTCCAGATGGCGCAGCACCTCGCGCACCACCGTGCGGCTCACGCCCAGCTCCTCACACAAGGTCCGCTCGACCAGCCGGTCGCCCGGCTGGAAGCGCGCGTCGAAAATGGCACTGCGCATTTTCTCGAGCGCGAGTTCCCTGAGCGTGGTCGTGCGGCGCTCGATTTTCAAAGACGAAGGCGGTTCTTGCATTGCGCGGTCCGTCAAGCCTGCGCGAACAGCCGCACATCGCGCGAATCCCAATCGACCCACGCCTGCGTGCCGATGACGATCCCACTGTCGCGATGGTCGCCGGCCGGCATCCGCACCGACAGGTCCTGTTCCCACGGCGTCGTCACCGAATAGTGCATGGCGTCGCCGAGATACGTGATGTCGCGCACCGTCACGGGCAAGCCCGCCGTGTCTTTCGCCGCGGCGAGCGCGCGAATGCGCATCTGTTCGGGGCGAACCATCAGCGTGCCGTCACCGCCCGCGGGCACCGCGGCATTCGGCGCGGCCGCGACCTGATGGCCGCTCGGAAAGACGGCGCTCGATTGCGCCGCGTCGCGCGCCGTGATGCGCACCGGCAGAAAATTCGAATTGCCGATGAAGTTGGCCACGAAGCGCGAACTCGGATTGCCATAGAGTTCCTCGCCGGTCCCGCACTGCTCGATGCAGCCCTTGTTGAAGACGGCGATGCGGTCCGACAGTCGCAGCGCCTCTTCCTGATCGTGCGTCACATAGAGAATCGTCACGCCCGTTTCCTGATGGATGCGGCGCAACTCGAGCTGGATTTCCTCGCGCAGCTTCTTGTCGAGCGCGGACAACGGCTCGTCCATCAGCAGCACGGGCGGATCGTATGCGAGCGCGCGCGCAATCGCCACGCGTTGCTGCTGACCGCCGGACAACTGCGCGGGCATGCGGTCGCGGAACTCCGACAGATGAACCAGCGCGAGCATCTGCTCGACCTTCTTTTTGATTTCCGCCTCGGGACGACGGCGCACGCGCAACGGGAAAGCCACGTTTTGCCCGACCGTCAAATGCGGAAACAACGTATAGCGCTGGAACACCATGCCGATGTTGCGCTTGTTCGGCGCCACAGAAAGTAGCGGCTTGCCGTCGAGCAGCACGCGGCCCTCGGTCGGCTCCTGA
>NZ_JAYXBK010000018.1:0-107351 GCF_036016995.1 Paraburkholderia sp. MPAMCS5
TTCATGGTGGATGGTTTGTTGTTTGCTGGTTTCCGGCTTCGACAATCAGATTCTCAGCTAAAACCTCCACCGCCTTCAATCTCCCGCCTCAACTCCCCCGTACACCAGATCCGAGCATATCTCTATGCGCGGCCAATGGCCGACCTGTTCGACATGCGGGCGGACGGATCGTGGACCTACACGGCGGTTGCTTCGACGATCCTGAAAGGCACAAACGTGGGCAAGGTCGCCAGCGGCGGCGGCAACCAGTTCGCCGAAGGCACGGACATTCATCCGCTGCATGGCGCGACATACTGGGCGAACGCTACGAAGGACTTCGACTTCTCCAAAGAAGATCGGATTCCTCCGGAGTTGTTCAACCGCGTGCTGTGGAAAGGCGTAATGGGCGACACACCGTATCCGGCCCCTCACTCGATCTACTCGAAGCCCACAGCCGACGGCTCGAAAACGGTCGCTGCCGTCGATGACGACGACTGAGCCAGGTTTCCGTGTACCGTATTGCACGCCAGTGAAAGTACTCAGGCAGGAGCAATGTTCTGATTCATGCAAAAGAAGTTGTCGGGATCGTACTGGCGTTTGATGGAAGTCAGCCGCGAATAATTCTTGCCATAGGCTTCCTTCACGCGTTCGTTGCCTTCATCACCGAGATTGTTTGCATAGACGCCTGCGCATGAATACGGCCTTAGCGCTTCCCATATGCTGTGCGCCCATTGGACGTTCACGGCATCTTCGGCTGCTTCGTCCCAGATGGCGACGGGAAAGCAGTCAAAGCTGGCGTCGCGGTGCGGGTAGGCGGTCGCGGACCCGGCGACACGCGCAATGGCTCCCCCTACATGCTGAAACACCAGCAGCGATGACAGCGACGGCGAACGTTCATAGGCGCCCAATACCGCGTCGATCGCGCCATCGTCGATCTCTTTCAGGAACTGCGCTTTCCAGTAATATCTCCGGCCTCGCGGAAACACACCGTCGCCGCTTGATTGAATCTGGAGATACGGCAAGCGCTCGAGGCGGCAGTCGACGGGTGAGCCGCACTTCATCAGTGTCTCGAAAACCTGTTGACCGGACTCGGGCGCGCCGACATAGCAAGCCGATATGCTGAAGAATCGCTCGCCGGAAGGATGGGTGACGAATGCAGCATCCGCGCTCACCTCATCCGGCGCGGTGCGCGCAAACTGATCATAAAAGCGCAATGCGGCGCGTGCCTGTTCGAACGGGTACAGCAAGGAGCACACGAGCAACTCGGGGGCCAGCGGGTGAAGCCGTAAGTAGAAAGCTGTCACGATGCCGAAGTTGCCTCCACCGCCCCGCACAGCCCAGAACAGGTCGAGATGTTTGCTGTCGTTCGCTAACCGTTTTTGTCCGTCCGCAGTGACGATTTCGACTGCGACGAGGTTGTCGCAAGTCAACCCGTATTTGCGGCCAAGCTTGCCGAACCCGCCGCCCAACGTCAGGCCGGCCAGCCCCGTGTCGCTGATAACACCCGTTGTCGTCGCGAGGCCGTGGGCCATTGTGGCCCGATCGAATTCACCGAGGTTAAGGCCCGCCTCCGCGCGCACCACCTGCCGGTCAGCGTCGAGGTCAATCTGTTTCATCCGGGAGAGGTCGATAACAATACCGGCATCGCAGACCGAAAGGCCCGCCACGTTGTGACCGCCGCTGCGCACCGCAACCCGCGAATCAATCGACCTGGCAAAGCGCACGGCTGCGACCACGTCGTCAGCGTCAGCACAATAGATGATCATTGCCGGCCGCTTGTCGACTGTCCCGTTCCACACCCGGCGCGCCTCGTCGTAGTCCGCATCGTGCGGCATGACCAGCGTGCCGTGAAGCGTGCCACGCAATTGCTCGAACTGACGCGAGGCAGCCCCGCTTTCGCCCTTCAAGATAGGCGACGACGCTGTTTCGGTGCTCATCTTGCCTCCTTCGTTCTCGCTGGCGCTGAAGCCGACGTTCCAGATTCGGTCGCTTGATGGTTGCACTTCCCACGTGTCGGAGCAAAACGAAAGAATTCAGCCTCCAGATGAGAAAAGTTCATCTAGACTGAACTGATGCGAAAGTTGCCTCCTCTGCGTTCGCTGCAGGCGTTCGAGGCGGTTGCGCGGCATCGCAGTTTCAAGCACGCCGCCCAAGAGCTCAACGTCACGCCGACAGCCCTGAGTCACCAGATCCGCACGCTGGAAGAAGCGTGTGGCCGGCAACTCTTCGCGCGTCAGCCGCGACCCATTCGACTCACCGCGGCCGGACAACTTCTGTATCCGGCGCTGCACAAAGGATTCGATTCGTTCGCGGATGCACTCTGCTCGGTGGCGGAAATGGACAGCACGATCGTGCTACGGATCACTAGCCCGAATGCCTTCGCGAGTCGCTGGCTGGTTCCGCGGCTGTCGCAATGGCACGAGTCTCACCCGGATATTCCGCTGCAGATTATCGGTACCGATGCGGTCCTCGATCTGGACGCGGGCGAAGCAGACGTCGCGATACGCTATGCACACGCGGCGCCAAAAGGTCTGGTATGTAAAGAGATTGCCCGCGATGCGTTCTACCCTGTGGCTAGCCCCGGCCTCCTTGGGGCAGAAAATACACGCCCCATTGCGGCGATGGACCTGCTTCGATTTCCTCTGATCCATTACGAGTGGACGAACGGAGATCCCGAAGCGCCGTCCTGGCCGCGCTGGTTTTCTGCTTCGGGTATTCCGGTATCCGCACTCACGCCTCTTCGCAGCAAGCGTGATCTGAACTTTCGGGAAGAACTCCATGCGATTGACGCTGTTCTTGCCGGCCAGGGAATCGCACTGTGCAGCGACATCGTACTGGAACGGCCGTTGCTGAGCGGAGCACTCGTGAAAGTGCTGCCCTTTGCATTGCCTGGCTACGGCTTCTACGTCACCCATCTCGCGGAGCACGTGACGTCCAGTGCAGTTCGCACCTTTGTACAGTGGGTCGCCTCCGCGCGTCGACCTTAGGAGCGGCCAGTTTCTTGCGCAAGTCAACGTCCGTCCGTTTGCACATCGACATGTCGCCGATCAGGCTTCGATGCGGCCTGGCCAACTTCGCGAAACTCCGACAAGATCTCGTGCAATTCTGAACGTGTACGGCTGATCGAGCCGAACCATCCTTGGGTATAGATAGACCGCACGCGCCCCGCCGAGAGCGATCGAGCTTCAACGCTGCGAACAGGACATCGGCATGGTTGGCGTGTACCGAGTGCCGACCTTTTGCTCGGACGTTGATTCGCGCCGCCATTAGCGATAGCTTTACATCTGTTCTGGTCAACGAAGGGGAGTCGTCTCGTGATGAGAGTGTGGGCTTTCTCATGCGTCGTCGCCTTGAGCGCGATCCTCGCCGGATGCGGCAAGGATGGCTCGCGAAGCGCCAATGAGGCATCGGGTGCATCCGCCAGCCAGGCGCCGGTTCAGCCAGCGCAGGGCGCGAGTGGTACACCCACGGCCTCAGGCGCGCAGGTGACGGGCACGTTGGGTACCGTCACCAGGACACAGTTGCCGGGGGAAGCAGCCGAGACACTGCGGCTGATCAAAGCGGGCGGCCCGTTCCCTTTTAGGGACGACGGCGTACTGTTTCGTAACAGTGCGCTTTTGCTGCCGAAGCATCCGCGTGGCTACTACCACACATACACGGTTCGCACCCCGGGTTCGACGGATCGCGGGCAGCGCCGGATCGTATGTGGTGGACCGCGCAGGGAGACCGGCGACTGCTATTACACCGACGATTACTACGCGAACTTCAAGCGCATTGCAGGATAAGGGGGAGCCTGATCCTCAAAGTGGTTGATCTAGGCGAACGCCTGAAATTGTTCGCCTTCAGCACTCGCAGCCCAGCCAGGCCGGAGAAGATCGGACTTCGACACACTCGTTCGCTTTTCACGTCGCATGAAAGGCCGGTCTCCACAGCAAACCGCGTGTAAGATCATTCGAATACTGCCGCGGTGGCAGATTGCTGTAACTCGAACACCGCTTGCCTCATCCGTACGAAATCGCATGTCGTGCCGGGAGACGATGCAATGCGCGTACTGCTCGTCGATGATCACGAACTCTTTAGAGCCGGTCTTGCGCTGCTCGTCAAGGAGCTTTCCCCGGATGTCGAACTGCTGCATGCGAGTACCTTGTCGCATGGAGTCGATCTGGCAATGGCCGAACATCCGGACATCGTTTTTCTGGACCTCGCACTCCCTGACGGGCACGGTTGCGATGTGCTGGTCCGGTTGAAAGACGCACGAGCGTCCTTGCCCGTCGTCGTCATATCGGCCGATGAGAGCACGGAGACGATCAGCCGGTGCCTCGAACTCCGCGCGATGGGCTATGTGCCGAAATCGTCGTCGCCCGAAGCACTCCATGCCGCGATCGTTGCCGTGCTCTCAGGCGGCGTGTACCTGCCCGCGGCGAGCATCGCCGGGCTAAGGCGCGCGATCGACATTGCCGAGGCACCGGCACGCGAATCAGGACGAGCACAGCCAACGAACGGCGCCCCCACCTTCTGGGACGCTCCGCTTCTTGGACTTACGCCTCGTGAGTACGAAACACTCACGTGGCTCGCACGCGGGCTGCCTTCCAAAGCCATCGCGTCGAAGATGGGGCTCGAAGACATCACAGTGCGCAAGTACATCAGTCATCTGCTCGCGCACTTCAACCTGCGGCGCCGCACTGAACTCATCGTGATGCTCGCGGACAAGGGCATCACACTCGGCACGCTGTCGGTCACAGCTTCTCTGCCAGATCGAGGTTCACCTTCCGATGGGCGCCAACAAACCGGCTGATCTCCGCCACCAGATCTTCCGGCGCCGATGACTTGCGCAACAGCACGAACGGCCTCGGAAAATCGCGAAGCACCTGAACGGACAGCAACTCCCCGGTAACAAATGCGACGGGAATAACACCCGCCCACGCGAAGTGACGCCTGATCCGATCGGCAACCTCTTTACCAGAGGCCCCATCGCGCAGCCGGATGTCGGTCACGATGAGATCGGGAACGCGGCTGTCATCGGCGAGAATGGCTTCGAATCCGGCCATCGACTCCGCGGCATGCACGAGCGAGCCCGCGCTCGAGAAAAGACGTCGCAGGCCTTCGAGGACAAATGGTTCGTCGTCACACAGCAGCATGAACGTGCCGTTGAGATCGGGACTGTGAAGGTCGACATACTGATTCGCACCGGCGGCCGGCATGGATGCCGAAACGCTCACGTAAAGGGAGAAGCGCGATCCGCGCCCTTCGACCGATGCAAAACTCATTGCGTGTCCCGGCAGAATACGAATCGTACGCTGCACGATCGATAGCCCCAGTCCCAGCCCTTTCGAACGGTCGCGCCCCGGATTGTTGATCTGAAAGTACTCGGCAAAAATCGCCTCCCGATGGGTGGGCGCAATGCCGATTCCGGTGTCCCATACATCGACGCGCAGCCGTTCATCCAGATGCACCCAGCCAAGCACCACGCCGCCCGACGACGTACTTTTGATGGCGTTCGATACGAGATTGGAAATGGCCCGTTTGAAGAGTGACCGGTCGGTCTCGATGGACGGCGGGTCCACTCGTCGCCGCGCGAGTCTGAGATCGATTCCCCGCAACTGGGCCGTCTCCCGATATTGCTCGAGAACCTCGATCAACAGATCGAGCGTATTGACCGACGTCAGGCGTGGAACATACGAACCCAACTCGCTATAGTCCTGGATGTCCTTGAACATGTCGAGAATGTCGGACGCGGTCTCCTCGATGACGTCGAGGTCGCGTTCCACCGCCTGTCCGTCCCTGATCCTCGTCCGGGCGCTGCGGATGAAGAGATTGATTGCGGCAAGCGGCTGCTGGATGTCGTGATATGCCGACGAAAAGAACCGTTCCTTCTCCTTGACGAGTTCCTGCATCCGTTTGTTCTGTTCGTTGACCGCACGCGACGCAGCTTCGACGCGCGCCTTGGCCGCGCGCAAGTTGCGCTGATACATGAATTCGCGCCTTGCCGAACGTTCCAGCGGAATACTGACAACCAGCCCGATGGCATACGTCAGCGGCACGCTCGTGCCGTGCGCAATCACCGCCGACAGATGCATGCCGAACCTCTCGCCTGGCGGCTGAAGGTAGAGCATGAGCAGATAACTCGCGACGCAAAGCCCGACCAGCCACGCTGCCGTGATCGCCCGAAGCCGGAAAGCCATGAATATCGTGAACAGCGTGAGCGTCAGGATCGAATAATGTTCATGCCACGGCAAGTCGACGATCTGCAGCATTCTGAGCGTGGCCAACCAGGCGCTGAGCGTCCACATGCAAAGCAGCCCGACGGCCCAGCGCTCGTCGAGCGCGCGCGGGGTCCACATCAGGACGGCCACACCCATGCCAATCGCAGCAGCGGTTCTCACGAAAATGAGTTCGGTGTGGTGCAGGTTGGCGGGATCGAGTATGTCGAGCCGAGCGAAATCGCGGATGGAAAAAGCGATCCATAACGCAGCAAAGATTGCGATGGCCAGTCTTCGCTGTCCGGAGAAGCGGCGCGCGTAGTCCATCCGGAACGCACGTTCCTGAGCCGCCGATCTGAACCTGCGCACCCGGAAGTCCGGCAATCTCATGGCCATGCTCGATCAGGAATGTCACCGCCCGCGGATACGGCAGCGTGACATCCAAACAGAATAGCAGGACGTCATTCGAATTCGAGTACACAAATGTAGCGGTACGAATGTGCCTGTCTGGTTCCGGATTCCTACATCTTTCCTAGCTCGATTTCGAATGCTCGCCTACCTACGTGGGTGTCGATGGCGTCGGCTCTGGTCGAAAATCAAAATGACATCGCCGGAAAACGGGAGTCGGGAATTCCTGCTTCCCGGCATTTACGAGGAGGTCGCCATGAAATCTTTCGTTATTGCGGTCGCCGCAGCGTCGGCGCTTTCCATCCCTCTTGCCACGTTCTCCCAGACGGACCCGGCACCGACGCGCGCCCAGGTGCGAGCGGAGCTTCAGCAGCTCGAACAGGCCGGATATGATCCGGCCAAAGGTGCGGATACGAGTTATCCGAGCGACATTCAGGCGGCTGAGGCACGGCTATCGAGCCAGAGCCCGACGGCGTATGGCGGGGTGCCCTCCGGCTCATCGGCGTCCGGTTCCGCTGCTGTCGTTCGCCCCGCCTCGACCGAAGACATGAAGCAACTCTATTTTGGAGGCCAGTAGCAGCTATCCCTACTTTCCTTTGCGGTGTGCCCACATCGGGACCGCTGCTTCATTCACCCGCCGGGCCGGGCGTGAAAACCCAGGCTTTGCCGGCCAACTCGGTGATGAATGCCCAGGTGCCCGCGCGGGATTGCGCGTTCTCACGTTGTTTTCCCGCATCGCTAGCGACCGCTCACCCACCCGCAACCGCCGTCGAGACGGCTGAACAACGAGGCGGCCGACCGACGCTTCATGGCCGGCCCCTGCCGCATGACCGACGTGCGCGCTTAGGCTTTATCCGACAGTCGCAGATTCGACACAGACCGGCGGCTGAGCGACAACATGCCAGGACACTCGAAACGGTTCTTGCAACCAATAAGTGCCCCGATAGACGGAGTGCCGCCGGCCGCATCCGTGGTGAGCACTTCGTTGTCGCGCATCGGCTGACAATGACAACCATGCGCGTCCATTTCCTCGACGAAACCGTTGAGTTCTCTTGGCACGACGTCGAGGCCGACGATATCGTCGAGGGCGCGACGCAAATGTTTTTGGTGTTGCGCAAATTTTCAGCTATAAAACTTTCGGAAGTCTCAGTGCCGCGCGGCCTTCGCGCCACAACGTTCGACGAGCAGAGGGGGGTTTCATGTTGAACCACCTACCGAAATGGTTTGCCATTGTCGCAGTGCTAAGCGGTGTTAGCGGCGGCGCGCTCGCGAAGACCGAGACTTGCCAGCCCGCTTCCGAAAAGCAGATTGCTGCGCTCTTCAATCGATGGAACGACTCGCTCAAGACAGGCGATCCTCAGAAGGTCGTGGCGAACTACGCGCCACACTCCATCCTGTTGCCGACTGTTTCGAACAAGCCGAGGTTGTCGGTCGACGAGAAACTAGACTATTTCAAGCATTTTCTTGAAAGCAAACCCGTCGGCACCATTGACTTCCGCCACGTCATGATCGAGTGCAATGCTGCGATCGATGCCGGGATCTACACGTTTAAGTTCGGTGACGGTTCCACAGTCAAGGCGCGTTATACGTTTACCTATGTCTGGAACGGCCGCAAATGGCTGATTACGAGCCATCATTCGTCGAAGATGCCGGAGAGCGAATAAACGGGGCAGCCAGGAGAAGGCCATTGCTTACCGCCTGAACGACTGTTTAGAGAAGAACTCGCGCGACTCACCGGGAGACGCGCGTGGTGCGGCCGCGCAGCGTAAGCCGTAGCCGGCCTCTGGAAGCTGACATGCTATGAAATGAATTCTTCCTTTGAGCAGGGGCCGTTTCGCCTATCCTTAGTGTGGCTCGACACCGCGCTCGCGCCCACCTAAAGAACCGCTGCTGGCTGGATTAATCACATCAAAGTCGACGGACAACGCCCGGCATCAAAGTACCATACCCACGATATTTCCTAAGGAATGCTGATCATGGATAGGCGCGATTTTATCAAAAAGACTTCTGCCGTCGGCGCGGCCATCGCAACGACGAACGTCGCCGCCGAAAGCGCCGGCGACGCTCAAAGCGGTAAGCCCAACATCCTGTTCATTCTCCTCGACGAGATGCGCTTTCCCCGTGTGTTTCCGAAAGGGGTTCAGGACGCACGCGAGTTCCTGAAGGCTTATATGCCCCGCACGTTCGATCTGTGGAAAAAGGGCGTCAAGTTTTCCGGCCATTACACGGCGGCTTCGGCATGCAGCCCCGCGCGCGCCGCGCTCGTCACGGGACTTTATACCCACCAGAATTGGCTGCTCACGACCATCCTGGATTCGCCCGACACCAAGGTGTCGATACAACCGGTGCTGAACCGTCAGTTTCCAACTTACGGCAAGATCGTGCAGTCGCTCGGATATATCACGCCGTATATCGGCAAGTGGCATTTGTCGATCGTGCACAAGGGGCAGAGGCCTCTCGCGCTATATGGTTTCGAGGGGATGACATACCCTGATCCGACTGGCAGCAACCTGCAGGGCACGATCGGCGACCCGGGGCAAGGGTACTTGAGCGACACGAACATCGCGGATCAAGCAACGCAGTGGCTGCAGCGGCGCAGGCCGGCCGACCCGCCCTGGTGCCTGACCGTCGGCTTCATCAATCCGCACGACAAGGAGTTCTTTCCTGCTGGCACGGAGTTCAAGCGCTTCACTGAGCTTTTCGCTTCGAACAAGTACAACCCGAACGGCTATTCCCAGTGGATCGATTACACCGCAGGGCCACCGACGTACAACTGGGAGTTCAATCCGCTGCGCAATCCGCCCCAATATGGGTACCCAGCAACGGCGCCGAATTGGGAATCGGGTTCGCAGTTGGCCGCCAACAAACCTCCGATGCAAACCTTCAACCGCACTCTCCAGGAAGCGGTCTGGGGTGGCGTGCAGGACACGCGGGGTACGGATTTTGAAATCTCGGCTTATCCGGTCAATCCGAATTTGCCGCCGCCTTCGGAGACCAAGGGGGTCGCCAAGGCTCCTTTCCATTACTGGAAGCGTGGCCTCGATTCGTACACGCAGATCATGTCGATAGTCGATGCGAAAATAGGCGCCGTGATCGACTCATTGCCGCCTGCCGTCGCCAAAAAGACCATCATCGTCCTGACCTCGGACCACGGCGACTATGCGGGCGCGCACGGCATGATCTCGGGCAAGACCGGAACGTGCTACGAAGAGGCGTTCAATGTGCCGCTCATCGTGGTCGATCCGACCGGACAGTACAACGGCGATCTCGATGTCGTTCGCAGCGGTCTGACCTCGTCCGTCGACATCCTTCCGATGCTGGCGACCATCGCCAACGGCGGCACGCGAAGCTGGATGACCGGAGACTACGCCCAGATGTATGGGAACCGCCACGATATGCTTCCCATGCTGAAGAGCGCGAGCGCGCCAGGCCGACCCTATGTGGTCTTTGCATCCGATGAAACTGTCCCGGAAGTGTACAACTTCAATTCGTCGGCCTCGCACATTATTGGCGTGAGAACGGACGAAGGCAAGCTCGGCACCTATTCAAACTGGGCGCCATCTACGACGACCATTACCGGCTCGAGCGATCTCGAGTATTACGATTACGCGACCGAGCAAGGAAGGCTTGAGCTTGACAACCAGAATCAGTCACGCGCGGCGCAGGCGCTGTATCAGCAATTGATGACGGACATTCTTCCGAATGAGTTGCAAGCTCCGCTGCCAGGCAAATTTGTCGCCGCGCAGGATACGGCGCAGTCGCGTTATATCGAGTACATCAGCCTCATCAACAGCGGAGGGAACTTCGAGTTGCCGTTCAAGATCGGGGACGTGTGAGCACTGGCCGCGCCGTATTGAATGTGCCCGCGTTGAATGTGCCCGCGCGCCATTTGGCTTCCCAGCCTCGTGAGCGTTGCGTTCAAGTCGGCGCCGGTCGATTTAGCAAGCCGTTTCGCCGACAGTGGATCAAGAGTTCGGGCCAGTGTGCCGCCGTATCGCGGCAACCCCGGCCTGATTACGTGCGGCCGTGTTGACGATCAAGGCCGCGTCTCGATGCGGGTCGCAGAAGTTGACAAACCCGATCCAGCCATCAGCGTCGTCGAGGTCGTACGCCGCACAGGTCATCTCGTCGCAAAGCGCTTGCCTGTTGGCAGGCAGCCGCAAGAGAGGATTTTCTTGCGGTCGTCTAGTAATGAATCATGTTGTGGTCGGCGCGACGCAATGGCCGCTTAGCGGAAAATTTCACGGTGATACCGACCGCTTTTGGCCGCGTTGAGGCAGTACGAATGATAATTTTCTCGCCGGAAGCCGGCCATTGAGCGGGGGCAGACGCGGCCTTGGTTATTCAGATTGGATGGAGGCCTCGACCGACGGCTCTTGGCCGAGATCTGCCTGCCGGCAAGCGCGGGCACTTCGGCCATTGTGGACGCTCAGCTACTGCCTCTCGTCGGACGGCTGCATAGTACTAACCGGCCGTTCGCCTGAGCCCGCTGCGGAGCACCGACTCGCGCATCGGCGAACGCGTACTTGACGACCCATCGCGGACGATCGATGCTTTCAGCCTCCAATGTCCCCTAGCGGAGGGCAGAGATTACTCAAATGCACGCGGACCGACGACGGCGGACGGCCGCTCTTGACCGGCGAAGATCATCATCCGGCGTGGCCGGGCACCAAAGTGTAATCAGCGTCTATGTCGGCAGTGCGCATAAAAGAGGGTTCCACTCGCGAATATTTAGCCTTTGCTCATATATTTCTCAGCAAGTGCCTCGTACAGAGGCGGCGCGAACAGCTTCGAGACCTGACTTGAAATCAGCGCGGTCGCCATCAATGACAGCACGAGCGAATGACCGTTGATCATCTCGATGACGATAACGAATGCCGTGATGGGACTTTGGGTGACGGCGGCGAGATAGCCCACCATCCCGAGAGCAATCAGCATCGGCAACTGCAGGCTTCCAAAGACGAGATGCAACGCGTTGCCGATTCCCGCACCGATGGCAAGCGACGGCGCAAAGAGTCCGCCCGGTGCACCCGGCAGATACGATCCGACCATCGACGCCATTTTTGCCAACGGATAGCTCGCTCCGAGTTGCGAACTCCCTTCGAGCATGCCACGCGCTTCGGCGTAACCGCTGCCGAACGTGTGCCCCCCTGCAATCACGCCGACCACGGCGATGAACAAGCCGCACGCCGCACCGAACCCGACCGGATGGAACTGACGCCAGTTCACCAGCACGGCTGGCATCCAGCGTCGAGTATTCACGAGCAGCCAGCAGAACACTCCACCGGCGAGACCAGTCACCGCCCCGAGCAACACGACCGCAAGCGCGAGTGAATCGGGAAAATGTCCGTCTACATTGATGGTGCCGAAATAGGTGTAGTTGCCCTGCAGCGCCAGCGAAACGACGCCCGCAAAAATGATCGCCGTAATCAGCACGCCGCTCGTGCGCTGTTCGAAGCTACGCGTCAGTTCTTCGATGGCAAAGACCACGCCCGCGAGCGGCGCATTGAACGCCGCCGACAAGCCCGCTGCCGCACCCGCCAACGCCAGATTCCGCTCGAGGCTCCCGCCGCCCATGCTGCGCAGACGTGCAGGATAAAAGCGGCGCAAGCTGTACATGAGCGCCGCGCCCACATGGATGGTCGGCCCTTCGCGACCGATCGTGAAGCCTCCGAGAATCGACAGGAACGACAACGCGATCTTGCCGACGAGAATGCGCACCGTAAGCAGACGTGGTCCAAGTTCCCGCCCGTCGTGCAACACGGCGATCACCTGCGGAATGCCGCTGCCTTCCGAACCCGCGAAGAAGCGGCGCGTGAGCCAGACGCCGAATGCACCTATCGCCGGCGTGAGCAGCAGCGGCAGCCACCAGTAGAGTGCGCTAACGTGAAGAAACGCATCGTAGCCAAAGTCAATCAGCCGAGCGTACATGACTGCGACTAGCCCGGTTATGATGGCGCCGAGCCAGAATATCCCGTAGTGCAGCCACAAGCGTCTGACGCGCAAGAGCGTGCGTCGATCGATGAATCCTGGAGTGCGCATCAGAGAAGGGGCGATTGAAATTTAAAGCACATTGTGCCATAAATATCTCACCCCATTTTTTACGTCGATGTCGCCGCGGTCTGCTCAGTTTGTTTTTTCGCCGAACACCCAGCCGAACGATCCGTAGTGCGCCTTGTGTTCCGCCGCGAGCGCCAGCAGGCATCGCTCGCCTTTTGCGGTCAGATGCACCTGCACCTGACGTCGATCGATCTTGTCTGTTTTGCGCGTGACGAGCCCTGCCACTTCGCAGCGCGACACTAGCGCAGCGGTGCCGTTTGCGGCCGCCTGAAGGCGCTCTGCGAGTTCGCCAACGGTCGCCCATTTCCGCCCGGGAAAGCCGCGAACGTGCAGCAGTAGTTGATATTGCAGGGTCGTGATTCCTGCGGCATTCGAGATTTCCTCCGACACGCGCAGGAACTTGCGCAGTTCGTAGCGGAAGATCGACATGGCTTCCAGATCGTGCTTTTCTGGCATCGCGCTTTTTTTATTCGTGTCGTTCGGCATAGTCATTCCCGTTAAGCGATACTTCGTCATCCACATAATCCATTTTGATACGTCATTGACGTTGGCGGATCATACATAATCTTGCGCGCGCAAAGGCATTCCCCGCCTTTCATTTTCATTTCTACCACCTATACTTAGACACTCTTGCTTGCGTATTCAGTTGATCTTCGTTCTCTGCCGGCTGACGGCATCCGGAGGTGATTCATGCAATACGACGAACAGAAGTTGCAGCGTTTCATGGAGCGCATGGTCGGTGAATTCGGTGCTATCGCCTCCGCCCCGCTAATCGCGTTGGGTGACCGGCTAGGAATTTACAAGGCGATGGTCCAACAGGACTGGATGACCTCGGAACAGGTCGCCAGCCATGCCGGGCTCGCCGAGCGCTACGTGCGCGAGTGGCTCGCGGCGCAAGCCGCGTCAGGCTTCATCGCGTATGACGCAACGCGTGACGCGTATCGGCTCGAACCCGAAATGGCAATGTGCTTCGCGGACGAGACCAGCCCGACCTTCATCCCCGGGTTCTGCGATTGCGCCGAAGCGATGTTCCGCGCGCTACCCAAACTCGAAGGCGCGTTCCGCACGGGCCTGGGCGTGGGATGGCACGAGCATCATCCTTCGTTGTTCAGGGGCACCGAGCGCTTCTTTCGTCCGGGCTATTCCGCCCATCTCGTCGACGAATGGATTCCCGCGCTCGACGGCGTCGAGGCCGCACTCAAAAAAGGAGGCGCGATCGTGGCTGACGTCGGTTGTGGGCACGGAGCTTCGACAATACTGCTTGCCCAAGCCTATCCGGACGCCGCATTTTTCGGCTTTGACTATCACGAGCCTTCCATTCTGCGGGCGCGCGAATTGGCGGCTGAAGCGCGTGTAGACGATCGCGTGCGGTTCGAAGTCGCCAGCGCGCAACAGTTCCCGGGCAACGATTACGATCTCGTCACCTTCTTCGACTGTCTGCATGACATGGGCGATCCCACCGGGGCCGCCACCCACGTATTTCAGTCGCTCAAGGAAAGCGGCACATGGATGCTCGTCGAGCCATTTGCTAACGACCGTCTCGAAGACAACCTGAATCCGGTCGGCCGCGTTTTTTATTCAGCCTCGACGATGATCTGCACCGGCGCGTCGCTGTCGCAGGAAGGTAGACGGGCGCTCGGCGCGCAGGCGGGTGAAGCGCGCCTGAGAAAAGTGGTGACCGCCGGAGGCTTTGGGCGTTTTAGGCGTGTCGCGCAGACGCCATTCAATCTGATTTTTCAGGCGCAGAGTTGACGATACCGGATAGCTGGCGCGTTGGATTCAAAGTTAGCTGGTATCGCCACGCAGACGCCGAACCCTTGTGGCGAAGCGCAAGCGCCGAATCGACACATGCAATCGAAATCGTTCCGGGAACGTGCAAGTCCCTAGGAACAAGGAGCCGATCGCGTTCTATAGCTCCGTGAGATCGCTGGACGATCGCTAACGCGATGACCGTTCTCGAGGCAAATCAGTCACCTGAATGACACCGTTACAGCGAGGGCGAGCGGCAGAAACTGGCCGGCAAGCGCCCGATGCACATCACATGAACCGGCTTTGCATCGAAGCGCTGCGACCGTCCGAACGCGACCCGAAGGTGCCGTTCAGGCTCACTTGACCAGAACAGCCGCTTCCGATGGAACAACCGTCCCTCGCTGGTAGGGTTGGTGCGGACCGAGCACCCGCCATCCCAGTGCAGGCTCATTGAGGCGGCTGCCCCGCCTGCCGAACGTCTCGCGAATTGCTGGAATGGCCCGTTGGGACCAATCAAGTAGGTGCTGACCGGGGTTCGGAGTGGAACAGCCCCCTGAAAGACCGGACACAGTCTCTTACTTACAATAGCGGGTAGGCATAAGACTGTGTATATGACTAACAATAAGAACGAAGTGATGGAAGTGTTGACGGGACCTGAGCGCCGGCGGCGCTGGTCGGCCGACGAGAAGCTGGCGATGGTTCGGGAAACGTTCGAGCCCGGTAAGACCGTGTCGATGGTGGCTCGGCTGCACGGCATCAATCCAAATCAACTGTTTCAGTGGCGCAAGCTGTATCAGGACGGCAGCCTGTCGGCAGTGAGCGCTGGAGAAGAAGTTGTGCCGGCGTCCGAGCTGAGCGACGCGCTGAAGCAGATAAAGGAGCTCCAGCGCCTGCTGGGCAAGAAGACGATGGAGAACGAGATTCTCCGGGAAGCCGTGGAGGTGATGAAGTCGCGAAAATGGATTGCGCGCTCACCCTCATTACCGGGGGACGGCCAGTGAAGCAGGTCTGTGACGTTCTCGGTGTAGCGCGCTCAAATTTGTCGGTAAAGCTCGCCCGGGCTGCTGACTGGCAGGATGGCCGTCGTGCACCCAAAACGGATGATGCAGGCATCGTCGACGAAATCCGTTTGCTCGTTGCTGACTTGCCGAGTTACGGCTATCGACGCGTCTGGGGCCTGTTGCGAAGCGTGCGGGAATTGCGATGTGAGGCTCCAGTGAATGCGAAACGTGTTTATCGCGTGATGCGCCTGCACGATTTGCTGCTTCACAGGAGGCCTGCGAGGCCGGGCATCGAGCGTCGGCATGAAGGTACGGTGGCGGTGCCCAGAAGCAATCAGCGATGGTGCTCTGACGGCTTCGAGTTTCGTTGCGACAACGGGGAGCCGCTGCGCGTGACGTTCGCACTCGATTGCTGTGACCGCGAAGCAATGAGCTGGGCAGCGACGACAGGCGGTCATAGCGGCGACGTTGTGCGCGATGTCATGCTGGCGGCTGTCGAACATCGTTTCGGGAACGTTCGCAAAGCGCCAGCGCAAATCGAATGGCTCAGCGACAACGGCTCGGGTTACATTGCTGAAAAGACCCGCGCGTTCGCTTCAGATATTGGTCTCAAGCCGTTGACCACGCCCGTATGTAGCCCGCAGAGCAAGGAGTAGGTTTCACATTGCACCTTGTCCGGGAGTTGGAGCGGCAATGAAGATTGGCCGCGTTGCTTTGCGTCCACCAATGCCTCTGACGAGCACGACATTGCCCAGAGGTTCGTATAGGCACCGGTGATCATGCCCGTAAACGTGCCGTCGTAGAAGCCCTTGCCGTCCCCATTGGTGGATCGTGGTTTGGCTAACCTTGAGCTGCGTGGCGAGTTCGGCGCCGGTGAGCAGACCGCGCGAGCGCAGTCGCTCAAATCGGCTCGGCAGCCCATAGGTGGTCCGTACCAACGCCACCTTCCTGGCGGTAAATGTCTGGTGCTGCCAGTTTGTATATCCGAGCTCGTTGAGTCGTGTGGCGACCTGCTGATCGGTGCACGTTTCCAGAAGCCCATCGATGACGGTTACGACCGCCGGTTGTGTCTTGCGTACAAGTGCCATCGACTTGGGTTTGTCGACTGTGAGTGAGGTCGTGCGGCCGCCGCGGAAGCGCACATGGATCGAGACCTTCTCCGACTTCACAAGGGTGACGTCTTCAATGAGCAGTCTTAGCATACGCTTGCGCTCGACCGATTCGATACGTCTGTCGTTCCACACAACGGCGAAGTCATCCGCGAGTTCCCGAATGCGCGCGCGAGCCTGGTCGCCAAGCAGATCCTGATCCGATCGGCGTTGGCGTTCGTGATCCTGCTGTAGTACGTCCAGTCGACGAAGGCGATCATTCCAGTCCGCTTCCAGCGCATCGGCAACCATCCGGTTTGCTGGATCAACATTCATGTAGCGACGGCGGCCGAGTTCGGCTTCGTAACGCGCGCGCTCCAGTTGCTTCAGGCGCATGGAGTTGGCCTGTTCAATACGTCCGGCGATCTCGTCCTCGACCGCGAGCGCCACTTCGATGGCTGCCGGCCCAACCGTCTGAAGCAGTAATGCGCTGATGGCATCATCAATTGCGCGTCCACGTACCGACTGGCACGGTTTGCCAGCATCATGGGCAGCGACGTCATGACATACGTAGTACGGTTCAAGCCTGCCGCTTACCTTCTGGTAGCGCACGCGCATGCGATTTCCGCACAACCCGCAGATGACTCGCCCTTGTAGCAGTCCATCGCCTTCGCGAGGAACGGTGCCTCGTGCGAGCGAACCGAATCCGTTTGCGCTTTGCCTGAGCGTCACCTGATTGCGCTCGAATTCGTCCCAATCGATATAGCCGACGTGGGCGCCGCGGATGAGCACCTGCCAGTCGGATTGCGCGACCTTTAACTGCGTGCTCGTCAGGTCAGCCTTGCGTCCAATGCGTGTCCGTCCATACACAAAGGCCCCAGCGTATCGGGGATTGTGCAGAATCTGCAGAACACGCGATGTATTTAGCCCGCCCCACTGCACTTCGCCTTTGCCGATGCCGCGGCGGATACGCCGCGGGAAGACCCAGCCTTCGCGACGGAACCGGCGTACAACCATGCTCGCCGAGTGCGTTTGCCGGTAAGTATCGAACAGCAGTCGCAGGCTCGCGTGGATTTGCTGGTCAGGGTCAAGTACAACCGATCCATTTGAATGGTAGGCCAGTCCGATGGGCAGCGGGAGTTCGAGCTCGCCACGTCGCGCCTTGTTGCGCATCCCACCCTGCAGCCGCGCATTCAGAACGTGCAACTCAGCCTCGCTCATGGTTCCCTTCAGACCGAGCAGCAGGCGGTCGTTGAAGTAAGCCGGATCATAGACGCCGTCTTCGTCAAGTAACGTTATGCATAACGTTACTTGACTAATGTCGAGCAGTCCGTAATGTGGAGTACAGCCCTCGATCGCTCGCGGAAAGGGGAGCCCGGATAGTCAGACTCCCCATTACCTTAGCGCTACAACGAAGCGAGCCACTTGATGACGGAGGCATCCTGACGCCAAGAGTCAGGCGGTGTGAGCGAGTTTGCAAGCGGCTTTGCCCGGGCAATGGCCAGGCGTTTCATTTCCAGATCGGCGCTCGCATAGCGGTTGGTGGTGTTGACGCTGGCGTGACCGAGCCAGTGACTTATGGTTACCAGATCCACCCCGGATTTGAGCAACAACATCGCTGTGCTATGCCTGGCGCAGTGCGGGTGAAGGCGCTTGCTGGCCAACGACGGGCATTTGATCACTGCCGCGCGGAAGTACTTCGACAGGATGTAGCCGATACCAAACCGCGTGAGCCGCTGCCCTCGCTGGTTGCAGAAGAGCGGCGTATTCGAGCGACTGTCCAGTTGCGTTTCCATCACGAACTGCTTCAACACCTGTGCCGTCTGAGGCCAGAGCGGGCAGACTCTCCTCTTTCTTCCCTTGCCGAACAGGGTTACCTGGGATGGCGGATCGATCTGCAGGTCACAGGCGTTTAAGTCGACGATTTCCTGGGCCCGTGCGCCGGTATTAAACAGCACACCGAGTAACGCGTAGTCACGACGGCCGTAGCAGGTGCTTCGATCGATACATTCCAGGACGGCACGGATCTCGTTCTCCTCGAGGTAGTCGACGGATCCGGTTCGTGTGCGCTTGAACGGAATGCCCAGAATCCGCTGCGCCTGTTCGATCCTCTCGGGCACATGCGTTGCCACGTAGCGGAAGAACGCATGAATGGCGGCGAGCCGCACGTTGCGCGAGGACGCCTGGTTGTGACGCTCCTGCTCCAGGTAGTTCAGGAATGCCAGGACGGCCTCCGGCGAGATCGCATCCAGATCCAGCGTGGCTGGATCACTGTGCTCGGAGATGGCAACGAAGCGCAGCAGCAGAATCATCGTATCACGGTAACTGAGCGTGGTATGCCGGCTCACGCCACGCTGTTCGGTTAGATATTCGCTGAAGAAGCAGCGTACAGTGCGCGCCAGCGCGTTGGGGTAGGTGGCTCTCATGTTGCACCTCCGTCGGCAAACGGTTCAATGAGTGTGCCGTAGCGACCAGCGAACCGGCTGTTGGCAGCACCGGCAAGTTCAGCAACAAATGGCAGGTAATACTCGGTCGAGGCGATGGAGACGTGGCCCATGTAGGTCGCGAGTACCGGTAACCTGGTCTGGACATCGACGCCGGCGTGATACCAGCGCAGGAGTGCTCTGACCGCGAAGGCGTGTCTCATGTCATGAACGCGCGGTAGGTTCCCGTTCGCTGTACGTATACCCGAATCGCGCACAAGCTCATGAATTCCGTCCCCCAGCCCGGAATCCGAATAACCATTGGGATACCGGTTCCACAGCAGCGCCGAGCCGGATCCCATTGGCAGACGGTCCTCTCGCCTGCGGGCAAGATAGGCCGCCACTTCCCGGTTCGTATCGGCCGAAAGCGGCAGATGGCGAGACTTGTGGAATTTGGATTGCCGCACGAGCAGGCTCTGGGCACGTTGGTCATAATCCGCGAGGGTCAAGTGCGCCAACTCCCCGCGCCGCATTCCTGTGGTGTTGAGCAACACGATCGCCAGGCGGAAAACCTGTGGACGCAAAGGGGAAAGCGGCATCGGCTTCAGCTTCGCTGCAGCCTGCAGCAGTTGCGTGATTTCCGCGTTGGTATAGATGTGAGGCAGAACGGGCTGGTGCCGTCGCGGAAAGTCGTCAGCGTCCGGCACGAAACAATCCGGCTCGGTGCGACGGAGATAGAGGCAAAAATTGCGCACGATCCGCATATGGTTGCGTCGGACCGTGGGTGACAAATCGACTAACGTTTGGCACCAGCGCGCGAATAGGCTCTGGGTCAAGTCGGCGGCGCCGACACGAATCATGCTGTCCTCGATGGTTTCGAGAATGCGGCGCTCGCGCGCGAAGCCTCGGCCCAGTGCCTGCTTCAGTTCGACGTAACGTCCAATTGATGAGGACAAGCGGCTCTCATTCATACGTTTCATGACATGGCCTCCTGAATAGCTGACGCGGGCAGTGGCAACGCCACCTCGCGCAGCTCCTCAAGATCGAGCCGGAGGTACACGCATGTGCTCTCCGTGCTGCGATGACCGAGAAGGTCGCCGATGGTCTTGAGGGGGATGCCCTCGCGAAGCAAATGCGTTGCATACGAGTGCCGCAGGCAATGAACTCCCCGAAACGGGATGGCGAGTCCGCTTTGCCCGACCCGGAAGCGGAACGCGTAACCAACGGCCTGCCTCCTGATGGGCAGAATCGGCGCAACGACGCTCATAAAAATCTCGCGACAGGCCGTGTGGGGGCGAGCCTCCTGCAGATAAGCTATCAGTGCCGCGGCGACCGGGTCGGTCAGCGGGAGATTCAGAGGGTGCCTGGTTTTAGACTGATTGATATGAATCTCGCCGGCGTGCCAATCGACGTCATCCAGCCGCAAGCTGGCAACATCGCACCCGCGCAGTCCGTACGTCGCGATGAGCAGGAAAATGACGTAATCGCGCAACCCGCCGGGACATCTCCGATCGATCGACTCGAGCAACGCCGAGACGGTTTCCCAAGGCAATACACGTGGCAGGTATTGAAGGCGATAGGCTCGGGGCGTGTCAATCTGGCGGTCCAGTCCCGGAGATATCTCGCCACGCAAGGCGAGGAATCGCAGAAAACCGCGAACCTGAGCAGCGACATGTTGAAGTGTGCCCCGGCCGAATCGACTGCCGGCGTAGATGATGAAACGCTCGATGTGGGTCTGGGTAAGATCGGCCAGCCGAAAGGCCGAATCCGAATCAATCTGGAAACGCAACAGTTGGCAGGCCGTGTGCGCATGTTGCTCAATAGTGATCGGAGACAGTCCCCTGACTTCGGTCAGGTGCCGAAGGTAAGCGGCGACGCTCGCATCGAACGGCATTTCCGCTGGTGGATTGGGCGCTAGCATCCGCCGACTTTGGAGAAAGCGCAGCAAGCATCCGACAGTGCCGGATACTCCGCCGGGACGTTGACGAAAATACCGCCAGCACTTACGCAGGCTCTCTCGTGTTAGCGTCGCAAAGCTACGTTGACGACGTTTGTGAAAATACGCCTCGATTGCCGTGCAGCGGAGAACGTAGCACTGGCGGGTGCCGAACCGATATCCCTGCGCGACAAGCCAGTCATCAAAATCGTCGAGAACTGACCCGAGCAAAGGTAGGGAAAGGTGCCGGGCATAGGACGTGGGTAAGAGTTCGCAGATCATCAGAATCTCCTTTCGAATAAACGCAGAAGGAGCTCCGATCATGGTACTAATGTAAAGTCTTTGCCTCCGGTCCCAATGTACGGTGGTGCGTTATAGCCACGTACTCCACATTACGGACTGCTCGACATTAGTCAAGAATCAGGGTGTGGGTCAATGCGGCAAGTTCGATGAGCCGATGCCAGTCTGCGTTGTTGCGCGCGAGACGTGACACCTCCAGTCCGAGTACGATGCCGGCGTGACCGATGGCGACCTCCGATACCAGTTGCTGGAAACCGTCCCGGTGTTCTGCGCTTGCGCCGGACAGACCAAGGTCGCTGTCGATAACGTGCACGCGTTCGATGGGCCAGCCCAGCGATACGGCACGCTCGCGTAATGCGTACTGGCGTTTCGTACTCTCGGTGTTCTCGAAGACCTGACGCAGCGACGATTGCCGTACGTAAAGGAAGGCATCACGCCGCAAGTGGTCGGGCGTGACTTTCTGATACAGCTCAGTAGACATGGGCGAGCTCCGAATGGGTGCGCAGAACGAGATTGGCCAACAGACGTACCAATTCGTCGCTGGCTGGGAGTGCGCCCACGCATTCCTCTCTGCGAGATGCAGGAGCGTCGCTGGTCGCAGGGGCCGTCATCGCAAGCATGGGAAGCCCATGCAGCATGCCGTGATAACGAATCGCCGCCATACCCTCGGGGCACGGGGCACCTTCTATTACCGCGTCGCGTAGTGCCTCGTAGGCAGCAGTCAAGGCTTGCTCGAGGGGATGGGCGGCGACGGATGGCTCTACGGTTTTTTTTTGCGCGCAATCGCGCGTTCGATGCTGCGGGGGTGGACCGAGATGCCGAGCTCGGATTCCAGTTGCTCGGCTAGTGCGCGGGCGTGAATGGAGCCGTCGCCTTCGAGATGTCGTTCGACGAAGGCCATGGCCTCGAGATTGAGTTTGTGTGCGCCCTTGGGTCCACGCGGTTTCGGCATGAGTCCGGCCAGCCCATCGCGCGCAAATGCTGCCTCGGCCTGATAAAAAGTCGGGCGGGACACGCCGAACAGCTCTGCAGCGTCGGCCTTCGAGGCGCCGTCGACGCTGACGTGGCGCAGCATCTCGTACTTGACCTGGATCAGATCGCGGGCATCGAAGAAATCGTTCGATTGAAACCAGGGAGCCCGCACCCGCTCGGGATGAGGGTTCAGCACGCCGAGGCGCCTGAGGCGGTCCTGCTTCGAATCGAGCTTGGTCAAGGTCGCTGCGCCGGCTTGAGATGTGTAACTTAAAATATGCCGCTAATACTTCAATGTCAAGGCCAGCCCAGACACGGGAGCGTGACCATTCCGGCGAACTAGCGATATAAGCGTCACAGACGTCAAGTGTACGCGCGACTGTCACGGCGTTATTTAGCTTACAAACACGGCGTAATTTACTTGACACGACCGAGGACCTCCGGCCTCAGGTCGTCGATCAGCGCGCGCAGCCTTCGAAGGTCATCGACACGAAACTCGGAGCGTCCCGCTGCGGTCTGAGCGAACGCGTCGGGCTCGTCCACATCAGTCCATGACGCCAGTATCGATACCAGCCGGCCATGCTCGTCATAGAACATGACACGATCCTCTCCCCAGTTCTGGCGGCGAGTAACCAACTGGACTCGGGTACCCCGCAGGGGATGGAATGGATGGGTGATCTCGACCGTTACGGTCGCGCAACCGTCATCACGGCAAGCAGTTGCTGACTTACGATAATGGCATGGCAGAAAGCTTCGTCAAGACGATGAAGCGCGATTACGTTGCATTCATGCCGAAGCCTGACGCGGCGACCGCCGTGCGCAATCTAGCCGTCGCATTCGAACACTACAACAACAAACACCCGCATAGCGCGCTGAAATACCGCTCGCCGCGCGAGTTCCGACGTAAAGCCGATTTATCAACCTTGGTGTGAGATGGTGTCCGGGAGTGGGGGGCAAATCCAGGCGCGGATTGCCCCGCGTGTCAGGACGTGGCTTGCCAGCACCGAACAGTTGTCCAACGACATCCGCAGTACAGCGGGCGAGCCAATCGGCGTGGTCAGGCTCGGGATCTTGCCCTCCACCGCTCATCCCCTTGTCAGCACCCTTTACCATCGCCTTCGAGAGCGTTATCCCCTGGTGCAGTTACAGGTGCGCGAGGGCCAAGGGGCGTTGTTGGAAACGTGGTTGGAGAACGGCAGTGTTGATCTCGCCATCCTTTTTCGAAATAGTCCGACGCCGAAAAACGGTGACGAGTATCTGGTTGAGGCGGCGACCTACCTGGTCGGCGCGGAAGGCGATCCTTTGACCAGCCAGTCCACAGTTGCATTTTCCAAGCTCGACGGGATTCCACTTGTCTTTTTCTGCCGCCCCAATAGCTGGCGTGACCGGCTCGAACAAATTGCCGGGGAACATCAGGTCTCCCTGAATTTCGCGGCAGAAGCCGACTCTTTGAGTCTGCAGGGGCACATCGTGGCAGATGGCGGAATCTACGCATTGCTCGGACCTTACGCGATTGCCAATCTTGAAAAGGAATGCCGGTTGCAGGCGTCGATGGTGGTTGATCCGTCCGTGCCGCGTTTCATTGCGCTGGCCATGTCGCCCCACGGCGAACTGACGCTGGCGTGCCGCACGGTCATGCAGCTCACCAAGGAGATCGCACGGTCGCGCAACCTCTCCTCGCAATAAAGCAGGAGCGATCAGGGGCAACATTCGAAGAGCCAGGAACCCCAGTTCCTGGTGCGGATTTTTCAAGCTTGTCCACAACCCTTTCAACAGAAAATGTGGATAACCCGTTCAGTGCTGCACGCCCCAGCGGCGCACGGTCAGCCGCTCAAGCGTATCGAATACGAGATGCTCGACAAGCAGTCCGATCACGATGACGGCCACGAGTCCCGCGAATACACGGTCGGTATACAGCTCGTTACGGTTCTGGAAGATGTACCAGCCGAGGCCGCCCTGCCCCGCGCTCGCGCCGAACACCAGTTCAGCCGCAATCAGCGTGCGCCACGCGAAAGCCCAGCCTACCCGCAGCCCCGCGACGATCGCCGGCAGCGCGGCCGGTACGAGAATCAGCATGACCTGGCGCAGCCCGCGCAAACCGTAATTGCGCCCAGTCATCCTGAGCGTTTCAGGCACGCCGAGAAAGCCCGTGTAAATGCTGAGCGCGAGCGGCCACAGCACGGCGTGCACCAGCACGAAAAGGATGCTTCCCGTCCCGAGGCCGAACCACAGCAGCGCGATCGGCAACAGCGCAATGGAAGGAAGCGGGTTGAACATCGCCGTCAGCATCGACAACAGGTCACGTCCAATACGCGTCGATACGGCCAGTGACGTCAGCGCAAACGCAAGCAACGCACCGATCGCATAACCGCGCAGCAGCACCGACAGCGAGATCGCCGTCTTCATCAACAGCTCACCTGATGCGACGCCTTGCACGAACGCCTTCGCTGTTGCGCCGAAAGTCGGCAGCAACAGGTCGTTATCGATGGCGCGCGCGGTGATTTCCCACGCAGCGATCAACACCAGCGCAATCAGCACGCGCCGGAACCACGCGGCATCCCAGATGCGCTGAATCGGCGGCAATGGTGCCGCTTCACTGAGCACCCCAGGCGCTTCGAGAGGCCGCTCGTATTCGAGACGTACGGGCGGAACGAAACCGGACGGGATAGGCGTACTCATGCGTGACGCTCCCGTTGCGCGGGCAGATCGGTATCGAACAGCAGACGATGAATACGGGCGACGCTTCGCTGGAAATCCTGTTGCCCGTTGCCACCGCCGAAGTCGCGCAGCGAAAACTGATGACTGTTCAACTCGGCACGAACGCGGCCCGGATGCGGCGACAGCAGCAGAATGCGATTGCCGACCACCAGCGCTTCCTCGATCGAATGCGTGACGAACAGCAGCGTGAAGCGCGAGTCCTCCCACAGTTGCAGCAGTTCTTCCTGCATCTTGCGGCGCGTGAGCGCGTCGAGCGCGGCGAAGGGCTCGTCCATCAGCAGCACGCGCGGCTGCATTGACAGCGCGCGGGCAATCGCAACACGCTGCTTCATGCCGCCTGACAGCGTGTGCGGATAAGCCTCGGCAAAACCGGCAAGGCCGACCTTGTCGAGATAGTGCAACGCGCGTTCTTTTGCTTCGGCTCGAGAGCATCCGCGTGCGACCCGCAATGGGAACGCCACGTTCTCCACGACTTTTTTCCACGGCGCCAGCTGGTCGAACTCCTGAAACACGACGACGCGATCCGCGCCCGGCCCCCTGACCCGTTCGCCGTCGATGGTGATGGTCCCGGACACCGGCTCGATAAATCCCGCGATGGCTTTGAGCAAGGTCGATTTGCCGCAACCCGATGGACCCAGCAGCACGAAGCGGTCTGCGCCGTATACATCGAAGCTGACGTCGTGCGTCGCACGCACGACGCGATCGCGCGTGCGGTATGCGAGGCTCACACGATCGACTGCTAGCAGACGCTCGCTCAGCGCGACACCTTCACGATCGGCGACGCCTGATGTGTTCAACGAAGCAGGCGGCGTGGAAGCAGTGCGCTGCGATGTGCCGGTCGCGCCCCAGGTTTCAGTCGTGGTTGCATTCACGATGGCAAATCCAGCAGATAAAAACGACAACATAAGGGCAAGCCCGAACATCACCAACCAACGAATCCGCATATTGAAAGCAAGCGTCCGCATAAGCATCGCTAGCGACGCTCATGCGGCATTGGACAAATCAGCTTCCGCTCGCTGTCGCGGGATCGTCGAAGAAGTAGTCGCGCCAGGACTTCGGCTCGTTGCGGATCGCGCCGACGCGATACATGAACTGCGCGAGGCCCAGCGTGTTCTGCGGCGCGATCTTGAACTGGACCTGCGGATCGTGCAGTATCCTCAGCAGCAGCGCGCGATCGATCTTCGAATCGTTGACGCGAATGTAGATATCGGCGGCCAATTCGGGGTTCGTCGAGATCAGCTTCGCTGCCTGCGCAAGCGCGGCGACGAACGCGTGATACGTCTTCGGATTTTCCGTGCGGTATTTCTCGGTCGCATAGAGCACCGTCGCCGAACTCGGGCCGCCGAGCACGTCATACGAGTTCAGCACGATATGCGCCTTCGGATTCTGCGCGAGTTCCTGCTGCTGGAACGGCGGATTGCCGAAGTGACCGGTGATCACGGTGCTGTTGGCGATGATCGCCGCTGTCGCATCGGGATGGGGAATCGCCTGTGTGAAGCCGTCGAGCCGGTCGAACGCCTTGTCGCCCCACTGCTTCGCGGCGGCGTACTGCAACACCCGCGACTGCACCGACACGCCGACAGCGGGAACCGCAATGCGATCCTTGCTGGTGAAGTCGGCGATCCTCTTCACGTTCGGATTGTTGCTGACGAGGTAATACGGAAGATTGCCCAGCGATGCAACGGCCTTCACGTTCTGCCGCCCATGCGTGCGGTCCCAAACCGTCAGCAGCGGACCGACGCCTGCGCCGGCAATATCGATCGATCCCGACAGCAATGCATCGTTCACAGCCGCGCCGCCCGACAGGCGCATCCAGTCAACTTTGATGTCGATGCCTTCGCGCCGTCCTTCCTGTTCGATCAGATGCTGGTCGCGCGCGACATTGAGCAGCAGATACACGACGCCGAACTGCTCGGCGATGCGAATCTGCCCTTCGGCGTGCGCAATTCCTGGTGACGCCAATGCGCTCACGCCGACGATAGTGGTCAAGGCTGTGGCCGCGATCCGGCGCGCAGGCCGCACGAGCGCGGACAACGCCGCGCGAGAAGCATGCAACATGAAATCCCCCGTAGTGGTTCTAAAGCCGCGCGAGCGATGACTCAGAACGGCGTATCGCCTTCGATGGTGGTGCGATAGAGTTTGCGACGCAGATTGTCGGGCGTGCCTGCCGCCAGATGCATCAGCGACCGGTTGTCCCAGAACACCAGATCGTGCGGCTGCCAGCGATGTCGATATTGATGCACGGGAAGCACGCTATGCGCGAACAGTTCGTCGAGCAGCGCGCGGCTCTCGTCTTCAGGCAGACCGACAATGCGCGTCGTGAAATGCTCGCTGACGAACAACGCCTTGCGGCCTGTTTCCGGATGCGTGCGGACGATGGGATGCTCGACAGGCTTGACCTGCGCGATCTGCTCCGCCGACAGGTTCGGACGCCACGGACTGCGCGCCTGCAACTCCGCATAACGCGCAAGATAGGTGTGTTCCGCGCGCCGCTCTTCGACGGCTTTGCGCAGAGGCGAAGGCAGCGTGTCCCACGCCAGATGCATGTTCGCAAACAGTGTATCGCCACCTTCGGACGGCAGTTCCTGCGCATGCAGCAGCGAACCGAGACTCGGCTTTTCCTTGTACGACAGATCGGAATGCCAGAAATGGCCAGCGTCGCCGAGCCCGATCGGCTTGCCGTTCTCGACGATGTTCGAGACGATCAGCACTTCCGGATTCCCTGTTAAAGCGAACTGATGCAGCACGTGAATCTGGAGCGGCTTGAAGCGGCGGCTGAATGCAACCTGCTGTTCCGGCGTGATGCGCTGATCGCGAAACACGAGCACATGATGATCGAGATGCGCGCGATGGATACGCGCAAAATCCGTGGAAGAAATCGGCTTGTCCAGAGCGAGACCCATCACTTCGGCGCCCAGCGGCGCCTCGAATGCGCGGATCTCGAAGGACTGTTGCGCCGGGTTATCGGTTTGACTGTCGTAAGGGGCGGATGCGCTGTTGCTCACAGGATGGCTCAAGCTCGTGGCTCAGGTTCAATCGAGACTCACAATGTACGGTCTGCCCTATCGGCGAGACAACGAAGCAAAGGCGATACGCTTATCTGCTGAAGTCATAAAGCCGATGTTCCCGCGACAGGCGCACCGAACGAGTCAGGTGTGAACCGTCGAACAGGTGACTGCGGGCGCGATATCGATATCAGACTTCCTTCGTTTGAGCCGCTTGCCTGCGTCAATAGAATGAGTCGTCCCTCCATCGCCTCGTCACTGCACGCACGACAAAACCATCTATGCCTCGCTCGATTCATCTCAATCTGTTCATCCACGGCCGCGGACATCATGAAGCGGGTTGGCGTCATCCCGGCGCGACGCGCAAGGCGCTGACCGATATCACCTATTTCGCCGATCTAGCAAAGCGCGCCGAAGCGGGCCGCTTCGATTCGATCTTCTTCGCCGACGCACTCGAACTCGGCGAAGGCGCGCGCCATGTCGCAAGCGGCGCACTCGAACCGCTCACGACGCTGGCTGCGCTCGCACGCGAAACGACACGCATCGGCCTGATCGCCACGGCATCGACGACCTATACCGAACCATTCAATCTGGCGCGCCAGTTCGCGTCGCTCGATCACATTTCGGGCGGACGCATCGGCTGGAACATCGTGACATCGTGGGTCGGCGGCGCCGGTCCGAACTTCGGCTATGAACGCGCGCCCGAGCATGCCGAACGTTACGCGCGCGCAGAGGACTTCGTCGGCGTCGTCAAGGCGCTGTGGGATAGCTGGGCCGACGATGCAATCATCGACGACGTCGACACCGGGCGCTTTCTCGATCGCGAGCGTGTGCGGCGCATCGACTGGAAAGGCAGCTTTTATCGCGTGGCCGGTCCCCTCAATCTGCCGCGCACGCCGCAAGGGAGGCCCTTACTCGTGCAGGCGGGATCGTCGGCGACGGGCAAGGCGTTCGCTGCCCGCCACGCCGAAGCGGTTTTCACCGCGCATCTGACGAAGGCTTCGGCGGCGGACTTCTACGCCGAACTCAAGCAGGCGGCAATCGCAGCCGGACGCGGCGCCGACGAAATCGTGATTCTTCCCGGTCTGAGCGCCGCAATCGGTTCAACCGATGCCGAAGGCCAGGCATTGCTCGAAGAACTCAACGCACTGACCGATATCGAAGTCGGCCTGGGCCGGTTGTCGAACCGCTTCGGCGGACACGACTTCTCCGCGCTGCCGCTCGATCAACCGCTCTCGCGCGACGACTTCCCCGACCCTTCGACGGTGCAGGCCGCGCAAAGCCGTGCCGCCGTGATTACCGATCTCGTCGCGCGCGAACGACCGACGCTGCGTGGACTGCTGCGTCAGCTTGCCGGCGCGCGCGGTCATTTCACGCTGGCAGGCTCGCCCGAGCGCGTCGCCGATGTGATCGAAGACTGGATCGAAAGCCGTGCGGCGGACGGCTTCAACGTGATGCCGCCCGTCCTGCCGGCACAACTTGATGTTTTCGCCGACCACGTCGTGCCGATCCTGCAAAAGCGCGGACTGTTCCGACGTGAATACGAAGCCGACACGCTGCGCGGCCACTACGGGCTCAACCGTCCCGCCAACCCGTATTTTCCGAACTGATTCCGCCATCATGCAATCACTCTGCCGCTTGGGGCGAGCGCTCGTTGTGCTCGTCTTCTGCCTTGGTTTTCAGACATGGGCTCATGCCGACAGCACGTGGCCCGCAACGATCAATATCGGCATCCAGAAGGGCGATCCGCTCGTTGCGTTGCGTGCATCCGGCGAACTGGAAAAAGCCTTTGCGCCGCACCGCGTCACCGTCAAATGGAAAGAATTCGTGTATGGCGCGCCGCTCGTCGAAGCGATCAATACGGGTGACGTCGACGTAGGTGCGGTAGGCTCGACGCCGCCAATTCTCGCGCAGGCGGGCGCAGCGCCCGGTGTCGCGTACGTGGCATTCGCGCCGCGTCTGCAAAAGAGCTACGGCCTGATCGTGCCCGCCAGTTCGCCGATCCGGCGCATCGAAGCTCTGAAGGGCAAGAAGGTCGCCTTCGCGAAGGGCTCGCAAGGACATCTGTTCGTGCTGAAGGCACTCGCCGACGCGGGCATACCGGCGTCAGCGGTGCAGTTCGTCTATCTGAACTACAGCGACGCGCGCGCCGCGTTCGAGCGCGGCTTCATCGATGCGTGGGCCGTGCCCGACCCGCGCTACGCCGATACCGAACTCACGACAGGCGCGCGCACGATCCTCTCTATCGGCCAGCTATCGGTGCCGCAATACGGCTTCTATATCGGTACGCGCGAATTCGCACAGCGTTACCCTGCCGCGTTGCGGCTGCTCTTCGACGTGCTCGATCGTCAGACCGCGCTTGAACTCGCGCATCCCGCTCAAACGGCGCAGTTTCTGTCGCAGAACACGGGTGTGCGGCTCGACATCTGGTCGCGTGCGCTGCCGCGGCTCGAATGGGGCGTGCATTATCCGCTCACAGACGAAGTCATCAAGGCCCAGCAGGACTCCGCCGATCTGGCTTACCGCGAGCGCGTCATTCCGCGCAAGATCGATGTGCGTGAAGCTATCGTCGATATCCGGTAAACCTCAGGCGTTCTGTAAAAGCATTGGTGCACATATCCATAGCTCGAATGCTTTCTTGTCCTGATGAGTGACGTCGTCAAGAAGGGACGCTGCTGTCGGCGCATCTGGGTCTGCCGCGTCCCGGTCTGCATCCCTTGGCTAGCCGCAAGCCCTGAGGCCGCGCAGGCATCCGCAAATGACATATGCGCAGGAGAGAAATAACGCGGCGCCTGACATAAGCAGAAAGTGAGGTAACCCGTCCGCGTCAATCCGAGGAGGGATTATGCGTAACCTCCTATGGCCTGCTTTTCTCGCCTGCCTGGGAAGCATTGGGACGGCGTTCGCAGCCCCGTCGATCGGCCAGCAGTCGCAGACAGGGTGCGCCAGCGCAGCAGCGTCGCCTCGTGCATCGCAGATCGAATTTGCGGGCGCGACGCAGGCGCTCGCCGCGGCCGGAACAGACGCCCGATTTGTCGTGGGGGCATCCGACCCGACGGGACTCGTGGTCAACGTGTGCCCGGTCGATCCAACGTGGTCAACTCCCGAAGGATCTCCAACGCGGCAAGGCTTGATCTCCTAGGTTGGCAGCGGCGTCCTGAACGTTGGCACCGCTTCAACCAGCATCGCAGTACGCCCGAAGTGATCTGCGGTTTCGATCACTGGCCGTCAGCGAGACGATGATGGACAGTGGCGGTGAGGTCCTATCGGCATACCCGTTCCCAATGATGGTGATGCCAATACCGGTGACAATGGTGCCAACGGTGGCCGTAGTCGGCAAGCGCTGGCGCCGCTACCGCCAGGCTGCTCATGGCAATCAGAACACTTATGGCAATTTTTTTCATGGCCTCGGCTCCTTGGAAACTGCGTGTTTTTCAACGAGCAAATGCCATACCTGGCGGCGGGTCAGACCGCCCTTTTTTCAAAAACGTAGCGCGGGCCTTCTGCCCTTGAAGGCCCGGCATGAAACGGCACAAATTGGCAGACCCGCGGCTCATCCCTGCTGTCGCATCCTGCTCCAACGACGTCGCGCCGACGATGGTGTTCCGACACCGCTTGCCTTGCATTGCGCGGGAAGAGCAACAGCAGAACCCCTGGATTCGTGCCACTCGATCTACTCGGGCTTGCTTGGCCATCAGATCCGACTTCTGCTCCGGCGTCAAGGCAACCGTCGAACTGCCGCCAGGCGACGGCACGCCGCCGAGGAGCCGGCAACTGGCGTCTTGCGCAACGCTCAGTGCCGCGATGCGATCACGTTTGCCTGTCTTTTTGCTTTGCCCGCTCTACTGGCTCTCACCGGGCCGACACAGAGAAAGCAGTCTAAGCATACTGCCTGCTATCTCCGTGACGCCACGGTAGTGGTGCGAAAAATTTTTGTGCGGCTACCGGCTGTCCAGATAGTCCGCCTATTCTCTTGTCGTTCCAGGCAGCATTCCCCTTGTAAAGAAGGCGTTCATCACGAAACCGATACACCTAACAAATGCCCAATGCCGAATGTGAACGCAGCAGCCACGAGACCGATGACGACCTGACGACCGGCGGAAAACATCGCGCTTCTACCGTTGAACAAGGACGTGAACATTCCGATGGCTGCCAGGGCGAACACGCTGAAGGCGATGCATTGGAGTACCGCGACCCAGCCAGCCGACCATAGGAATGGCATCGCTGGAAATATGGCCCCGGCCGCAAACAGGAAAAACGAAAATCCCGCCGCAGTCCAAGGATTGCCACCGAGCTCCGCCGGGTCCAACCCGAGCTCCTCACGCGTAAGCGCGTCCAGTGCCTTGTCCTTGTCGCGCATCATCTGTGCTGCCACCCGCTTCGCCTCGTCGGCCGCCAGGCCTTTGGCGCGGTAAATGAGCCTCAGTTCGTGCTCCTCCGCGTCGGGGGTATGTTCAAGTTCGTCGGCTTCCAGGGCGATCTGCGTTCTCGCAAGTTCGCGCGCATTGGTGACGGACAGCCATTCACCAAGTGCCATCGAACAAGCGCCCGCGATTAGTCCCGCCAGTGCTGTGAGCAGAACCGCCTTGTTGCCTGTACCTGCGCCCGTTACGCCCATGATCAAACAGAAGTTCGATACCAGTCCGTCATTGGCACCCAGCACGGCAGCGCGAAGGTCGTTGCCGGATGAGACACCCCGATGCCAGGACTCGGCCTCGGCAATCTCGTTCCCCTGGGCCGGTTCCGGCTTGTCCTCGTTCACCATGCCCTGCACCAGGCTCGCGTGCTGCCGTTCCTCTGCGGACATTGTGGCGGTCTCCGGGTTGCCCGCGTACTTGTTCCGGTCTGCGAATTCGGCGGCTGCAAGCGTCGGCAGCACAAATCGCGGACCAAAGATACGGACTACGCCTTTCATGATGAAAGTCTTGACACTCTGCCTGTCCCGGACGCGCTGTCCGTTCGCTTTCAGCTTGTCAGCCCATACCTTTGCATGCGTCCATTCCGCTGCAGCGAGCTCGCTGAAGACCTGCTTCCGGTCAATGTCCTTTTCAACGTGCGCGAGCGTTTCATAGATCGCCGCGCTATGTCGCTCGTCGGCAAGATGCGCACGGTAACGCTGGAGCTCCTTTCTGGATGCCATGATGTGGTCCCATAGGTTCTCGGTAACGAGTGTGCTGGTTCTTAACCGGTCCAGTACACGAGCTATCTATTGCGACGTTTAGAGGTGTCATCGGCTTCTTCCTCGTCTCACTGGAACCCAGCGCGGAAGCATCGTGATTAGGACGTCGTCTTTGAGAACAATGTGATGGTAAAGAGCAGCGAGTGAGTGAAATCCGGCAATCCAGATGATCGTGTCGCCGAGCCACTTGTGGACCACAGCAAACGCTGCGCCCACCTCATGTGAAGTGCCAGACAAGGGTGAAATATCCGCTCCGGCGATGAGTGTCAACGGATGTCCTTCGAGCCGTTCGGCGGCCATGAGCCCGTGAATGAAGGCGGTCAACGCGCGCGTTGACCGCCGTGCGAATCTCGATGCGCAAGGCAGGCCCATTCGGATGCGGTCAAGCGGAGCACCATATCGCGCGGCGCGAGAGAAATTGGTATTGGCCTCCCTCGCTGAGTACCCGCCAGCGGACCACGCTCAGTGTCTGATAACGCAGACGGCCACGATTTCGTATCCGGGGTCGGCGTTCTCGTTTGCCGCTTTTTCCGCTTCCTCATACGAAAGAAAGGACGTGGCATTTTCGATCGCCGAT
This sequence comes from Paraburkholderia sp. MPAMCS5, assembly GCF_036016995.1. Taxonomy (NCBI): domain Bacteria; kingdom Pseudomonadati; phylum Pseudomonadota; class Betaproteobacteria; order Burkholderiales; family Burkholderiaceae; genus Paraburkholderia; species Paraburkholderia sp. MPAMCS5. Next base: position 33,596 of record NZ_JAYXBK010000018.1, read on the forward strand.
GCCATGCCGATGTCGCCGTCCTCGGCGGTGCAGAGGAACTGTTCACCGGTCTTCACCACGTAGACGGACATCATGTCATCCTCCATGGTTTGCATGGGTAACTTCCAGTCTAGCAGGCGCAAAGGGTTGCGGGCAGTTCGCTGAGTCCTTTCCGTAATGCCTTCCCGAAGCCACTCCCGCCTCGATTGTCCGTGCGTCATTCGCGATTCAGTACGCAACCCGGCAGTTAAATTTCGCAAATCCAGTTCCGGACGATTCAGCATCCCCTTATCGCAATTACGTTAAAGGCGCTGCGTCGCGCGCCAAAGGGAAAGCTCAGCGACAGGCGGTTGACGGATCCGCTCCTACCGTTCAGATAAGCGCGTCGGCCCGAGATGTCACTTTCGATTGTCGAGCACGCTAGGCTCGTCGTTTTATCCCTCGTCCTGCAGCGCAGCACGCCCCGTTTCAAGATACGCGGACATCTCTGAATCGGGCACCATACCGCCGCCCGTCGCCCAGATGACGTGTGTGGCGTTGCGCATCGCGACAGCGTCGAGCGTCATGCGCGCGCGATAACCTTGTGTCTCGCTCAACACTCGCGCGAAGCCCGGCGCGCCCGCCAACGCTGAAGGCTCCAGCCGAACGCCCTGCGTATCCGCCATCAGCGCGAGCAGCGCATACAGTTCGCGATCTTCCACCGTAAAGTAGCCGTCGATCATGCGCTGCATCGCACGGCCGACGAAACCCGACGGACGGCCGACGGCAAGGCCATCGGCCGCAGTCACGTTGTCGATCCCGAAGTCCTGTACCGCAAGCTTCTCGTGCAAGCCGGTCAGCACCCCCATCAACATGCACGGCGAATGCGTCGGCTCCGCGAAAATGCAATGCACCGCATCGCCGAATGCGAGCTTCAATCCGAACGCCACGCCGCCCGGGCCGCCGCCCACGCCGCACGGCAGATACACGAAGAGTGGATGCCCGGCATCGACGCGCACATTCGCCGCATCGAGCTGACATTTGAGGCGCTCGCCCGCGACCGCGTAGCCGAGGAACAGCGTCGTCGAATTTTCGTCGTCGACGAAGTGGCACATCGGATCTTCCGACGCGCGACGCCGGCCGCTTTCGATCGCTTCGCCGTAGTCGCCCGCGTATTCGACGACCGTCACGCCGTGCGCACGCAGACGGTCCTTCTTCCACTGACGCGCATCGGCCGACATATGCACGGTCGTCGTAAAGCCGAGCGTCGCGCTCGCCATGCCGATCGACATGCCCAGATTACCCGTCGATCCCACCGCGATGCTGTGCTTGCGAAAGAGCGCGCGGCACGCATCGCCGGCGAGCACGCGGTAATCGTCGCCTTCCTTGAGCAGGCCGTGACGCAGCGCGAGTTGTTCCGCCTGGAAAAGCACCTCGTAGATGCCGCCGCGCGCCTTGATCGAACCGGAAATCGGCAGATGACTGTCTTGCTTGAGCAGCAGACGCGCGGGCGCATCGACGCCGTAGCGCCTGCTCGCGGCGTGGGCGAATGCGGGCACGGCCGTCAACGGCGATTCGATGATGCCTGCCGCGTCGCGGACGTCGTCGAAGACTTGCGCGAGCAGCGGCGCAAAGCGTTGCAGACGCGCGCTCGCATCGGCGATATGCGATGCGTCGAGTGGGATGTCGTCGAGGGCGACGGAAAGCGGCGCCACGGCCGGATTGAACCACTCGACGGGTTGGAGCGCCATGAGCGGACGCAGGAGCGGATAGTCGCGCAGCCACGCATCGAGTGGCTTGTCGTAGATGGAATCGATCATGTTCGGGTCAGACGGCGGAAGAAGATGAATTTGAAGACGCCACGGCATCCAGCACGGGCGGATGCGTGACGATGGATTTCAGCTCGACATCCGATGCGCGCAGCCTGGCGGCATCCGGAACCGGCCGGCGCGTTTCGTCGGAGGACGCGAAAAGCGTTTCGAAGGCGCGCGCCGCGTCGAGCAATGCAAGATCGCCGCGAAAAGCGCCGATCATCTGAAGACCGAATGGCATGCCGCGATGATCGACACCGCATGGCAAGGACAACGCCGGATTCGTCGCGAGCGTCACGACGTAGGTCAGCGACAGCCAGCGATAGTAGTTCTCCAGTGCGACGCCGTTCACCGACTTCAGATACGGCTGTGTCCACGGAAACGGCGACACGGGCGTCGTCGGCGACAGAATGACGTCGTAGCGATCGAACAGCATCTGGAAGCGCCGGAACAGGCGCGTCTGATCGGCGTGCGCGCGCACGCAATCCGACAGTCCCATGCCGATGCCCATTTCGTAGTTCGCTCGCGGATTCGGCCCGAGCGAATCGGGATCAGTTTCGTAGGCCTTTTGCAGGCCCGCGACGAAGGCCTCCGCGCGCAACACGTCGAAACAGCGATGCGCGCCGTCGAAATCGACCTCGACCGGTTCGCACACCGCGACGTGCGAGCGCAGGCAGTCAATCTTGCGGCGGAACACGGCGCGGATGGCGTCATCGACTTCGCAGACGCCGAAATCCTCCGTATATCCGATGCGCAGCTTCGACAAGTCGGTGAGCGCGCGGCCGTCCATTGTCGGGTTCATCGCGAACGGATAACCAAGCGGATCGCTGTCGGACTGGCCCACCGTCGCCGCGAGTTGCAGCCAGGTGTCCTCCACGTTGCGTCCCATGGGTCCGACGACCGCGATCGGTGTCCAGCCGAGCGGCTTGCGATCGCTCGGCACGAGGCCGGGCGAGGTGCGCAAGCCGACCACACCGCACTTCGCCGCCGGTATGCGCAGCGAACCTCCGGTGTCGGAACCGCTCGCGAGCGGCACCATGTCGAGCGCGAGCGCGGCGGCCGAGCCGCCCGACGAACCGCCCGCGTTCAGGCGCGGATCGAACGGATTGCCCGTCGCGCCCCACACGGGATTGAAGCTGTTCGCGCCCGCGCCCATTTCGGGCACGTTCGTCTTGCCGACGACGATTGCGCCCGCCGCGCGCAGACGGCGCACGAGCGTGTTGTCGCGCGCGGGCACGTTCGCGCGATAGAGCGGCGAACCGTAGGTCGTCAGCAAGCCCTCGGTCTCCTCGAGATCCTTGATGCCGATGGGCAGGCCGTGGAGCATGCCGACGGCCTCGCCGCGCGCGAGTGCCGCGTCGGCCGCGCACGCCTCGATGCGCGCGCGCTCGAAGCTGGTCGCGGTAATGGCGTTGACATACCGATTGAGCGTTTCGATGCGCGCGATGCACGCGTCGAGCAATTCGACGGCGGAGATTTCGCGCGCCAGCAAGAGCGCGCGCAGCGCAACGGCGCTATGACGCGTGAGTTCGTGACGGTCGTTCATCGAGCGGTCCTGTTAGCGATGACAGAAAGAGTGCGCTCAATGTAGACGACGTATAAATCACCGGCCAGTGATGTTTATCGAAGGGTGGCTTCACTTTTGGACAACGCATCGCTCAGCCGCGCGATGAACGCTTGCAGCAGCGGCGGCATTTCGCGTCGCGCGAGCGTTTGTATCTCGATGGCGCGTTCGCTCGTCGCGAGTTCCGGCACGGGCAGCGCGACGAGTTCGCCCGCTTCGAGACGCGGACGCACGAAGAGTTCGCCGCTGAAGGTGACGGCATCGCTTTCGATGGTGAAGCCGAGCAGCGTTTCGAGCGTCGCGCTCGCAAGCACGCTCTTGCACGCGACGCCTTCGCGGCTGCAATAGATATCGATGAGCTTGTGCAGCGTCGAATGAACGCCGGGCAATGCGAGCGGATACGCAAGCAAGTCGCGAAACGAAACCTGCGCCGACTGTGCGAGCGGATGCGATGCCGCGACGATCGCAAAAACCGGCGAAGGCGCGGAAAACATCACATGGATGTCTTTTGCCGGACCGAAGCTGAAGGTGAGGCCCACATCGGCTTCGGCTTCGCGCACGCGCTGCGTGACGCCCGCGGCGGTATCGACGACAACCTCGAACGATGCGGGCGCGACGCTGCGACGGAAGTCCGCCATCGCGCGCGGCAGAAACGCGGCCGCAAAACCCTCCGTGCAGGCGATACGGATGGTGCGCTCGGCTTCGCCGCGCAGCGCATCGATTTCGAGTGATATCTGTTCGGCGTCGAGTTGCGAGCGCCGGGCGTAGGCGGCAAGCATTTCGCCGGCCTTGCTCGGCACCATGCCGCGCGACTGCCGCACGAAGAGCGGCGTGCCGAGTTCGGCTTCGAGCCGCGTGATCTGCCGGCTGACAGCGGACGGCACGACGCTCAGCCGTGTCGCCGCATCGGCGATGGAACCGGTGTTGACGACTTCGAGGAAGTAACGGACGGCGGCTTCCTGAAGGATGCGGGCGCTCATGATGGATCGATGTGATGATGCGGAACTTCGCATCATAGCGCCCGCCGGCGTGGTCCTGCTTCGCGATGCGCTCAGGCTTCTTCGACAGCGCCAAGGCGCGCGTCGCTTTCAGGCGAGAGACGGATCGAGAGACTGGTGACGAACGCGAGGCCCGTCGCCGCGATCAGAAAGCCGAACACGGCGTTGTAGTTGCCGGTCATCGAAACGAGCAGCCCGATGACGGCGGGCGCGATGAATCCCGCGACCTGCCCGCCAAAGTTCACCATGCCCGCGCCCGTGCCGATGAGTTTTTGCGGCAGGAACCTGGTCGGCAACGCGAAGACGCCCGCGAACACGAAGGACTTGAAGAAGTAGACGATCGATTGATATACGATCACGCCCGTCACCGTTTGCGCCGTGTACATCTCGTAGAGGAAGAAACCGGAGATGGCGCAGCACACGGCCATCAGCCACTTTTCGCGGCCGTCGAACCAGCGCGTGAGGATCCCGCCGCCGAGCGCCGTCGAAATGCTCGCCGCCACGAAAGGCAGCGGCGTCAGCATGCCGACCGCTTTCAGGTCCAGATGGCGTTCGGTCAGAAGGTAGGCGGGCATCCACGCGTCGAGTCCCTTGTTGACGATGCCCATGCCGAACCACGTCAGCAGGATCTTCCACATCAGCGGCATCTTCAGCAGCGCGCGCGTCGCCGCACTGTCGATGCGGGTGGAGCGGCCAGCCGCGTCCCTTTTCCGATGGGTGTCCTTCACAGCGAACAGATAGACAAGCGCAAACACGAGTCCGCCGATCCCCGCGGCGACGAACGCATGACGCCAGCCGAAATACAGAATGAGCGGCGCGATGGCGAGCGGTGCGATGAAGCTCCCGACATAGTTCGACGACATGAGAAGCGCGGACATCTTCGGGCGATCGGCGCGAGCGCACGATTCGGTGACGCCCTTGACCGCCGCCCCCGGATATCCGCCTTCGCCAAGACCGAAGACGAAGCGGATCGCGATGAGCGACGCGAGCGACCACGCGAGGCCGGTCATTAGCGTGAACAGGGACCAGAACGCGACCGACGCAACGATGACCTTCTTGCTGCCCCAGCGATCGGCAATCCAGCCCCCGGGAATCTGCATGGCGGCGTAGCTGATGTAGAACGTGCTCATGACGACGCCGAGCGCGGCCGAGCCGACATTGAATTCCTTGCCGATCGCCACGAGCGACAGCGCGATCGCGGAGCGGTCGATGTAGGAAACGCAATAGCCGAGATATAGCAACGCGAAAACCGCGATGCTGGCGCCTTTGCTCTTATTAGGGTCGATCATCCTGGACGTCTGCCTGGGCCGGTTAGGAGAAAACGGGCGGACGTCGGCTGTGCCGAGCGCCCTCACCGCGACTTGTTTGGCTGATGCTAGGTAGCCACAAATGCCGCGACAAGTGACATATTCCGAAGGCTTCGTTCCCGAAAACTCACGGTTATAACAAGCGCCACTGCCTCGTTGATTTCCCCGAGAGGCGCATCAGGCGATCCCACGCACACACGCTTGGTAAGCGCAATACAGACGCACGCGTCAGCAGTTGCGGCATTTCGACGCCCAGGTTGCCGCAGAAATAGCGAGTCCAGGCAGCGAGTCCAGGCGCCGCCCGCGACAACCGCCGCGTCGCGCGTGGAGATGATGGCCGGAAGTACCGTCGTCCCGGCTGACATAAGCGACCGTTTAATCGAACGCACCTCGCCTGCCCGTCGGCTACTGCGCAACAACTAGTCGCGCGGGGAATTCACGGTATATCGAACATCCAGCCTTGGGCGCGGGCCACCGCCCCGGACTCGCTGACGTTCGAACTGTACCGGTCACAGCATGGCGTCGGCCGCCTTTCGGCCCTTGCATTACTCGGTGCTCGGCGTCATGGCGCCCGCTGGCGGTCTCGTGAGCTCCAATGCGACAGATCCGCTGGCATTTGAAGCCTGTGCCGTGCGTCCTCGACAACGCGGGCTTGTGCCTTCATTTTGCCAGCCATGGTAGCGCGCAGGCCCTCGACAGTGGCCCCGCAGCTGAGCGTGCGAGAAACCGGGCGGAAGATGGCGCATGCCTGCGCCTGCTGCATTACAAGTGCATTGACCGTTACCCGAACCTGCTTTGCCCCGCTACTTTCAATGCCTAAACTGAAGTTTGTACGCGCTGCGCCGAGCGTGTCGTGTCGCTCGCGCGGGGGAACTCCGGCACGTCTTCGTTATCTGGAAGAACATGGGGGGCGGACATGAGCACGGCTGCGACTTTTCACATCGGCTACACGCAATATCTCGGCCCCGATGGCGAGGCTGTTCAGGCCTTGCCTGCCTTTGCGCGGGACTCGTCGGTGCTGATTTCTCTTTATCGCGCGATGGTGCTGACGCGGACGTTCGACACGAAGGCGGTCGCGCTGCAGCGTACCGGCAAGCTCGGCACTTTCGCGTCGTCGGTCGGCCAGGAAGCGGTCGGCGTCGGCGTGGCCAGCGCGATGCAGCCCGACGACGTGCTGTTCCCTTCGTATCGCGATCACGCCGCGCAATTGCTGCGCGGCGTCACCATCGCGGAAAGTCTGCTGTATTGGGGCGGCGACGAGCGCGGCAGCGATTTCGGCGTGCCCCGCAACGATTTCCCGAACTGTGTGCCGATTGGAACACAGATATGCCATGCCGCCGGCGCAGCCTACGCGTTCATGCTGCGCCATGAACCGCGCGTCGCGGTGGCGATCGTCGGCGACGGCGGCACGTCCAAGGGAGACTTCTATGAGGCGATGAACATGAGCGGCGTCTGGCAGGCACCGCTTGTCCTCGTGGTCAACAACAACGAGTGGGCAATTTCGATGCCACGCAGCCGCCAGAGCGCTGCCCAAACGCTTGCGCAAAAAGCGATCGCAGCGGGAATCGACGGGCTTCAGGTCGACGGCAACGACGTGATCGCCGTGTATCAGGTTGTCCACGCAGCACTCGCCAAGGCTCGCCGAGGTGACGGCCCGACGCTGATCGAAGCGCTCAGCTATCGTCTTGGCGATCACACGACAGCCGATGACGCCACGCGCTATCGCGACGCCGAAGTCATCAGCAAGCGCTGGGAATACGAACCTCTGCTTCGTTTGCGCACTTACCTGATGCGCACGAACGTCTGGGACAAGGCGCAGGACGAGCAACTCGGCAAGGCTTGCCATGCGCAGGTCGAGCAGGCCGTCGATGCGTACCTCGCCATACCGCCGCCGGAACCGTCCGCGATGTTCGAGCACCTGTATGAGACGTTGCCGCCGGCGATGCGCGAGCAACTGACAATGGCGCAGCGTTTCGCGCCGACCTCGGGGAACGGCAATGGCTGACCTCAACATGGTCGAAGCGCTCAATCAGGCGCTCGCCTACGAACTGGCGCATGACTCGGCCGTCGTGCTGCTCGGAGAGGACATTGGCATGAATGGCGGCGTCTTTCGGACAACCGCCGGGCTGCAGACACGCTTCGGCGCACAGCGGGTGATCGATACCCCTCTGGCCGAAACCGCGCTTGCCGGCACCGCGATCGGCATGGCGGCGATGGGTCTGAAGCCGGTTGTGGAGATTCAGTTCGCAGGGTTCATCTATCCGGCCATCGACCACATTCTGAATCATGCGTCGAGGTTGCGGCATCGAACGCGCGGACGGCTGACGTGCCCGCTAGTGATCCGTGCGCCATGCGGCGCCGGCATTCACGCACCCGAGCATCATTCCGAAAGCCCTGAAGCGCTCTTCACCCACATACCCGGACTACGTGTCGTGACGCCGTCCTCGCCGACTCGCGCGTACGGCTTGTTGCTCGCGGCGATCCGCGACCCGGACCCGGTGATCTTCTTCGAGCCGACGCGCCTGTATCGACTCTTCAGGCAGCCGGTGGAGGACGATGGCGAAGCGCTGCCGCTCGACAGTTGCTTCGTGTTACGCAATGGGACGGACGTCACACTGGTGAGTTGGGGCGGTGTGTTGCAGGACGTGCAGGCCTCGGCCGATTTGCTCGCGCAGGAAGGCGTGTCGGTCGAGGTGATCGACGTGGCGACACTCAAGCCGCTCGACATGAACACCATTCTCGCGTCGGTGGCGAAAACCGGGCGCTGCGTGATCGTGCACGAGGGCTCACGCAGCGGCGGGGTCGGTGCGGAGATTGCGGCCAACATCGCCGAGCGGGGACTTTACTCACTGCTTGCGCCGGTGCAGCGCGTCACCGGATACGATGTGGTGGTGCCGCTGTTCAGGCTCGAAAGTCAATATATGCCTGGCACCGCGCGCATCGTTGACGCGGTCAGACAAGCGCTGGAAGCATAGTGAAACCATGAAAATCTTCAAACTACCCGACCTCGGCGAAGGCTTGAGGGAAGCGGAGATCGTCGAATGGCATGTCAAGAGCGGCGATGACATTCGCGCGGATCAACCGCTGTTGTCGGTCGAAACGGCGAAGGCGATCGTCGATATTCCGTCGCCTCAATCCGGCCGCGTCGTGAAACTGTTCGGCCAGGTGGGCGACATCGTGCATCTGGGGGCACCGCTAGTCGCATTCGAAGGGGCGGCCGACGAAGCCGATGCCGGCACCGTGGTTGGCCATGTGGAGATCGGCCAGCATGTTGTCCAGGAAGCGCCGGCCGCACTGGGCGGCGGCGCGGGCGCAGGTGTCGGCGCGATCAAGGCGATCCCCGCAGTGCGGGCGCTCGCGCGCAAGCTGGATGTCGAACTGTCGATGGTGACACCGTCGGGTCCGGAGGGTGTCATCACGGCGGCGGACGTTCGGCGTGTCGCGAAGATATTCACTGATCTCGGGCCGCCTGAAGTGCTGCGCGGCGTGCGGCGCGCGATGGCGCAAAACATGGCACGCGCGCAGAGCGAGGTGGCGGCGGCGACCGTCATCGACGACGCCGACATCAACGGATGGCCACCACATACTGATGTTACGATCCGCCTGATCCGTGCGCTGGTGGCCGGATGCCGCGCCGAACCGGCGCTCAATGCATGGTACGACGGACATGCGGGACGGCGCCACCTGCTGGACAAAGTAGATCTCGGCATCGCCGTCGATCTACCCGATGGTCTCTTCGTGCCCGTGTTGCGCAACGTCGCGCACCGCGACGCAGCGGATCTGCGCGCGGGGCTCGACCGCATGCGCGCCGACATCCGGGCCCGCAAGATTCCACCGGAAGAACTGCGCGGCAATACCATCACGCTGTCGAACTTCGGCATGATCGCAGGCAAATACGCGGCTCCCGTCGTCGTGCCACCCACTGTCGCGATTCTCGGAGCGGGGCGCATTCATGAGCAGGTCGTGGCGTCCGGCGGGGTTCCTGTCGTGCATAGGATCTTGCCACTGAGTTTGACGTTCGATCATCGGGTTGTCACGGGCGGTGAAGCAGCACGCTTTCTCGCCGCGGCGATTGCGGATCTGCAGATGGTGCGGTGACTGTGTTCAGGCGCGGGTATCTGGACCGCAATCAAAAACCGGTTGGCCGTCCTGGAAACGCATGCTTGCCGTACGACATGATCGACCCATCGCGTGAGAGGCGTCGGAGTTCCGGTTCCAATGAATGCCTTTTTTGGAAATGACACAAGATCAAATGAGCCGACCGGTTGCGCGCACGCGGCGAAGCCTTTCGCGTCACGTGGCCTTTTCAAACGGAATAGCCGTGGCGGCAACAGCGCACGGTTTCTGAAACACGCGTGTGCAAGCCAAACTGCGAGGCGATCGAAATTGGTGAGCGGGTGTTCATTCAGGCGCTCATCGTGATCAAACTCGGCGAGGAGCTGTTTATCGGCTACGCCCTTGTCATGGATGGTGAGATCACCCAAATCCGAAAGAACAACAAGCGTCGTTGACTCGATGTCGGCAGTGCGCGATTTCGTCCGATCAGTAGGGAGCGGGACAGGAGCTTCATTTGTCGGCCAGCGCAATTAGTCGGCAGATGTGGTCCGAACGCGCGGAATCCAAGCGTTGCTAAACGTTCGACGCTTAAACGTCAACGGTTCATAGACCGTAGGTCTTCAGCGCGGCTGAGCTTGCTGACACTCGGTTTGGAACCAGTAGTCGACCAGGCGCTGTGCCGCTTGAAGATCATCTGGGTAGTTGGGATCGTCATACCAGGGGGACGGGTCGTAGCCGGCTTTTCGGAGCGCGGCCAGCTCGCTCTGGTGTTCCCCCATCGTTGGGGGGGCATTTGTCCTGAGCGCCGCGAGGTCGCGACACTCTGTCAGCGTGAGGTGCGGACCGGCATACGGCATGCCGCCGACGACACAACCGGCAAGCAGTAGTGTCGCCGCGGAAAGTGCCGCCCTGGCTGACTGTCGTCCACTCATGATTCCGATCCTCTCTGCAACGGCCCGGCCCATTGGAGGTCAGGCCTGCGCTGCTGGCGGCTTGAGGCAGACCTTTCGGACCTGGGCACCTCATCCCGAGAACGGCGACTACATCGAGTCGATTGCGAAAGGCGTCGATGCAGAGCTGATGCCGTATGCGTTCCCTGAAATGCTGCACCAGCGCGATCAATGGCTGATCGATCTCCTGGAGGCGAAACCAAATCAATCGCAGATTCCATAGATAAACGAAATCTGAAGGCGATCTCCGAAGTGCCGCAGGTCGAAACGATCACTCTTGCGCGCCAACGACCGATAGTCAATGCGGGAGCGGCGTTCGAATGACCTCGCGACCGCCCTTGCCTCCCATCGCAACCCGCTCCTATGCTCCGATCGTGTCGCGGCGCTTCAGTTCGTCGAGCACCATCCGCTTGGGCACCTTGCCGTATCCGGACTTCGGCAGCGCTTCCCAGTAAACGACGCGTCGCGGCAACTTGTACCTGGCGATGCGATCCTTCAGGAATGCCTGCAGCGCCGCCTCGTCGAGTTGCTGCCCCTGATGGAGTACGCATACCGCCACGCCGACCTCGCCCCACTGTTCATCCGGCACGCCCACCACGGCCACTTCCGAGATCGCGCCGTGGGTAAGAATGGCTTCCTCGATTTCGCGCGGGTACACGTTCGAGCCGCCCGAGATGAACATATCCGATGCGCGGCCCGTCAGATAGACATAACCGTTCTCGTCCATACGCCCGATGTCGCCGGTACGGAACCAGCCGTCCCGGAACGCCTTCGCATTGGCGTCCGGGTTGTTGAAGTAGCCCGCGAACACCGCCGGACCGATCACGCAGACCTCGCCCGTTTCGCCCGGGAGCAGTTCGTTGCCGTCGTCGTCCTGAATAGACACCTGCATGCCGGTGCGCTCGAAGCCGCAGGTACGCGGGCGGTGGGTCATTGTTTCGGGGTTGTGGTCATAGTGCGGCAGCACGGTGATGTTGCCCGTCACTTCACCCAGGCCGTAATACTGCACGAGCACGAGGCCGAGCTTGGCCAGCGCGCGCCTCTGGTCCGCTTCGTACATCGACGCGCCCGCGTAAATCACATAACGCAGGCTCGAATGATCGTGCTGATCCGCGGATGGATGCTCGATCATCATCTTCAGGATAGTCGGCACGGTGAACAGATTCGTCAGCCTGAACTTTTCGATGAGCGAGAACGCTTCGGCGACGTCGAATTTCTGCGACGACAGCAGCACCGTCACCGCGCCACGCGCCATCACATTCAACTGATGCATGCCCGCGCCATGCGTGATCGGCGCGACGACAAGCGAGCCGTCTTGATGCGTGATGCCCGGCAGTAGATCGCACAGATGGTTGTTGATCACGAACGCGAGTTGACCGTGTGTGAGGATCGCAGCCTTCGGACTGCCGGTCGTGCCGGATGTGAAGAAAAGCCACGCGGGCGTATCACGCTTGACCGTCGCGTTCGGCACACTCGCCCCCGCGTGCGCGTCGATCAGCGCGTCGAGCGTCGGCTCGCCTTGCGGCGCCGGGGTCTCGCCGCCGATCCACACCGTTCTGCACTCCGGCGCTTCAGCCTTCACCGCCGCCGCGTGTGCGCCATAGTCGGTCTGGCAGAACAGCACGTCCGGTTTCGTCAGACGCGCCATGCCGGCGATCTCGCCTGGCGCAAGGCGAAAATTCGTGGGCACCCAGACCGCTCCGATGCGCCACACCGCGAACATCGCTTCGAGCATTTCGTTGGTATTGCACGAATGTGCGAGCACCGTATGCCCCGCACTCACGCCGGCAGCCTGCAGGCCCGCAGCGAGCGCCGACACGCGCGCGTCGAATTCGCGCCATGTCCAGCGCATCTCGCCGAACACGATAGCGCTGCCATCGGAAAAACGGCGAGCATTCTGCGTGGCGATATACGCCAGATTCATCACGCGCTCGGAAACCGGCGCCATTTCCGTCAATTTCATTTTGTGCGCTCCAGAATCGACACGTAGTTGGCCACGGCGGCGCCTCCCATGTTGAACACGCCGGCGAGTTCGGCTTGAGGAATCTGCATGTCGCCGGCCTCTCCCGTCAGTTGCATCGCGGCCATGACGTGTTGCGAGACGCCGGTCGCGCCCAGCGGATGACCTCGCGACTTCAGACCACCCGACGGATTCACCGGCAGCTTTCCGTCGTGCTTCGTGAGGCCTTCCTGTATCGCGCGCCAGCCTTCGCCGGCCGGCATAAGACCCATCGCCTCGTATTCGATCATCTCGGCAATCGTGAAGCAGTCGTGCGTTTCGACCAGATCGAGAGCGTCGATGGAAACGCCCGCGCGGCGCTTCGCTTCGTCCCATGCACGGCGCGCGCCTTCGAAGCCGATCGGATCGCGCCGCGACAGCGGCAGGAAATCATTGACCTGCACGCGCGAACGAAAGCCCACGGCGCGGTGCATGTTGCGCGCCACGTCGGCTGAGGCGACGACGAGTGCAGCCGCGCCATCGGAGACCATCGAGCAGTCGGTGCGGCGCAGCGGCCCGGCCACGAGCGGGTTCTTGTCGGACACGGTATTGCAGAACTCGACGCCCAGGTCCTTGCGCACGTGCGCGTATGGATTGCGCGCACCGTTCGCATGATTCTTCGCCGCGATCATAGCCAGAGCTTCGCTGCGGTCGCCGTGCCGCTCGAAATACGTCTGCGCAATGCGGCCGAAAATTCCCGCGAAACCCAAAGGGTTCTCTTCTTCACGGCGATAGCAGCCGGACAGCAGGATGTCGGCAATCGCCTGAGACGGCACGCCCGTCATCTTTTCCGCGCCGATTACGAGCGCGATCTTGCCGCGTCCGGATTCGACGAAGTCCATCGCCGTATGCAGCGCCGCCGAACCCGTCGCGCAGGCATTTTCGACGTGCACGGCCGGTGTGAAGCGCAGGCCCGATTGTGCGAGAGCGGGCAGTGCCCCTTCGAAACCCTGCTTTGCGAAGCCGTTGTTGTACACGCCGACCATCACGGCATCGACGTCGGCGGCACCGATGCCCGCATGCGCGAGCGCCCCGTCGATCACGCCACCCATCAGCGTTTCGATGTCGATCGTATCGAGCTTGCCGAAAGGCGAATGCGCCCAGCCTACCAGTTGCGCCTTCTCATTCATGATTCTCTCCGAGGGTAGGGTCCGTCGTATCGCGTCACGCGTCGAGGACGCCTGCAGCAAGAAAACCGCCGTCGACGGCAAGCGTTTGGCCCGTGGTGTACGCGGCGTCGTCGGAGGCGAAGTATCCGACCGCCGCGCCGATCTCGTCGGGCATGCCATAGCGTTTCATGGGCACGAGCCGCATGTAAGCTTCGCGCGCGGCCGGCGAGTGATGCCGCGCGAGCGGCGTCTCGACCGGACCCGGCGCGACCGCGTTCGCGGTAATGCCGAAAGGCGCGAGTTCGATCGCCATCTGACGGGTGAGGCCCATCAGCGCGGCCTTCGACGTGCCGTACCCGGTGCGCCCCGCGCCCGCGCGAATACCGCTCGTCGACGCGATGTTGACGATGCGCCCCCAGTTGCGGGTCCGCATGCGCTTGATGGCGTGCTGCGTGAGCGCAAGCGGCCCGGTCACGTTGACTTCGATGATCCGGCGCCACGTATCGAGTGGAAATTCACCGAACGGAATCAGGCTTGCGATGCCTGCGTTGTTCACCAGCACGTCGCAGCGGCCCAGCTTCGAGTCGAGCGCGGCGAAGAACTCACCGATCACGTCGCTGTCCCCGACGTTGAGCGTCATCGCCGAAGAAGCGCCGCCCTCTTCCGCGACCGTCGCGGCGACCGCTTCGGCCGCGCCTAAATCGAGGTCAGTGACGACGACATGCATGCCGGCGCGTGCGAGGCGCGCGGCTATCGCGGCGCCAATGCCGCCCGCCGCGCCGGTGATCACCGCGACGCGCGCGTCCGTCTGTCTGTTTGCGCTCATGGGAGCCGCTCCTCTGTGGTGCTTCGATAGGAAATCCTGTGCGAACCGCGCGTCATTGGAGCGGCACCATCGCGCTGCTCTGGCCGCCGTCCACGGCAAGGCTCACGCCGGTGATGAACTTCGCGGCGTCCGACGCGAGAAAAAGCGACGCATGCGCTACGTCCCACGGGTCGCCCATCCTGCCGATCGGCACCATGCGATTGCGCGCTGCGATCATCTCCTCGACGGACGCATATTGTTTTGCGATCTGGGAGTAGATGAGCGGTGTGTCGATCGCGCCCGGCATCACGCAATTGGCGCGAATGCCCTGTCGCGCGTGCTGCATGGCGATGCTGACCGTGGCCTGATTCACTGCCGCCTTCGACGCCGCGTAAGCGAAATAGGGATACCCCGTCCAGCCGACCGCCGCCAATGACGAGATATTGACGATCGCCCCCTCGCCGCGCGCGATCATGTGCGGCAACACGGCCTTTGCAGCGCGATAGACGGAACCGAGATTCAGGTCGATGGAACGGCGGAAGGTCGCCTCGTCCAGCTCCACGGGGCCGCCCATATGCGTTGCGCCCACGTTGTTGTGCAGCACGTCGATCTTCTGCCAACGCTCGATCAGCGCGGCGACCGCGGTATTCACCGAGGCGGAATCCGTCACGTCCGCCCGCAGGCCAAACGCTTCGGCGCCCTCTTTAACGATGCCGTTCGCGACGCGTTCCGCCGCTTCCAGGTCGAGATCCGCGCAGCAAACCCGTGCGCCCGCCCGGGCATAGGCATAGGCCGCAGCCTTCCCGTTGTTCCAGCCTTCGGCAGGACCGCCCGCACCGAACACCAGTACCGTCTTGCCGCTCATCGAAAAGGGCGCCGCCCAGTTTTCCGTCATGACGCATCTCCGCTGTGCTTGCACTGCGTTGAATAAGTACTCCACAATATGGAGCGTTAATTGCGTGCTTAACCGGATCGCAGGTTACGAGATCGCGTCCCCTTGTGAATAGTGCTCGTTAACCACGATAGGGCCGCAAACCGCTTCGTTACTAGAATGCGCGGAAACGGCTCCGCATTGTGGATGCCAGCAGTCGATTGGTCTGCGCAAATGACACTCCAACAGTCCATATTGTGGAGCGCAAATCGTGAAGAAAGATCCGGGCGCAGCACAGAGGGAAACACACATGAGCGATCGCGTCGTACCGCTCGAACGGGACGGCGCCCAGAGCATCGATCGCGCGCTGTCGCTGCTTTCACTCGTCGCCACGCATAGCCGCGTCGGCATGCCGCTGCGCGAAGTGGTTGCGCAATCCGGTCTCAAGCAACCGACCGCCCACCGGCTGCTGGGTGCGCTCATTCGCGGCGGTCTCGTCGAGCAGGACCCGGAAACCCGGCGCTATCACCTCGGCTGCGAAAGCTATGTGCTGGGTGCGCTAGCCGCGGAGCGCTTCGGCGTGCATCAACTGGCTGCGAACAGCGTGGTGCGGCTCGCGCACCTGTCGGAAGACACGGCGTTTCTCACGGTTCGGCGCGGCGATTTCGCCATCTGCACGCATCGCGAGGAAGGCATGTATCACATTCGCGCACAAGTGCTATCCGTGGGCGACCGTCATCCGCTCGGGGTGGGCGCGGGTGCCGTCGCGTTGCTGGCCGCACTCGACGACGACGAAATCGAACATGTGCTGGCCGCCTGCGAAGAGAGCTACCGCGAGCACTATCCCCTGCTCACCCCGGACGGCCTGCGCCAGCTCGTGCGCGAGACGCGCGAGCGTGGCTATGCGTCGAATCGCGGTCTGATCAGTCCGGGTTCGTGGGGACTCGGCATCGTGATCCGCGATGAAGCCGGCGAGCCGTGCGCGGCGCTTTCCATCGGCGCGATCGAAAGCCGGATGGACGAAGACCGTCAACGCAAGCTCGTGAGGATGCTGCAGACCGAAGTACGCAATGTCGAGGCGCGCGTGAAGCAGCGGCTCGACAGCCGGCGCGCGGAAGCGTCGGCAGCCTTGCAGCGATGACGATCGTCGCGTCCTCGGCGCGGCGCGAGAAGTAGCACATCGGGCGAATGTGGCCAGAACAACGGCCGCAGTCCCTTATCGGCATGGAACAAGAGTCAGCAATCAATTCCGGAGACGTCTTGAGAACCACTTCCCGCCTTCTTACGCAACCCGGCATGCCAGCCGCCGAGCGCATCGAGTCGATTTGCGGCGACGCGCTCGCACTCACATTCGATCTCCAACCCGGCGACAGCCTGCGCGATGCGCTGTGTGCGCCGCTCGAAGCAGCCGGTCTCTCCACTGCGACCGTGCGCATCGAAGGACTCAGGCTCGAATCGCTGCACTACGTGCGCCCCGCGTTGCCGAACGATGCGGAACATGTGGCGTTCTATAGCGAGCAGCATCGGATCGACACGTCGCTCCATGTCGAACTCGCATGCGCGACGATCGGCCGTCGCGACGGTGCACCGTTCGTCCATTGCCATGCGGTGTGGAAGACGCCCGAAGGTCGCTGGCAAGGCGGCCACATCTTCTCGGATCAGGTCCGGGTAGCGAAGCCTTCACAGGCGCGCGCATGGGGCACGTCGAACGCATGGATGCAGGCGGAGTTCGATTCCGAAACGAATTTCACGCTGCTTCGTCCCGTCGTTCTGTCTCGCGAATCCGCGCGTGGCACGGCGGCAGGCCGCCTTGTGCCGAACCGCAAATGCGTCGTCGCGCGCATCCGTCCGAATGAAGATCTGGTCGGCGCAATCGAGCAGACCTGCCGGAACCATGACATACGTGCCGCGAAGATTCGCGGCAGCGTAGGCAGCATTGTCGGCGCGAGGTTCGAGAATGCTCCTCCCATTGACGACGTCGCCACCGAGATTCTCGTGGTGAATGGCGAGGTTCATGACACCCAAGACGGTCCGCGCGCCACGATCGACATTGCGTTGATCGACCCGCGCGGCGACGTGCATCGAGGTCGTCTCGTGCGCGGCGACAATCCCGTCCTGATCTGTTTCGAGTTGTACCTGGAGGAGACGCTGCTCTAAGCGGCACTTTGAACCACGCGTCACTACCTGTTCGTCAGTCGTCAAACGACACGAAAGCGCGCCGTCAACGAAGCAACGAACGAGGCGCGTGCATTGGCCGTCCATCGCTCGCCTAGTCCTTGCGAGATACCGATAAACAACTAGCTTCTGGAGACAAGCACCGTGCAAAACCTTTCCCGCCGTTCGATGTTGAAGATCACCGCTGGCGCCGCGCTCGCGTTTCCGGCCATCCTGAAGACAACCCGCGTTCATGCCGCCGACTTCACGATGAAGTATGCGAGCAATGCGCCCGTTACGCACCCGCTGATCGTGCGTATCACCGAAGCGACCGACGCGATCCGCAAGGAAACGGGTGGCAAGGTCGACATTCAGGTGTTTCCGAATAACCAGTTGGGCGGTGACACCGACATGCTGTCGCAACTACGCGCCGGTGCTATCGATTTCTTCTCGCTCTCCCCACTGATCCTCTCCACGCTCGTTTCGAAGGCCGCGATCAGCGGCATCGGTTTCGCGTTCTCCGATTACGATCACGTTTGGGCCGCGATGGACGGCGAACTCGGCAACTACGTGCGAGCGGAAATCTCCAAAAGCGGCCTTTATGCGATGCCGAAGATCTTCGACAACGGCTTTCGTCAGATCAGCACCTCGAACCATCCCGTGAAGACGCCGGACGATTTGAAAGGGCTGAAGATCCGGGTCCCGGCATCGCCGATGTGGACCTCGATGTTCCGCGACTTCGGCGCCGCTCCGCTGACGATCAACTTCGCCGAAGTCTATTCATCGTTGCAAACGAAGGTCGCGGACGCCCAGGAAAATCCGCTCGCGATCCTCGATACCGGCAAGCTCTACGAGGTGCAAAAGTACATCGCGAAGACCAACCACATGTGGGATGGCTTCTGGCAACTCGCGAACGTAAAGAGCTGGCAGAAGCTGCCGCCCGACGTGCGCGCGCTGATCGAGAAACACATCAATGACGCTGCCGTGAAGCAACGTGCGGATGTCGCGGCGCTCAACGCCTCTCTCGAAACGAGCTTGACCGCGAAGGGCATGACGTTCAATTCCGTCGACACCGCCGCGTTCCAGAGCCGTCTCCACGCTTCTGGCTTCTATAAGGAGTGGCACGGCAAATTCGGTGACGAACCATGGGCGCTGCTGCAGAAGGGAGCAGGTCGCACGCTGTAAGTGCTGGCCGCGAAGGCCGCGCATGCGTCGCATGCATTGAATCAGGAGACCACCATGAAAGACGAAGCGTTGCCCGCGATAACCGGGGTATCGAACAGCGGTCTGCTCGCCGCACTGCAATCCGTGCTGACGATGCTGGTTGAAGTGCCCGCGGCGCTTCTCGTAGTCGCGGAGGTCGGCATCCTGTTCGCCGGCGTGGTGAGCCGCGCAGTACTGAGCAATCCTCTCGTGTGGTCCGACGAGCTTGCGTCGATTCTCTTCATCTGGCTCGCCATGCTCGGTTCGGTGATCGCGTTCCAACGCGGTGAACACATGCGCATGACTGCGCTCGTCGGTCACATGACCGAACGCCGGCGCGCGTTCCTCGATGTGCTCGCAATCGCGGCACCGCTCCTGTTCCTTGTCCTGTTCACGCCATGCGCTTACAGCTTCGCCGAAGATCAGGCCATGATCACGACGCCCGCGCTGGAGATTGCCGATTCATGGCGCGCGGCGGCCTTACCGGTCGGCAGCGCGCTCATGGCACTCAGTGCGCTTCTGCGGCTCGCGCGCGTCGGCAACTGGCGGCTCGTCGCGACCGCGCTCGTGAGCGTGATGGCAATCGCCGGTGCTCTCGCGTTGGCGCGTCCGTTGCTCATGACGCTCGGCAACTTCAACCTGTTGTTCTTCTTCGTCGGCCTCGTCGCGCTCATGGTGCTGACCGGCGTTCCCATTGCGTTTTCGTTCGCACTCGCGACGTTCGGCTATCTGACGCTGAGCACGTCCACGCCGGTGCTGATCATGGTCGGCCGCATGGACGAAGGGATGAGTCATTTGATCCTGCTCGCCGTGCCGCTTTTCGTCTTCCTCGGCTTGCTGATGGAGATGACCGGCATGGCCCGCGCCATGGTGACGTTTCTCGGCAATCTGCTTGGCCATGTTCGCGGCGGACTTCAATTCGTTTTGATCGGCGCGATGTATCTGGTATCCGGCATTTCCGGTTCGAAGGCCGCGGACATGGCCGCGATCGCGCCCGTGCTGTTTCCGGAGATGAAGGCGCGCGGCGCGAAGCCGGGCGATCTGGTCGCACTGCTGTCAGCCACCGGAGCGCAGACAGAAACCATTCCGCCCAGCCTCGTACTCATCACCATCGGATCGGTCACAGGCGTCTCGATCTCGGCGCTCTTCACGGGCGGACTGCTGCCAGGCATGATTCTCGGCCTGGCGCTGTGCGCGCTGGTGCGGTGGCGCTATCGCAAAGACGATTCCGTCGACGTAGAGCGGGCGTCGGGCGCGGCGATCGCCAAGGCATTTCTGATCGCACTGCCCGCGCTTGCTTTGCCCGTCGTGATTCGCATCGCGGTAATTGAAGGCATCGCAACAGCAACCGAGGTTTCGACAATCGGTATCGTGTATTCCGTCGTGATCGGCATCGTAATATATCGCCGCTTCGACTTGAAGCGCTTGTATCCGATGCTGATCGAAACGGCGTCGCTCACCGGCGCCATCCTTCTGATCATCGGCGCCGCGACGGCGATGGCGTGGGCGCTCACCCAGTCCGGCTTCTCGACTTTGCTCGCCTCGACAATGCAGGCAGTGCCGGGTGGCCGCGCGGGCTTCATGGCAATCTCCATCGTCGCATTCGTGATTCTCGGCAGCGTACTCGAAGGCATCCCGGCCATTGTGCTTTTCGGGCCGTTGCTGTTCCCGATCGCGCAAAGCGTCGGCATCAACGAGGTGCACTATGCAATGGTCGTCGTGCTCTCAATGGGCGTGGGCCTTTTTACGCCCCCATTCGGCGTCGGCTATTACGCGGCCTGCGTGATAAGCAAGGTACATCCGGACGAAGGCACGCGGCCGATCATCGGCTATGTCGTGGCGCTCGTGATGGGCCTGATCGTGGTCGCCGCGGTGCCGTGGCTATCCACCGGCTTTTTGCCTGCTCGATAAGACGCAAAGACTCGTTTGTGCATTGATCATCTAAGAGAAGAGAACGAGCGGCTAACGGCAGAGAACGAACAGTTAGGCAAAATACTTGAAAAGGAAACCAAGACGCATCCGATTTCGCTTACTGCAGCCCTTGGCGCGATGCCGGGTGCTGGCATTTCTGTTTCCGTGGGGCTGGCTGACGCGGGACAGAGCATGCCCCCAGCGCTTCGACGCGCATTAATTCGCCTGTTCGATGGCACGCTTTTAAGGATCGAGCTTCAACAACGAGGCGAATTGATGCGCCTTGCCGCAATCTCCACAGAGGGGGAAGACTCACTACTTTCTCCCTCTGAGGTTAGACTGCGTTTTGTTGCGTCATAGGCTGCCTGAATCTGCGCCGAGTAGCACATAAATGCCTCCGTTTCCTGTTTCCAGGATACGCATTCTCCGGAGCATGGTGAGCGCACCGAATACGTGGTTTGGAGGTTCCAGGATACTTGCGCGGCATCGACCCTGGGGTCCACGATTCGTCATCAATGAAAATTTCGGCTCATTGATGGCGACTCGCCAAGCAGATGGGACATGTCGATATGCGGCCGTCGCGCAGCACTATCGGTGCGTTCATCGTCTGCCTGACACGCGTGTCGGCCGCGAGCGCGTTCGGATGGTCCGCGTCGAGATGCCAGCAGGTCATCCGGTTGTTGAGGAGAACCCCGGTGCCGCCCAACGTGACAGCCGAACCGAATGCGTTATTGAGGCTCTGGATCGCCGAGACCGCATTGCCTTCACCATCGATCGTGCAAAAGTAAGTGGTGTTGCCCGCGTGCCGACGCGCCGTCGTGACCGACGACGCCGCCTGCCAAGCTTCGCGCAGATCGATACTTGCCGCGCGCTTTCGATCGATCCGCGCAATTAGCGCATCGATAAATCGCTCGTCGAGCAGTTCGTCGACGGGAACAGGTCTGCGGCGCGGATCGCTCGCATATCGCTCACGAACGGCGAAGGCGAGCTTCTTCGCTTCGACCAGCAGGTGCAGCGTGTCGGCCGACAAATACCCAAGCTCGGACAGATCGAAACGCTCGAGAATTTTCAACGCAACCAGATGAGCGAAGCCGGTCGAATTGGGCGGCGTCTGCCGGACTTCGAAGCCGCGATACCGAATATCGATTGGCGTTTGCACCTCGCAGCGGCTTGGAGCCCGGTCGTGCACCACGACAGGCGGAATGAGATTTTGCGTCGGTCCGCTGCTACATCTAACCTGCTGTCGCTCGTCCCAGAAGGTAGCAGAACAGGCGGCGAACATGTGCCGGGAAGGCGACCCGCGATGTAAGCGCGTTGCGAGCCTCATTGAAGACGTCGTTGGTGGTGTGGCGGGCACACGGCCGCGACAGACAGTTAGAGTTGCGTCCACATATTATCGGAGCTGGCGACGGCACACGTAGCGGCGCGGAGAATATCAGGCTATCCGCCGCTTGCGCGACGCCTTTGACCGCGGAGGCATCCAGCGAGTAACGACAATCGTTGACGCATTTGAAGTTCCTTCTTCTGTCCATCGAAAAGAAGCGGCCATCGCTTTAGGCGCGCCTCGGCGATTTGTCTCCACGAAGACCTCAAGTCGAGAGCGACTGCTTCGAGCCATCCTCCGCGCTTTGCGGTGTGTAAGGACTTCCCGTCTTTACAGGTTCCGGTCTGACTACAGTCTTCATCCACTTGCCTCGCGCAGCTCATTACCGGCAGGTCAATTCCAACCTGCACCGGAGTCGATGTGTGTGGGCCGGGAAACGCGGACGTGCCATCGCTCAAAGGCGTCGACACGTCCGTTTTGATTGCGCCGCGCAAGTGCAGGGCCGCGACATTGGCCCATCGCACACATACGACGCCCGAACGTCTACGAAAGCTCTGCCGTGGACACCCATGGCATCTGCTTCAACCGCGCGAGGACGGTGCCGAGCGACCCGGTGGTCGCTTTGGCAAACGAAATTGTCATGTCCTCGAAGTCATGTTTTCTGCTGGCTGCTACCTGCACGCGCTCAATGTCGCCGGCGACCGGCATCAGCACCTGCCATATGGCAGTCACCCGCATACCGCCGCTTCTTGCCTGAATCTTGATTTGATGATGCGTAGGCACTAACAGTGTTGCAACTTCCGCTGTCATTTCTCCAACTCTCTCAGTATTAGTTTGTCGTTGTTTGCGTGCGCAGGCCGTACTCTCATCCGCGCACATGTGCACTATTCATGCAATTTGTCGGCCCTCATATCGCCGTCCCTACCGCGATCACGTTGATGCTGTCACTCCACGCGATGTTTTCAATTCAGCGATCTCTCCGCTCACGCAAGAACGCACTGCATTTGCAGCAAGTGCGGCATGCAATGGACCGTAGACAAGGACCCACGGGCGCATTTCGAGGAAACATTCTAATCGGGGAATGTGACGGAAGCTTGTTGAAAGTTTTCGGTGAATACCCCTATTGGTCGGGCGATTAAGGCGCCTTGGGCGCGCCGAGGGCACCGCGCCGCTTCCTGAGCGCATGTCACGCTTTGCGCTACCGGGCAACGAACAAATCGCGGATGAAAACTGCAACCGGCGTCTAAACGTCCGTTTCACAGCCATCGTTAAACGCGGCCTGCGATCCAGCGGAAGTCGGCAACCGGGGCGGCGCTGCAGCTGAGGCGCCACCACTCGCTCGTTCACGCCATCCGTTGGAACTAACCGATGGGCGATGTCGAAGCAAACCAGCCGTTCGAGCGACACTGCTTTCATCCATCGAAGGACCGCCGTTGGTCCACCAGCGCCCCACGGTCGAGCGCGACGGTCGCCGCGCCGTGCGCTCCATGCAAAGGCGAATACGCGAGGACGGAGCTGAGGTTGCCGTTTTGCCCCTCTTGAAACCGTATTACTGGTTCATTGACGAACCGTCGATTTTCATTCGAATGCTCGAGGCAGTCGGTCGTTACAGTACGCCGCAATGGCGAAGATCAAATGCCACCGACCAGCATGTCGGTCTGACGGGTGTGTCGTCAGGTTGAGGCGAAAACGTGGCTACGTCGTCAGCCGCCCATCGCAAAGTGTCCATTCGAAACACGCACTGCGCTATCGAGAAGTGTTCCGTCCGATCACGAGGACTAGACCCGGAAACAAATATGGCTCAACGGGCTCAGTGAAACCCTTCGATTGCGTGTACTCGCTCTTTGGTGGCGTCCACGAAGCAGCTGCTCTGCTCCACTTGCTGCAAGCTGCCTCCGTCAAATTCTTTGCCCGCCGCATTGCACTTCGCATCACGCACCTTGATCCACTGGCGTTCCTCATTCCTCAGTCGCTCCTTACCCGACGCGTCCAGACGCGCCATCGTGGATTTGTAGACTGCATTGAGCCGTTTGTCGGCCTTGCTGTTCTCCGTGCCAAGGCAATCAAGGATGGTCGCTGTAACCCCGGTCTCCTCTGCGGCGGCGCACGCGTCGTGGCCGCTCGCTGTCGCCGCTTTTGCAACCGTGCAGAGCAGCGACCCCGAAATACAGCAGGAAATCAGAAGCCGACTTAACTTGTTCATGTAATCCCCCAGTCGCGATGTGCACGTTATCGGCAGGCGCATCGCTATCGCTCGAAAAGCGATGGAGAGCCGATGCGCAGGTCTCCACCGCGTCAACCAGCGTGTCGGTTACGACACGTGGGCTTAGAAAGTTGCAACCGCCTTGGCCTTGTCCGATGACGACGTCGGCAAGGTGATGACTTTACCTGCGCTTGCGATCTTCACGAGACCGTCGCCGATCTTCGCGGTGTTCACCGCTTGCGAGCTAACCGACGACACCACATCCTTGAGCGCAGCGAGGCGGCCCACCAGCACCGGATTCGCAGCAACGCCCGTCACCAGTGCGCGGCTGCCGTCCGCCAGTTGTTTGTCCTTTAGCACGCCCAACATGTAGGTGAAGGCCGCGTTGCCGAATGCCTTCAATTTCTCTTTGCTCATGCCATTCAGCTTCTGCTGAATGTCTGCGCTAGCGAGTTGCTTTTGCGTTGCGGTGACCTCGTCATCCTTGATTTTGTCGATGGCAGCCTGTTGTTCCTTAGGGTCCGCAATCGTTCGCGCCTGTGCCATACCCGCTTCGTACTTCTCAATATCTGCTTTGTCCGCGAGTGCACGGAAGATGTAATCGGTCGAAGACGCGATCATGGCGTCCGCGTCCTGCGCGGTCTTGATGAATACGTCGATATCTGCGGCAGACACGTTGCTGGATGCCGCGCCGCCGCTCACGCCCGGAATCGCCGAGGTCAGGCTGCTGATACCGAATGCCGATGCCTGCGGTGCGTTGATCGCCAATGCGGTCGCCAACAGCGAGCCGAAGAGAATGGAGTACTTTTTCATTTGGTCTGGTCCTTGGTTGGAGTGAGGTCTTAGTTGTTCTTGATGAACTGCTTGATGACACTATCGAGATTGCCGCGCGTATCCGCGTCAAGATCGATGTTCTGCAACGCGCCGAGGTTTTGCGCATCCGTAGACGACGGATAGCTGTTGGTTGTGAAGCCATGCTGCAAAATGAGCTGGCCCAACGTGTTGCCATTCGCTGTTTCGCGATATGCGAGCTTCACGTCATAGACGGTCGCGCAAATACCATCGCTGCATTTTTGATCTTTCCGGTCGATGCGGTTCAGGGCTTCGAGACAACGGTCATATGATGCTGGCTTTAGTTCGAGCGACTTCGCAAAACCGGACTGACCGTTCACCCGTGCGTTCACGAACGCCGCCAGCGACGGATCGACGAGCGTAACCGGAGCATGCGTCGCACTCGCGTAAGCGAGCTGATTGAAGCGTTCGAGCGAAAACGAGCCGATCTGGTTCTTGTCGGAAGGACAGAACGCGAGGCGCTGCGCGCCTGCGCCCGCGCCCGCGACACTGTCGACCAGCACCACGTCGCCGCTCGATGGCCGTGGCGGTTTGCCCGCTACGGGCAGTACGGGCGCCGCGGTGACCTTGCTGCCATCGCGGCCTGTGACGTTTGCATCCCACACCGGCACCAATGCGTTTTCGGCGATGCCGCCCGGGCGCCCCGCGTCATGATAGACGCGCACCGTATCGCCGGGCTGAAGCACCATGCCGGCGTCGTCGATCGTGAACGAATCGGATGACGCGTCGCTCACCTTCAAGGTGACAGGCGTGAAACGGACTTCCTTGCTGAAGCGATCCGCCAGCTCCGTCAACGCGTTTTTCAAAACAACTTCCTTGCGGTCCGCGACACTGAACCCGGACTGGTTCGTGACCGTATCATCGATGCGCTGATTGACGTCGGCCGCGTACAGCACGCGGCCATCGCGCGACAGCAGTTCTGCAAATGCCCAGGCCTGATAGCTTTGACGCGTCTTGTAGCTGAGATTCGTCGCGAGCGTGTAGTTGCGTGCCGGCGGCAACATCATGCGGACAAAGAAGTCCGGCAACGCCCGATTGCCACTGACTTCGTGCCCGATTCCCGTATGGCTGTCAATCGAAGCCTGGACCTGACTGAAGTTCGCATTCAGCGGCAGTGTCGCGAACGGCGCGCTGCTGCCCAGCTTGTCGGTAAATAGCTGCGTGCTGACGGCCTCGGATAGATCGGTGTTGCTGTCGCTGACGAGTGCGAGCACGCGGGGCTTCTTCACGTCGGAGAGCGCCATCGTGACAGGGCGGCTGAACGTCGCGCCTTCTTTCGCCGTACCCAGCACGGGTACGGCCACCGCATAGTTCCGCCCGGCATACTCGACGCGCAATTGCGCGTCATCGCTATCCAGTATGTCGCCTTTGCCGATGCCCGACTGATAGCCGTTGTCGAGAATTGCAAAGCCGCGCCAGGTATCCGCCACTTTTGTCTCTACGACGTACGGCTTGAACTGGCTCGCCGCGGTATCGAGCGTGCTGTCCAGCAGCGCGCCGAAACCTGCACGATAGGCGGCGGCGACTTTTGCTTCGACATCGGCGCGCGCCAATGAGTGCGAGACGGTCAGCACTTCATAACGCGTCTTGCTGAACGACTGCAGTACCTCGCCTGTGACAGGATTGCTGATATAGACACTCAGCGTGATCGGCAGATAGATGTCCATGGTGCCATCCGTCTTCTCGATCTGGTACCGGGAGACGCGCGTCACCTGCACCGACAGTGCCAGCGTGCGCAAACGATTCTTGCTGTCGATCGTCGTTTCCAGCGCCTGGAAATGCGCCTGCGCGCGCTGCTGCAACAAGGCCACCGTCTGCCCGATATCGAGCGAACCGCGAAAGGCCGGATCGATCTTGCTACTGCCCGACGGTGTGCCGTCGGTCGCGGCTGTATCGTCGAAGAAAATGCCCGGCACTACATAGAGGCCGACGCCCGTTGCTGCATGGCCATGCGCCGCCGCACCTGCCAGCGCAAGTGCCGCGATCAATTTGCGCGCCTTCGTACGCATGTCAGTGCACTCCCTTCTTACAGCCGTTCATGCACAGCGTAATCACGTTACCGTCCACGGCCGAGTCGAGGCTCGCAAACTGCGGACTGCCTGCCAGCGCCATCGCGACGGCCTGATCGAGCGGGTCGCTGCCGTGATATGTCGCGATGACCTCGAGCTGCCCCGAGCCCGCCTGACGCTGCGTTGCCTTGTCGAGGCCCGGCACGTTCTTCAATGCCTGGCTGAACGACGTACGCGTCATCAACGACAGGTTGTCGCCCGTCAAACGTATCGTGTATTGCGCACCGTACATCGTGCGCTTCTTAACGAATTCCTGTATCCGCTTGCCGACCTGATTGCCCAGACTGCCGGCCAGCTTCACTGCCAGACGCGCCCGGCAGTCGTCGGACGACGCACCGATCGCGGCTTCTGACTGTGTGGCCGAGCCGATGTCTTCGCCCGTCTTCGTCGAGAATGTCTTGGTGCTTGCAACGCCCGTGCACGACTCCTGGCCAGAATTTTTGTCGATACCGACGTCGTAGATGACCGAGGAGCCGATCATCAGATAATCGGCTGTCGCATCCTTGCGCGCGTAATCGACGTATTTGGCGAGTTCGGCGCTGTTCTCGAGCTGGTCGAGCGTAATCGCCCGATCGCCGAAATAGCGGCTCTTGAACAGCGCGTTGTCGAGCACCTTGATGTCGAGGTCACCCAACTGACCCTTGAGTTCGTTGTAGGTGTAGTTCTTTCTGTCCGGACCCGTGTTTTGCGGCTGGTACTTGACGAGCTTGCGGTAATACGTGTTGTCGTGATCTTCGGCGTTGACGTTGTGCGCATAGGCCGACTGGGACGACGACGCTGCTGCGACCTTCGTGCTCTGCGCCGCAGCCACGTCGCGCGACGCGGCGCCCGCTGCCTGATGGCTCCTCTCACCCGACGCATCGTAGCGCCCCGAATCTCGGCCAGCGACGGCGGCGGCATTGCCGTATCCATCCTGAGCCGCGCCCGCTACTCGTGTGTCGTGAGCGGCGCTCACACGATTAGCCGACTTATCGTTGACGGCGAACGCCGCCTGCTCCTTCGACGCATAAGCGGAATTGCTGCTCGCCGCGAATGCAGCGCTCTTCGAGCTTGCTGCGGCTTCTTTCTCGTTGTAATGCGAGCCTTCTTCGTGACGGAATTCCGTCAGTTCTTCAAGTGGCGCATGCAAATTTGTCGGCGTCGTGAAGAACTCATCCATCATCACCAGAATCGGCTGGCTCCGCGTTGCCGTCGTATTCAATGCGAGGCCGAGATCACTGATCTCTGTGCGCAAGGCTTTGTCGTCCATACGCAAGGTGACGCTTACCTGATACTGCCCATCTGCAGAACTCGGCGTCGCGTTATAGAACGACTCGTCTCCGACCTGAACGACAAGGTCATCGAGCTTCGACTGAACGTCGGGACTTTTGCTCGTACCCGCACCCACGACCTTGTCCAGCGCCGCAAGGACTGCGTTGCGTTTCGCCTGCCTAAGCGCCGTCGTGCGCACTGAGTTGATATCGCCCGTAATGGCAGTGGTTCCCACGCCGCGCGCCTCGATATCCATGGCATGCGCTGCTGGTGTCAGGACGAGCGCCGCCATTGCTGCTACGCGCAGCTCCTTGTTGATTGCTTTCATGTTGGTCTGTTTTATTTCGTATTGGGAATCGTGACGGATACGTCGCCGGCACGCACGACGGTGCCGGTTGCCGTTTCGGCAATTGAGGTGTCGCCCGCCTGTGCGGCTGGCTGGACGAGCCCGAAGCGCGCTAGCAGCGCGCGGTACTCGCCCGATGAGCGGATGCCATCAAGATAGTGGTCCTCATCGACACGAATGGTATCGCGCATGCCGTGCTTGAGGGCACTCTCCAGCGCAGCAAGCGCACCCAGACGGCTCCCGGACGCGGCCTTCGCGTCAGCCGCGACAAGCCATGTATCGACATTGGCCGGATCTTGCGTGGCGAGCTTCTCGGCTAGCGATGCGGCCAGCCCGAAGTTCTTCTGGTCGAGAGCTGCCCGGACTGCGTCGACTGAGACCTTCGTGTCTCCCGACGTCGCTACATTGCTGTGATCGCGCGACCCGCATGCTGACACGAGAAACAGGCAGGCGAGCGTGAGCGACGCAACTTTCAAGTTGCAGCACATATGGGTGGTCTCCCCGTGAGAAATTTTTTGCGGGCCGGGTGCAGGAGTTTGTTTTTTACAGACTCGCACGTCTGCGTTCACTCTCGTCACTGGCGGCCTGCGCCATCTTTGCCGCTATTTAAAACGAACACCTTGCAGATATTCGTGAGCCCGTTCGGTCCGTGCGTCGTCGCATGTGATCCTTCGAAAATCTGCAGCGTCTTATCTCGATTTACAAACGGCGCCAGCCCAGATGCGCACTGTTTTTCGCGCGCTCATATTAAACAAGTTCGAAGGAATTGCAACAACAATCGTTTTATTTTTTATAACGATATTTTGCGCCCGCCCCGAGGGCCAATAGACGTCCTTCGCAGTAGACGGATCCCGTCGCGAAAGTGATCCTGTGAAACGCCCCAATCGCCATAGCAGACGCGCAGGTACCGGCATCAACGTGCCGACAGGTTGGCGGATTCCTGGGTGGCCTTTCGGACTCGCGATACCGCAACGGCCGCTTCAGAGGCACAACCTGTCGTCTGTTGTAGCGCGATGCCCCGAAACACCTTGCGGATCGTCTAAACTGCAGAATCGACGCATAGGCCTTTCCCGCTCGGCTGTCCCGCCATGGCGCACATCTTCTTCGCTGCTTCGATTCAACGGCATATCGCAACGCCCGAGCGCGAGATCGACGCGCGCAAGCTCGGCGAAGCACTGGAGGCCGTCTTCGCCGCGCAACCTCGACTGCGCGGGTACATCCTTGACGATCAAGGCTCACTGCGAAAGCATCTCGCCGTGTTTGTCGACGGACGGCCGGTGCGCGACCGACAACATCTGTCCGATGCGCTCGGCGAGGAAAGCCGGGTTTACGTCATACAGGCGTTGTCGGGCGGATAAGAAGATTCCGCTCTTACTCCAGGAGACACTCCACATGAGCGATCGATTGCTTGTTGCAACCCGCAAGGGATTGTTCGTTCTGCAAGCCGACGGCGAGGGCGGCTGGACGCTCGGTGAGCCTTATTTCGTCGGCGAGCCGGTGAGTATGGTGCTGTCTGATCCGCGCGACGGTTCGCTGTATGCCGCGCTCAACCTCGGCCACTTCGGCGTGAAGCTGCATCGCCGGCGCGCGGGCATAGAGGATTGGGAAGAATGCGCTGTCCCCGTCTACCCGCCGCAGCCTGCCGACGAGACGCATACCGGTGACGGCGCGGACACGAGCGCGGACAACGCGAGCGCGGCCGTGCCCAGCCCGCCGGCCCCTCCCTGGACGCTCCAGCAAATCTGGTCGCTCGAAACCGGCGGCCCGGACGAGCCGGGCGTCCTGTGGGCCGGCACGATTCCCGGCGGCCTCTTCCGCTCCGACGATAGCGGCGACACATGGGTGCTCAACCGTGCGCTGTGGGATCGCCCGGAGCGCCGAGAATGGTTCGGAGGCGGCTACGACGCGCCCGGCATCCATTCCGTGATGGTCGATCCGCGCGACAGCCGGCACGTGACAATCGGCGTGTCGTGTGGCGGCGTCTGGCAAACCGCCGACGGCGGCGCGACCTGGCGCGTAAGTGCCGAAGGCATGGAGGCCGACTACATGCCGCCGGAGCGGCGCGGCGATGCCAACGTGCAAGACCCGCACCGCGTCGTGCAATGCGCGGCAAGCCCAGAGGCGCTGTGGACGCAGCATCACTGCGCAATCTTCCGCTCGACCGACGGCGCGGCGCACTGGCAGCGGATCGAAGCGCAGCCGTCGAGCTTCGGCTTCGCGGTTGCCGTGCATCCGCGCGAGCCGGACACCGCGTGGTTTGTGCCCGCCGTGAAAGACCAGTGCCGCATCCCGGTGGACGGCCAGTTCGTCGTCACGCGCACACGCGACGGCGGCCGCACGTTCGAGCGTTTCTCGAACGGGTTGCCGCCTGCACCGGCGTATGACCTCGTGTATCGGCACGGGCTCGCTGTAGATGACTCTGGCACGCGCCTCGCGATGGCGTCGACCACCGGCGCGCTATGGACGTCCGACGACGGCGGCGAAAGCTGGCATTTGATTTCGGCGCATTTGCCGCCTGCTTATTGTGTTCGGTTTGGATGAGAGCACGAGGCGGGCTGGTGAGATGTAGCTCGGCTTGTCACAAGAGACTTTTTGACACTTTGCCGAACGTCTGATCAGCACCGGCAGTCACGCGGACGTGCGAGAGACAGCTTTTGGCGGGAGGCGGCTCATTTTCGCCAATCGAATGGCCGTTTGCAGGTGCGGAGCCGCCCCTGTGCGTCCGGGAGAATGATTCTGACGAATGGCCGTTCCTGGCCCGGTTGCGGAAGACTGAAATCGAAGCCGTCGCCTCAGCATCTTGGCAGCGTAGCTGATTCACATAAAAAATTATCAGCTTTGGGTTTGTCGCACGCCCAATTTGAAATGTCGCATTCCGACGAAACTCAGTCTCCCGCCAAGAGCGCCCGCACCAGGCGGACGCTCTTGATCAAACTGAAGATCAGCGATCCGCAAGCTTGCCCGAAATCGCCCGCACCGCGAACGCCCCGATGACCATGAATCCCGCGACCGCATAGAGCCCGATGCTGTTGTTGTGCGTGGTCACGTTGAGCCAGCCGACCATATAGGGCGACACGAAGCCCGCGAGATTGCCGACGCAATTGATGCCCGCGATGCCCGCCGCCGCGGACGTGCCGGCGAGGAACGCGGCGGGAATGCCCCAGAACAGCGAAAGCGCCGACAGGATGCCCGCTGCCGCCACGCTCAGCGCGATCACCGCGAGCGCCGGTTGATGCCCCACGTAACCGCTCGCCGCAAAGCCGATCGCACCGATCACGAGCGCCACCGAGAAATGCATGCGCCGCGAGCGGAACTTGTCGGCGCTCATACCGGTGAGAATGATCGCCGGAATTGCGACGATATACGGAATCGCCGAGAGCCAGCCGATCAGCTCGATATTCGTGAGCCCGCTGTCCTTGATGATCGACGGCAACCAGAAGCTGAGGCCATAGAGGCCGATGATCTGGCAGAAGTACACGCCGCACAGCTTCCAGATGTTGACGTCGGAGAGGAACTCGCGCGCGTTGTGGTGCGAGGTCTTGTCCGCTTCCTCGCGTTCGACCGCATGCGTGACGAGGCGCTTTTCATCGTCGGTCAGCCACTTCGCCTGACTCGGTTTGTCGACCATGAGCCACAGCACCATGATGCCGACGATCAGCGCCGGAATCGCTTCGATCAGGAAGAGCCATTGCCACGCGGCCATTACGCCCGAATGTCTGAACGCAGACAGGATCCAGCCCGACAGCGGGCCGCCGACGATGCCCGCGAGAGGAATCGCGATGTAATACACGCCGTACGCGAAGCCGCGCCTTTTTGCGGGGAACCAGTACGTGAGATACAGCATGATGCCCGGCGAGAAGCCCGCTTCGGCGACACCCAGCAAAAAGCGCACCAGATAGAACTGGGACGGCGTCTTCACGACGAGCGTGAGCGCCGAGATGATCGCCCACGTGATCATGATGCGCGCGATCCAGCGCCGCGCGCCCACGCGATGCAGAATCAGATTGCTCGGCACTTCGAAGATGAAGTAGCCGATGAAGAAGATGCCGGCGCCCAGGCCATAGACGGCATCGGAGAAGCCGAGATCGGACAGCATCTGCAGCTTCGCAAAGCCTACGTTCACGCGATCCAGATAATTGCTGAGATAGCACAGCACGATGAACGGCATAATGCGCCATGTGATCTTGCGATACACGTCCACCGTGCCGGATTGTGCGACGCCTAGCGTTTCGCTGATTTGGCTCATGTCTCCTCCGTCGCCCTTTGCCGGGCGTTGAGAGTGCGAAGCGCCCGGGCCATCGAATGGACCGGGCGCACGGGATCAAACAACGTTCATGTCTTTAGCTGGCGAGTTTTTGCGCGGGCACCTCCAGCTTCATCTCGGCGCGGAAGATGTCTTCCATTTCGCGTCGCACGCGCACCGATTCCTTGTTGGCGTCGAATGCGACGTCGCTCCAGCGCACGGGCTGTCCCGCCGCGACCGGACGTTGCAGCACGACGTTATGCGCGAGCCCGATGGGCAATGCGCCCTGAATCAGCGAATCGGCGGCGGGCATCAGCTTGCCGTAGACGGTATGGCCGCCCTCGCCGTCCAGACGCTCGCCCGCACGCAGATCGCGCTTCGCCGTGGCCGCGACGTCGCCATGAAAGCCCGTCGTCGCGCCCGTCGCTTCGCCGCGCACGGCGATGCTCGCGATCGATTGCCCGAGCTCGAGGCCGATCAGGTGATACGGCTTGTACATCGCGGCGAAGCGGCCCGTGCTGTCGGTCTTGAGGCCGTATTGCGCAAAGCAGTCGCGCACGTAATCGGTCGGCGCTTCGAAGACCGCATACACGCCCCAGCGCAGATCGCGGAACACGGGGCGGCCATCGCGTTCGAGCGACGACACTACTTCCACGCTTCCGCGATGCGGCAGGATGCCGCCGTCCGATGCCGGGCGCAGCAAGCTCGGCAGATCATCGACGCCGCATGCGGGGAACGCGAGGCCATCGGCGGGTGGACGCAGATCGCAGGCATTGGACACCGCCGCCATTTCGAGCGCGGACTTCGTGCCGTCGAGAAACGAGTTGAACATCTGCGCGTTGAAGTCGCCGGAGCCGACCTGCTCTTCGGTGAATCCGTAGTGACCCCAGACGGTGTCGGGCGTCGATTGATGATAGATGGGCAGGTACTTCGTGCCCTTCCCCGCGCAGATCACTTCCATGCCGATGGTGCGCGCCCAGTCGACGATCTCCGCGATGAGCGCGGGCTGGTCGCCCGATGCCATCGAATAGAGGATGCCCGCTTCCTCGGCGCGGCGCGCGAGCAGCGGACCGGCGAGCACATCCGCTTCGACGTTGACCATCACGATGTGCTTGCGATGCTTGCAGCACAGAAGCGCGTGATGAATGCCCGCCGCGGGGCTGCCCGTCGCGTCGATGACGATATCGACGTGATCGCTCGCGATCATCGCGTCGGCGTCGTCGGTGATGAACGTCGAGCCGTTGGCTCTTGCTTCGGTCCATGAACGCGCGGAATAGCGCGCTTCTTCCCAGCCCACGCGCTTCAGCGACGCGCGCGCGCGCTCGGGCGACAGATCCGCCACCCCGACCAGATGAATGCCCGGCGTGCGCGGCGCCTGCGACAGATACATGGAGCCGAATTTCCCCGCGCCGATCAGACCAACCTTCACTGGCTTGCCTTCCTGGGCGCGGGTATTGAGTTTCGCGATGAGCGACATGTTGTGTGTCTCCTGAATTGTCAGCGCTTTCGCGACCGGTGCGAGGCGCCGCGTTCTCTGTGTTCGCAGAGTTCAGGGAGAAGATAGCAGCATGTTTTTTGCAATAGAATGGGCAAATTGGCAACCGCTTTGTGCAGAAATTCACATGCGTGGCTTCGACTGGGACGACATTCAGGCATTCCTCGCCATCTCGCGCGCAGGCCGGCTCACGGTCGCGGCGCAACAGATGGGCGTCGATCATTCGACCTTGAGCCGGCGCGTCGCCGCGCTGGAAAAGGCCTTGGGCGCAAGGCTTTTCGATCGCAGTTCGCTCGGCTTCGTGCTCACGCCCGAAGGCGAGCGCGCGCTCAGCGACGCGGAAGCCATGGAGAGCCTTGCGATGCGCATGCGCCAGCGGCTGGAAGATGCGTCGATCGGTCTGACGGGCAGCGTGCGCATCGGCACGCCGGAGGGATTCGGCACCTATTTCCTCGCGCCGCGCATCGCGCAAATAGCAGCCGTGCACCCGCAACTGGAGATCGAGCTGATCGCGAATCCGCGCATGTTCAGTCTTTCGAAGCGAGAGGCCGATCTCGCCGTCAGCATGACGCGGCCCGCGCAAGGGCGCGTGTATGCGCACAAGCTGACCGACTATGCGTTAGGCGTCTATGCGTCACGCGATTATCTGGAGCGGCATCGGAAGATCGCGTCGCGGCGCGATTTGCTGAAGCATCCGTGGGTCGGATATGTCGAGGATCAGATGTGGTCCGCCGAGTTGAACTATCTGCCGCAGATTTCGAATTCTCTCGTGCCGACGATTCGCATTTCCAATGTCATCAGTCAGGCGGCCGCCGTGTCGGGCGGAGTCGGACTCGGCGCGTTGCCGTGCTTCATCGCGCGCACCGATCCCAATCTCGTGCGCCTGTTTCCCGAACAGATTGCGTTATCGCGGTCGTATTGGCTCGTGACGCTCGCGGAAACACGCGATGTCGCGCGCGTCAGATGGCTCGCGGACTTCATCCGCAATGAATGTGCGGGGAGGTGGTTTCTGGAGGATTCGCTGGAAGCAGTCAATCAAACTACCCACGGTGCAATTACTTGATGATCAACGTCGCGAGGTAACGCGGCTCATCGAACATCGTCGCGAGCTGGAACAAAAACAGAAAGGCGAGCATGTAGGCCACGGCCGGCCGATATTCCATGAATCGCACGAACACCGGCGCGATGCGGGAGCGTATCGGCTTGCGTGTCAGCAGCCATGCGCAAAATGCGCCGATGAGCGCGCCTCCGATGACGTCGGTCGGATAATGCAGCCTCACATAGACGCGCGGTAGACACACGAAGACCGCGCAGTCTGTATGCGACTGTTGAAGCATTCGTTCGTCTTGGACACTACCGAGTTCGTCTGCCCCTTGACAGCGAGGGCCAACTGAGGAGCGTTGCGCGACGCAACCTGCGTCACACCATCAACACCTGCGTAGCGGAAACAGATTGTGAGCCCGCATGCAGCGATACTCAACAGGACGCTTGCGGCGAGCGCCGCGGGAGCAGCATCAAACCACAACAGCGACCGCTCCGTGCGGCCGATCAGAGTAACGCAACCGCATGGCGATGCGATCAGATCCCGGCCAACGGCGGGCAATAGCAACATTGCCCCAGCGACGACTCCTACGATGATGCGAGCTTCCAGCTCCCAGGATAACGGGTGTGCTTCGAGGAGCGTCCACTGTAGCGTGACGAAAAGAAACATTGCATGCCAGCCGCGCACCCATGGACGACCCGTCGCCAAGGCGAGGCCCGTGATAAAGAAGCCCGTACCCGCGAATTCGTCATACCAGCCACCACCAGCTGGCGCGAGAAATATGCCGCGCCCAAACACCGCTGTGCCGCCTAGGGCGATCAGTGTGCCCATGCTGATCAGACGCGCGCTACAACCTTTCCTTGAAGGGCTCATCGTCGTTTTCTACCGTCCAGAAGCGAGGTGCAAGGTGGACGTGAGCCGCACGTCCATTCAACGCTACGGCAGTAGAAAAACGCAAATGCTTTCTGGATGCCGCCGTGCAGGCGGACGCTTTGGATGCGGTCCGTCATCAGACACGCAGCATTCTCCGTTCCGTCCACTACAGGAGGGCCATGTGCCCCAAAGGCACTACCGCCGGCCACGGTCAGCCTCTCGATACCCTCCCAAGGATCGGTATTTTTGGGACAGATCCGGTAAGTGCGGCCGTCGTCGGCGTTGAGATGTGGCGAGCGATCAAGCAGAACGTGCGGCTCATGGGGAGCGTGGGTTGACGTCCGCGAACAGGGTCATCACGCCACAAGGCGACCGTTCGGTTGCGGCCGCACGCGAAGCCCGCAGGCCCGACCACACATGGCTTGTCGCAACTGATCCCCGGCCAGCTCCCTTTACACAGATTTGCCGGGGTTTAGGGCCAACGGGAGAGTCATCGTCGATGCCTCAGACCAATGAAGTCCCTCCTCTCCGGCCTTCGTGAGGGGAGCCCTCACCCTGAACGACGTCGATCGGCTCGCATTCGGCGAACATGCCGCGCATCGCGTCGAGCTTACGGCGGAACGTGCGACGA
The DNA here is from genome assembly GCF_036016995.1 of Paraburkholderia sp. MPAMCS5. Taxonomy (NCBI): domain Bacteria; kingdom Pseudomonadati; phylum Pseudomonadota; class Betaproteobacteria; order Burkholderiales; family Burkholderiaceae; genus Paraburkholderia; species Paraburkholderia sp. MPAMCS5. Next base: position 70,621 of record NZ_JAYXBK010000018.1, read on the forward strand.
ATGTCGTCGTCGACATCGCACACGCCGAAATCCTCGGTCCAGCCCACACGCAGGCGGCTCAAATCGATCTCGCGCGGCGCGAGAAACGCCTCGACATCCACGTCATAGCTGAGCGGATCGCCGCTATCGAGCCCGGCCGTCGCCGCGAGTTGCAGACGCGCCTCAGCGACGTTGCGCCCCATCGGCCCGACCACTGAAATGGGCGTCCAGCCCAGCAGCTTGCGCGGACTTGGCACGAGCCCCGGCGACGGACGAAACCCCACCACGCCGCACAAAGCAGCGGGAATGCGCAGCGAGCCGCCCGTGTCGGAACCCTTGCATACCGGCAGCATGTCGCACGCGAGCGCGGCGGCCGAACCGCCCGACGAGCTGCCCGCATTCCGGTTCGGATCGAACGGATTGCCCGTCGCGCCCCACACGGGATTGCGCGTATTCGCCCCCGCGCCCAGTTCCGGCACGTTAGTCTTGCCGACGACGATCGCGCCTGCTGCCCGCAAGCGCGCGATGAGCAGGTTGTCCTCGCTCGGCACCAGGTCGCGATACAGCGGCGAGCCGTGCGTGGTGAGCAAGCCGGCCGTGGCTTCGAGATCCTTGATGCCGGCGGGCAAACCATGCAGCAGGCCCAGCGGCGCGCCGCGCATCACGACGTCTTCCGCCGCTCGCGCCGCGCGCCGGGCCGCGTCGTAGTCGGTCGCGGCCATGGCGTTCACGTACGGATCGAGCGTCTCGATGCGCGCGATGCACGCGTCGGTGAGTTCGACCCGCGATACAGCCTTGCTGCCGATCAACTTGCGCAATTCGGGCGCGGACAGTTCGACGAGACCCATGCGTTAGCTCGCGGGTTGGCTGCCGCGCGGCAGCAGGAGCCCATAGCGCTCGATGAAACCCGCGACCGCCGCTTCAAAGCGGGCCATCTCCGGATCGCCGACCGGCAGGCTCAGCACAACATAACCGCGCCGCGCGATATAAATGCCCTGCTCGATCAGATAGAAGAAGAACAGGTCCTTGAATACGTTCATCGATGCGTCGATGTCGCGCACCGAACGCACCGGTCGCCCGGTGATCTGCAGATTCATCAGCGAGCCGATACCGATGAACCGCATCGCCACGTTTGCCGCTTCGAAGCGCGCGTTCAACGCCGTGCGCAACGCGTCGCCGCGCGTCGTGAGCGCACGCGCCGCGTCAGGCGTATAGATCTGCGTGAGGCCGGTCCAGCCCGCCGCCATCGTCATTACGTTGTTGTTGAAGGTGCCCGCGTGCTGCAGTGCGCCGCTTTGGCGCGGATCGAACAGCTTCATTATGTCGGCGCGCCCGCCGAATGCGCCGAATGACATGCCGCCGCCGATGTACTTGCCCAGCGACGTGAGATCGGGTGCGATGCCTAGCGCGGCTTGCAAGCCGCCCGGCGCGAGCCGCGAGGTCATCACTTCGTCGAACATCAGCAGCGCGCCGTGTGCGGTTGCGAGTTCGCGCAGGCCCTGCAAAAAGCCCATTTCGCCGACGATGCAACCCGACGCGCCTTGCATCGGCTCGACGAGAATTGCCGCGACTTCAGCGGGGTTTTCATCGAGCAAACGCCGCACACTGTCGAGATCGTTGTACTCAGCGTAGAGAAAGTCGTGCGGCACGTTGACGATATTCGCGCCGCGCCCGAACGTGAGCACGCCGCCGTGATAGGCGCCCACGAACACGATCACCTTGTCGCGCCGCGTGAACGCCTTCGCGGTGGCCAGCATCATCAGATTGGCTTCGGTGCCCGAGTTCGTGAAGCGTACCGTTTCGAGCGAGGCAAAGCGCTCGCACACTGCTTTCGCCAGACGCGATTCGAGCAGATTGTGGCTGCTCAGATTCAGACCATCGTCGAGCGCGGCGTCGATGGCCGCGCGAATCTGTGGATTGGAATGGCCGTAAATACCCGCGCTGAATTCGGCGATGAAATCGAGGTACTCGTGACCGTCCGCGTCCCACAGGCGACAGCCTTCGCCTTTCGTCATCGTCAGCGGAAACGGCTCGTAAAACAGCACCGAACGCGTGTTGCCGCCGGGCATGACTTCGGTCGCGCGCTCGTACTGCTGCGCGCTTTGCGGGTTGCGCGCGGCGTACGCGGCGGCGGCAGCCGCAAGCGCCTCGCCGACCGTGGCGGCTTTGCTGCGGGCGGAATCCCGCGCTTCGGGAAGGATCGACGTCATCATTCTGGATTTCCTGCTTCGTTGAACGGTGGATCTATAAACAATAGTTCATTGTACGGTGAACAACACAATTTCACAGCGAGTTTTGCAGCGGCTCGCGCGACAAATCAGATCGCGCATCAGATCGACTTTTCGTGCGCACGATCCTTCATCATCACGAGCGCGGGCAGCGTGAACAGCGCACTGCCCGCAAGCAGCCAGCCCGCATTGGCGCTTGCGCCCGTCAACGCGATCGCCCACGTGGTGAGGAACGGCGAGAAGCCTCCGAGTATCGTCGCGAGCGCGCCGCCGAACGCCACGCCCGTGGAGCGCACGCGCGTCGGAAACATTTCCGCGAGCGCCGCCGGACCCGCGCCCGAGTACATCGTGAAAACCACGTTCATCAGCAATTGCGTCCAGAAGAACGTCTTGAAGCCGATGCCCGACACGATGAATGCATAGAGCGGATACGAAAGCAGCACGAAGAACGCGCAGCTCGCGAGCAGCACGGGCTTGCGGCCGATGCGGTCGGATAGCGCGCCCATGAGCGGCGCGACAATCATCACCGTGGCGAGCGAGGCGGTGCTCGTCCACAGTGCCTCTGCGCGTGAGATATGCGCGTACTTGTTCGCAAACGTGGGCATATACACCGCGACCATGTACGAACTCACGGCCCAGAAGATCACGAACGAAAACGCGTGAAAGAGCGACTTCGCGAATTGCGTGCCGCTCAGGGTGTGGGCGCGCGCCGCTTCGCTTTCGAACGACGGCGACTCCTGCACGCGGCGGCGCACGTACATGCCCACGGGCCCGAGCAACGCACCGAGAAAGAACGGAATGCGCCAGCCCCACGAGGCGAGCGCATTCGCGTCGAGTGCGCTACTCAGAATGGCCGCGACAAGCGAGCCCAGCAGCAGACCCGCCGCAATGCTCGATTGCTGGAACGCGCCGAAGAAGCCTCGCCGGTTCGCGCCGCCCCACTCCACCAGAAACGCCGCCGCCGTGCCCCACTCGCCGCCCGCCGCGAAACCCTGCACGAGACGCGCCCCGACCAGCAGAGCGGGCGCCCAGACGCCGATGCGCTCGTACGTGGGAAGGAAACCGATCGCGACGGTGCTGGCCGCCATCAGAATCATCGTCGTGGCGAGCGTGATGTGACGACCGCGCACGTCAGCGATGCGGCCGAGCACCAGACTGCCGATCGGCCGCGCGACGAAGCCCACGCCGAACACCGCGAACGAGGCCAGCAACGACGTGAATTCGTCCGTCGACGGGAAAAAGTTCTTCGCGATGATCGCCGCGAGAAAACCGTACACGCCGAAGTCGAACCATTCGAGGATATAGCCGACCATGCCTGCGCCGATGGCGCGCCGTTGCTCGGCGCGCAGTGTGGCGGGCGTGGTGGCATCGAAGGGGGCTGCGTGAGATGAGCTGTTCATGATCGCGTCCGGCAGGAAGACAGGGAAAAGGAGTGACTTGGCGCAGTGGCGAGAATCAGAACTTGTGGCGAATACCCACCCGCACGGCAAGCTGCTTGTCGTTGCTCGAGATCGGCAGCGTCACCAATACAGCGCGTGCGCCGCCGTTGGCCTTGTCGTAGTTCGCGCTCAGATACACGTCGGTGCGCTTCGACAGCAGATAGTCGAGCACCGCGTTGAATTCGTTCCACTGATACGGAGACATCCTCGAATAACCGTAGCCGCCCGCGAGCACGAGATCCGGGCGCAGATTGGCGTGCAGGACCGCGTTGAAGCTTTGCATCGTCGACGCATTCGCGCCCTTCTCGTAGCGCGTATTCGTGTACAGGCCCGACAAACCCACAATGCCGAAGTCGTACGAGGCGCCCACGCCCGCCGTGCGATAACGATCGACCACCACGGCTCGCGACGCAAACGCGACATCGACGCCGAGGAAACTGCCAACGCCAAGACTGCTGCCGGGCGTGACCGTGTAGTCGTGAATGCTGGTGGTCGCCGCGCCGATGCTGAATGGACCGTGCTCGTAGGTCGCGCTCAGGCTGTATGCGACGCCGTAGTTGTTAGCCGGGGCGCTGAGCGAATTGAACGCGTATTGCGCGGAAAAACGCAGGCCGCGCAGGGTCGGGCTCACGTAAGTCACGACGTTGTTGAGCCAGTTGCCGGAGATGCGATCGTGATCGCCCGCGTCGAACGCGTAGATTCCGGACCAGTAGCCCGAGTGATAGCGGATCAGCGTGGTCGTCATCTGGTCGTAGGTGCGGCCGAGCGAGAGCGTGCCGAAGCGATCGCTTTGCAGCCCGACATACGCTTGTCGCCCGAATTCCAGACCGCCCTGACGCGACGCACCGGTGTTGGGGTTGAAGCCGCCTTCGAGATTGAAGATCGCCTTCAGGCCGCCACCCAGGTCCTCCACGCCGCGAAAGCCGAAGCGATCGCCCTGGCTGATGCTGTCGTCCATGCGGTACGCGTGATGGCCGCCCTGATTCGACACGAACGTGAGCCCATCATCGATCACGCCGTACAACGTGACCGACGATTGCGCGTGCGCAGCGGCACTCGCCGCCATAAGGCCCATCGCGCTCCCCAACACTGTCCATTTCATAACGATCTCCGATGCCCGTCGTGTGAATGTCGCGGCTGAACGTTGTCCTCCGCCTATCTGTTCCTCGAACATTGTTTTATTGTTCAGTGAACAAGACGAGGTTATAGAGCGATCGAAACGGAAACGCAACCAGGAAAAAAATGGAGATGCGCCCGGCGTCGCGGTGAAGAGACAGTTGTGCGGTATACAATGAAAACCTTGTCCAACCCGACCCCACTTGAGCTCAATGGCCAGCGTGGCGCGCCGGGCGCTTCATCGAATAACGGATCACATGTGAAGAAAGCCACGATCGCAACGGAAACCGCAGCGAAGACGTCGAAACCTGCAACGAAAGCCGCAACGAAAGCCGCAGCGAACAGTGCGAATGCGGGCAGGACGGGGCGCGCGACGAAAGCTCCGCCTAAGACGTCGACCAAAGCCTCAGCCGAAGCGTCCGCGAAGCGCGCAGGCCGCGCGGCCCCAAAGAAAGCTACGGCCGCCGACAAGGCGCTCACGCGCGAACGCATCGTCGCGGTGGCGATCGGCCAGATCGATCAGAATGGCCTCACGGCCTTCAGCCTTCGCGAAGTGGCGCGCCAGCTCGATGTCTATCCGACCGCCGTCTATTGGCACGTGCCCAATCGCGACGCGCTGCTCGCGGCAGTGGTCGAGGCGACTATGGCGGGCGTCGCGCCGGAAATCGGCAAGCTCAGTTGGCAGGACTGGTTTCGCGAGTTGTTCCGCCGCTACCGCAGGTCAGTGCAGCAGCATCCGAACGTCGCCCAACTGGTAGGCGCGCAACTCGTGTCGAATGCGAGCCTGAGCCCGCTGCTGATTGACCGCATTCTCGCGGTGCTGTTGCAGGCGGGCTACGACGAAGCGCGGCTCGCCGACATGTACAACGTCGTGGTCGCTAGCATGGTCGGGTTCGCGACACTCGAATTCGCGCCACTTCCCACCGACGATCTCGAGGTCTGGACGAACCAGCTGCAGGAAAAGGTCCACGACATCCGCGCACTCGAATACCCAACGCTCGCGCGTCATCTCCCCGCGCTCGCGAACCGCGCGTTCATCGTGCGCTGGCAAAGCGGCAGCGAGGTGCCACTCGATTCGAGCTTCGAGACCTTCGTGGAAGTCACCATCGCGGGCATGGAACGCATGCTCGCGAAGTAAGTTATGCAGTCGAGCCACTTCAAACGAACGTCAGCAGACGGCGCGGATTGCGCGTGAGCAGCGCGTCGATTTCTTCCTGCGTGAAGCCACGCCGCAGCATGCGCGGTACGATATTGGCGAAGATGTGCTGATAACCATGGCCACCGTACCGGCCCAGACGCGTGCGCGTGCAGATGTCGTGGCTGATGAGCACGCGCTCCGCGTGTCCGTGGTCGAACAGCGAGCGCACCATGCGCAGGCGCGCGCCGTCGTTGGGCATGTCGATGTCTGACATCGGATAGGCGCTCTGCTCCCAACCGAACAGATCGAATTCGATCACGCAGCCCGAGTCGGCGAGGCGCAGCAGCCGTTCGTCGTCGAAAATCGTGCGGTCTATGTGACTGATGATGACGCGCTCCAGCGGAAAACCCAGACGCCGGATCGTATCGACGAGTTCCTGCGGCTGATCGGCGTGACGGCCTGGATGAATGTTGAGCGCCGCGCCCGTGTCCTGCTGCGCGAGCAGCGCACCGTGCACGACGCGCCTTTCCAGATCGGTCCACGGCGACTGGCAGCCGATCTCCCCGATGATGCCCGCGCGTACCTGCGTGCCCCACGCGCCTTCCGTGATCTGCCCGATCATCTCGCGCGCGAAGTCGTCGATGCTGCGCTGCGCGTTCGCGGGGTCCTGATACTCGTGCACGTAGTGGCCGCAGCCCATCACCACATGCACGCCCGTTTCGCGCGCAATATGCGCGAGCCCTTCGGGATCGGGCTTTAGCCCGCCCGTGGTCAGATCGACGATGGCCGCCCCGCCAGCCGCGCGAAATTCCGCCACTTCCTCGATCGCCACTTCCTTCTGGTCGAGCCGATAGTTTTTCAGCGACCGCAACTGCCCGTAGTTGATCTTCCAGCAATTGCAGATGTCGATGTCGGTCTGATCGTGATCGGCGTCTTCGGCGAGACGCGGCGGCACGAGATCGATCAGCAGATGCTCGTGCATCAGCGCTGGACCGAGCGCTTCGGGTTCGATCAGGCCGAGCACGGTCTGAATGCGGCCCTTGCGCGAAAGCGGTTCATTCATATGGCGGCGTCCATGAGAGGGTTGAAGCGGCAAGCGCGAGCCAGACAGACCAGGCTCAGGTTATCCCCAGGTTGATGCGTCCACGAAGCGGGAATAAATTTCATTGTACGCTGAACAACAAACAACTGTTCCTTGGTCAAATAAATTTGGCCAAGCGCAACAACATCTTGCGGAGACGGCACCCATGAGTAAACCGAAAGTCATCGTGACCATTGCACCGACCGGCGGCATGGCTAGCAAGAAGCAGAACCCGAACTTGCCGACGCAACCCGACGAAATCGCCAGCGACGTGTACGACTGTTTCAACGCGGGCGCGAGCGTGGTGGCGATTCACGCGCGCCGCCCCGACGACGGCGCGACTTGCGATCCCGCGATCTATCGCGACATCAACGCTCGCATTCGCGCGCAATGCGACATCGTCATCAACAACTCGACCGGCGGCGGCGTGCACGGCGACATGATCGCGCAGGCGCCGAACGGATATTGGGAGATTCTCTGGGAGGAGCGGCTGAAGGGACTCGAAGCGGGCGCGGAAATGTGCACGCTCGACGCGACCACCATCATCGCGAGTTTCGATGACAAGGAACTGCTGATGCACACCTCGCCGCAGCGCTCGAAGCAACTCGCGGCGGAAATGAAAAAGCGCGGCATCAAACCCGAGTGGGAAGTGTTCAGCCCGACGCACATCGTCCAGGACGTGGCGGCGCTCACGGCCGCCGGTTTCGATACGGAACCGTTCTTCGTCAACATCGTGCTCGGCGCGCATCGTGGCTTCCAGAACGCCATGCCCTATACGCCGCGCGTATTGCATTCGATGGTGGATCTCTTGCCCAAAGGCAGTATCTTTTGCGTCAGCGGCATTGGCCCCGCGCAACTGCCTTCGGCGATGAATTCGCTCCTGCTGGGCGGACACGTGCGCGTGGGTCTCGAAGACAACTTGTACTACGGGCCCGGCGAACTCGCGACGAATGTGCAACTGACTGAACGCATCGTGCGGCTCGTGCGCGAGATGGGTTACGAGCCGGCCACGCCGGCGCAGGCGCGCGACATCATCGGCTTGAGACCGGCCCCCCATTTGCATAGCTAGTCGCAAATGTCGGCGGACGTGCCTTCGATGTACTTTCGGAAAGCTCACAGAGAACTCGATTTATCGGAGCTCAGCTCGCTCATCGACTGGATTAATAGTCCTTCCCGTTTGTGCCGAGGATCTACCTCCGCTTTCGAGAGGTCGTGGGAGAAGCCAGACTGCGTCAGCGCCCAGCCCATCGCGCTCGCCGCGTCGTCAATGAAAAGGATTGCGCCGGAGAGCGCCGCGGTCTGAAGCAGCATCGGAAGAACCGACTTCCACGTCAGCCCGCCACGATAGATCAGCAGCCCGATCAGGAGCGAGTACGCGATGCCGATCGTCGAGACTTCGGTCGCCGTCGCGATGCCCTCCATCACGGCGCTTCGAATCAGGAATGGAAGCACGAGCGCGGGCAATGCGACCACGAACGTGCGGCGAACCTGGCATTGAAACCGTTTGTGGTCATCGCGGAGTTCGAGGTGAAGTCCGACTGTCTTGCGGACTTTCTCGCGCTCGCCCGCGACGACGCGCGGCACTCTCTCGCCGACGAGGCCGGCTGCCGTCAGTTCGATATCGTCCGGATCGACGAAACGCCGCCGCGAGTCGTGTTTTACGAGGTGTACGACGATCACGCGGCTTTCGACGCGCACTTGCAACTGCGCATCTGGAGCGCTTTCGCGCGGGTTTTCCGGCGCTGATCGTCGCCGAGCACGCGGTACGCTTCGGCGCCCGCGAGCAGTCATGATGCGCGCGTCCCTTGTCGTAGGCTTTCTTGGCACCGGCATCATGGGTTCGCCCATGGGTCGCCGGATAGCCGGAGCCGGCTACCGCGTCGCCGCCTGAAACCGCACCCGCGACAAAACGGCGGCGCTCGCCCCGGCGGGCGTCGGCATCGCCGACCACGCAAGCGACGCCGTGAGCGACGCCGACGTCGTGATCTGCATGCTGAGTTCGGGGCCGGCGTGCGACAGCATTCTGCTTGGCGAGCACGGCGTAATGACAGCGATGCGCGCCGGCAGCGTGCTGATCGTGATGAGTTCAATCCCCGCCGACGCGGCGCTGCGTCACGCCGACGCGGCAAAGGCGCGCGGCATCACTGATCCGGGAATTGCGCAGACGAAACGGGCTTGCCGAGACATGAAATTCTGTTGCAGGACGATCGAGGGAACTGCGAAAGGTGCGCGAAAAGAAAAGCAACCGTGTTTCGGAACGGTCGCTCCCGTTGCACTATCGAGCGGTTTCTCGCGCGAGTGTTCCGGCTGCGTCACTTCAATCATGCCGATGTGCAGCGACCTCGTTCACTTTTCCGCACCAATGGTCGTCACCGGTTGCCATTTCATCGACTTGACCTGATAAAGCGTCGACGTCGGATTATTCAGATCGCCGTATTTATCAAACGCGATATGACCGGTAATGCCGTTGTATTGAATCGTGCGGAGCGTTTGCATGAACACCGCCGGCTTCACCGAATTCGCCTGCTTCATGGCTGTGATGGCGAGTGCCGCGCAGTCGTAGGCGAAGGGCGCGTACGTCAGCGTGTCCGCGCCGAAGCGTTTCTTGAATTTTTCCGCAAATGCGCGGCCTTCGGGCAATGAATCGACAGGTCGGCCATATTCCCAAGCCATCGCGCCTTCGGCTGCGCTTCCTGCATTACCGATGAAGACGCTATCGGCAATGCCGCCGCTACCAACAAATTGTGCGTGCAAACCGAGCTGCTTCATGCGCTTGACGATCAGGCCCGCCTGGCCATCCAGTCCGCCGAAGTACAGCAGGTCGGCGTTGGCCGACTTGATGTTCGTCAGTTGCGCGTTGAACTCGACAGCTTTGTCGTTGGTATATTCTTCGGCCACGATCTGACCGCCGGCCGCCTTCGCGGCCTTCTTGAATTCTTCGACCGCGCCTTGTCCGAATGCAGTCCGGTCGTCCATTACCGCGATCCGCTTCGCTTGTGTGACCTTCACGGCATAGGTGCCTGCGTTGCCCGAGTTCTGCGTATCGGTCGCGATGATGCGGAACACGTTATTCAAGCCCTGGCGCGTAATTGCCGGATTGGTCGCCGCGGGATCGATTAGCGGGATACCCGCGCGCGCGAAGATCGGCGAAGAGGGAAGCGCGACGCCGGAGTTGTAATAGCCGACCACGACCACGACACCGTCGTCTACGAGCTTCTGCGCTACTTGCACTCCGACGCGCGGATCGCCCTGATCGTCGACCGATGCGAGTTCAAACTGTATCGGCTGTCCGCCGATGTTGGGGTGTTGCGCGTTCGCCTCTTCCACCGCCAGACGCACGCCGTTCTCGATGTCCTTGCCATTGGCCGCGCCCAGCCCAGTGAGCGGCGCAGAAACGCCGATCTTGACGGTTTGCTGCGCATTGGCGACGAGCGGGGCCATGCAGAGCGCGGAGGCCGCGATGAGTGAATGAAGCATTTTCATGACAAGCACCTCGATCAGAGGAATGTCGAAAATCCGAGCCGGTACCTTCTGCATCGGATTACCTTTTTCTTCACATTCATTCCTAAAGCTTGCGACTCGCCCCTTATATCGCCGCGTCTACACTCCGGACAAAAGTGGCCACAAACATTTTGCGTCAAAACTCCGCTTTCATTTCTACGGATTAACACTAGCGTCGCGCGCAAGCGGCCGAGATTCCATCACTTAACGAGTGTGCATCGACACGATGCGCGGTCGTACTTTATTCCATCGTTAATCTGTTCGATGGCAACTCGAGCCTGGCCATCTGGATCAAGCCGGCAACGACAATGACGACCATGGAAATCACAATGAGCCAGTTGGCGAACCAGCCTGCTTCGGGCGTTCTCGGCCAGGCAAGATCGATGATCGAAGCGATTCCAAAAGCCAGCGCGATAATCTTGATGACAATCCCTTTCACACCAAGTTGAAAAGCGCCGTCGGAACGCCAACCTCTAAGACTGGAGACCAGAGAGGCGACCACCACCATCTGGAACGCCGCGTAAATCCCGGTCGTGGCGAAGCTGATGATCTGCGTCGCTGCATTGGCGGAGATGAACCCGACCGACAGAACAAGAATGGTCAGTCCAGACGTCGTCCAGATCGCAGGAACGGGTTGCTGGCGCGTTCGGCTGAGTCGTCCCAGGAAGCGGGCGCCGATGATCATGTTGTCCCGGCCAAGCGAGAACATCAGGCGACTGATCGAGGCGATGACCGACGCGACCGCACTGACCACCACGGCAAGCAGGCACACCATCGTGATCTTCAGACCCAGTGGGCCCATTGCCTGCTGGATCGCGGCGCTCGCTGGATCAGCAACCTTGCCGCTGAGCGCGCCGGCCAGATCAGGAATCGCGAACAGCAGGCCAACCGTCATGAGCAATGCGGACGTGCCGCCACATACGATAGTCAGCAGCATGGCTCGCGGTACCGCGTGGGACGCCCCTTCGACTTCCTCCGCCAGATCTCCGCAGGCTTCGAAGCCATAGAAGATCCAGATGCCGATGAGGCCCGCCGAAAACAGTGCCGCCGTATAGTTCCCATGTGCGACGTTATATGAATTCCAGATGATCGAAAGCGGCTGCACACGAGCGAAAAAGAGCATATAGACGCCGCACACGACGAGCCCAATGATGCCCGCCCAGACCCCGACTTCCGTGGCTTTTGCCAGCACGCGAGTCCCTGCGAAGTTCGCCGCTATCGCAATGGCGGCGATCGCAATGCCCGCGATCGCGTTGAACGTCGGCGTCGCGGGCGCGCCCAGAAGGCTGGCGAGGAAAGGCGCTCCGCCGGCAGCGATGCCAGCCCCGGTTCCAACGAGTGCGAACAGATAAATCCACGCTGTCAGGAATCCCCAACGCGTTCCACCGAACTGGCGCGCCCATTGATAGATGCCGCCGGCGATCGGATAGGCAGACGCTGCCTCCGCGAATACCAGGCATACGAACGCCTGGCCCGCGAGCACCACCGGCATCGTCCAGAAGAAGGCCGGTCCAGCGGCCATGAGCGCTGTCGAGAACAGGGCAAACACGCCTGCCATCGGGCTCATATAGGAATAGCCGAGGGAAAAGTCGGCGAAGAGACCGAGAACGCGGCGAAATTGCGGCTGATAGCCTAGCGCCAGCAATCTGCTGTCTTCGCTCTCGCGTGCTTCAGATCGTGATTTTTCTCTGTGAGTCATTTCGAACTCCTGGCTGTCTGCACTTCGGTGATTCGATAACTTTCGCTGACGACTAGCCTTTGGAGTACCAGCCGTTGTCAACATAAAGGGCGGCGCCGTTGATGAAACTGGCGTCATCCGACAAAAGGAAAAGTGCCGCCGATGCTGCTTCTTCGGCTTCGCAAATGCGGACCTGAGTGTCGGCGAGGCCCGCGTCTTCCCATTTCTGGCCCAGCCGGTCAAGCTCATCGATCTCACGAAGGCCATGAGCGGTACGGACGAATCCCGGGCAGATCGCGTTGCAGCGGATGCCATTGCCTCGGTACTCAGCTGCGATGGAACGAGCGAGTTGCAGGACCGCCCCCTTCGTCATGCAATACACGCTTTCAAGCGCGAACCCTTTCTCGCCGCCGATTGATGACGTAATGACAATGCTGCCTTTGCCGCGCGCGACCATTCCCGGTAGCACAGCCCGGCAGGTGAGGAAGGCGGACCGGGCGTTGATCGCCATGAGCCGGTCGTAGTCCTCGTCCGTGGTCTCGTGCAGCGGCTTCACCACAATTGTTCCCGCGTGGTTGAACAGGCAGTCGACCCATCCGAGCGACTCGGTGGCCGCGCGGACCGCAGCGCCGATCTGTTCAGAGCTCGATGCGTCCGCCTGATAAAACGTTGCGCGGCCGCCTTTGCTGCGGATCTCGTCCACCACCTGTTCGCCCGCATCCCGCGCGATATCGATGATTGCCAGTTCGGCGCCGTGTCGTGCGAATAGCAGCGACGCGGCGCGACCCATGCCGCCCGCGCCGCCGGTGATCAAGACCTTTCGGTCCTGAAGTCGCGAAGGGTTGATTGAGGAGGTCAAAAGGCCTTCATCGGCAGTTCGCGCTTTCATGTCCATCTTTCTGTCTCCGTAGAGCCGCACATCCCGCGTCACCCCGCGACGGTATCGCCGAATCCCCAGGCGAAGGTCGCGGCTTGCGGGTTGATCTCACTCTAGAAGACCGCTTTTTTGAGCACTATCGTATTTCGGCAAGTAAGGGTTTGCACGGGCATCTGATTTGCCTCCACGGCGCGTTATCGTCCATGGACGAAAGATCACATGATGCGGCACCCCGCTTTTCTCTGATGAGTATGCCCCCCGTTTCGACGACTTCTTCGAGTGCCCGGCTTCTGGCACGCACGGTCGCATTTAGCTCATTTACCGACGTGGACGAGCAGGCACGTGCATTCGACGGCTGGAGCCTCCAATACACGCAGATCTCACGCGGTCTCTTCCACGGCTCGTCGTCCATCGTTTCACTCGGCGGGATCAGGTTGCTGGTCGAGCAGTTGGACAAAGTCATCATGCAGCAAGGGTCGGTGCCTTCTAACAGGTTGGCTGTCGCCGTTCCATTGGAGCTGGAAGGCCACGCCAGAATGTGTGGAGAAAAAAGCGAACGTGACAGCCTGCATGTCTTCTCCAGCGGCTCTGAGTTCGAGTTCTTCTCGCCGGACCGGCATGTTCTCGTGAATGTCGAAATAGAACCCGAGAAGCTGTCGTCGGATTCGATGCGTGTGTTAGGAACGTCGCTGGTTTCCCGACCGATGGGCCCGCTCATCCCAATGGCCGCCGAAACCGCAGGCAACCTGCGCGACCTTCTCAAGCAGACGCTCGCTGCCGCCGCACAATCATCGCCCGGCGAACAGGCAGACACTGACGAGCGCATCGAGCTTCTCGAAAGAACGATCCTCTATGCGATTTCCGAAGTCATTTCGGTTGCTCCGGGTGCTGCAGCCACCACTGTCGGCCCGACAAAATACTGGTCGCTTGTGAATTCGGTGCAGGAAAATCTTCAGAACCCCGCGAGTTGTCCATTATCGATTGCCGAGCTGTGCGTGCAGTTGGGCGTCAGCAGAAGGACGTTGCAGTACGCCTTCCAGGAAGCGCTTGGCCTTAATCCAATCGCATACCTTCGGGCGGTGCGCCTGAATCACGTGCGACGGCAATTGAGGGTCGGCGAGTCCGTGACGTCGGCAGCAACGAAATGGGGCTTCTGGCACCTCAGCAGCTTCGCGCATGACTATCGTGTCATGTTCGGTGAGTTGCCCTCCGCGACGACAAGGCGTTTTTCGCGCCGCGATTGAGAGACCGTCCAGCACATCGAAGGGAACGTCGATCGACGGCAATTCAGTTGCTAGCGGCTTTTTGAACAAACGAAAAAAAACCCACCAGGTCGAGTTGGTGGGCCGTCAAAAAATCCCTCCGTTGCGGAAACTGACAGGTTTTCCAGTACCGAAAGTAACGCGTCATAAAACTGTCACGTGTGCGCTAGGCAACAAACACTCGGCCCTAATTATTTCCAAAAATAACAGGTACATCTTTTGACCGGCATGCTTGGCTTGGCTTGGCGAGCGCGACCAGTGCCACAAAAGGCGCTGGCTCCGATCGACAGCGGTGATTGAGGTGACGCGACGGGCCGCTCAATCGCGTCGAGCATCGAAGGCTTTATGAGGCCGCGTGCGACGACCCATATGGGCAGCTTGCGCTGCCCGTTTCCGGTTGAGCCCACGCGCCGCTGCCCTTTCGGCCGCATCGGTCCGTCGCACGGTTGTTGCAAAGCTTCGCGCGGGGCGCTTGTTCAGGAGACCATCGCTATTTCATGCCGCCGCTGCGCGAACTGCCCCGCTCTCACCGGCCTTTGATAGAGATATCCTTGTGCGAATGGCACTCCCGTTGCGAGCAACGCAGCGTGGTGGGATTCGGTCTCGACGCCTTCCGCAATGACCTGTAACCCATAATGCGTTGCGACAGCGACGACGCCCACAATGAGGTCGGCGCCGCCCGCGTCCACCTGATTCACGCGCAGTTACCCCCAACCCGCTGCACGCAAAAGCCGCGCCGCTGTCTTCCAACGGGCCGCAAAACCGCCAGCCTGTTTCCGGGCTGGCGTTCCCCGTCCCCACGGATCAGGATGGACGTTTGCCGCGACCACCAGCCGGTTTGCCCGCCGGCTTACGTGAACTCGCTGCGGGTTTGCTGGCGGGTTTGCTGCCCGGCTTTTGCACGCTGAATGGGTTAGCACTCGACAAGCTTGCGCCTTTACCCCCGGCCACAGCGCGCTGCGCCGCGGGCTTGCGTTTGTTTTCGCCAATTTGCGGGCGCAGCTTTTTGCTGACCACCTGCTTGCCGCCCGGTGCAGCTTGCGGCACTTTGGGCTTCTTAGGTTTCTTCGGTTTCCTGATGATCTGGCCCGTCGCGCTGGTTTCCGGCACGCGGTGTTCGGCTTCGAAACCCGGCTCTTCTTCACGACGCAGCGTTTGCCGGATCAACGCTTCAATCGCGGCCAGTTGCGGCGCTTCATCGGCACACACAAGGGACACCGCCACGCCGCTGGCGCCCGCGCGGCCCGTACGGCCAATACGGTGCACATAGTCCTGCGCCACGATCGGCAGATCGACGTTGATCACCAGCGGCAGGTCGTCGATATCGAGCCCGCGCGCGGCCACATCGGTGGCTACCAGCATGTGTACTTCGCTCGTCTTGAAGCGCTCCAGCGCACGCAGGCGCGCGGGTTGCGGTTTGTCGCCGTGGATGGTGTCGACCGCATAACCCGCTTCGTCCAGCATGGCCGCGAGGTAATCCACGCCATTGCGGGTTTTGACGAACACCAGCGCGTGCTTCCAGTTGTTCTCAGCCACGAGGTGCATGAAGAGCTCAGGCTTGTTCCTTTTATCCACCGGCACCACCCACTGCCTGATCTTGCTGGCCGTGGCATTGGGCGGGCTGACGCTGATATTGACCGGGCCGCGCAGAATGTCCGTCGCCATGGCGCGGATATCGTCGGTAAACGTGGCGGAGAACAACAGAGTCTGGCGCTGAGCGGGCAAGGCAGCAAAGACGGCGTTGAGTTCGCGCGCAAAGCCCAGGTCCAGCATGCGGTCGGCTTCATCCAGCACCAGCGTTTGTACCTGATCGAACTGCACGGCGTTCTGGCGATTGAGATCCAGCAGACGGCCCGGCGTGGCAACGAGCACGTCGACGCCTTTGCGCAACTTCATCATCTGCGGGTTGATACTCACGCCGCCGTAGGCGGCCAGAAATCGTAAGTCGAGGCCTTTGCCGTATTCGATAAAGCTTTGCAGCACCTGTTCGGCCAGTTCGCGCGTGGGCACCAGCACCAGAACGCGCGCGCGGTTGCTGGACACAGCCGGGCCGTGCTGCACGAGCCGTTGCAACAGCGGCAGCGCAAAACCCGCCGTTTTGCCGGTGCCGGTCTGTGCCTCAGCCATGACGTCCTTGCCACTGAGCACAGCAGGAATCGCCTTGGCCTGCACCGGCGTAGGTGTCTGGTAATTGAGGTCTTGCACATTGCGCAGCAAGAGTTCGATCAGGCCAAGCGAGGCAAAAGACATTGGCGTATTCCGGGCGAAAACCGCAATTTTAGCGGTTACGGCCTTATTGCGCCGCGCAGATCAACGGGCAAAAAGATCGACGTTGGTCGTCACCGAAAAAGTAGCAGTGCCGGGCGACCGACGCCGATCAAGATCGGCCAAAACAAATACCTGAACAACATCGTCGCGCAGGACCACCGCGCCATCAAACCCGTCATGCTGTCCGGCAGCAAAATCGTCACATGATCCGCCAAGGGCCGAACCGTCTAGGCGGGTTCGCCCGCTTCACTTCCAAGATCCTGCGCGATGAAGTCGACGAACGCACGAATGCGGTTCGACATTTGATGCCGCTGCGAATAGACCGCGAAGATGTCCGCGTTCGGCGTGTCGTGATCGGGCAGAACCTGGACCAATGAGCCGTCAGCCAGATATTGCTCGATGTCCCATTCAGCCCGCATCAGAACGCCGTGTCCCTCCAGCGCCCACTTCACGGCGATTCCGCCATCGTTCGTGGTCAGCGTTCCATTGACCCGCACCGCCTCAGTCTTGCGCGACGCGCCTCTGCCCGAGGTCAGGCGCCACACGCCATAAGCTTCGTCGCCCTGGCGAATGCCGATGCAGTTGTGCCGCGTGAGGTCGTGCGCCGTCATCGGCATCCCCCGCGACGCTATGTACGAAGGCGCAGCACACAGCAACCGCCGGTTGCCCGCGAGACGCCGCGCGACCACTCGCGTATCGGGCGGCTCGCCGAAGCGGATACAGACGTCGAAGGTGTCGTCCGTGAGCGGCGGCGGCGTGACCGACAGTTGAAGCTGAACCGAGACCTGCGGATATTTCAAGACAAAGCGCGAAATCGCTGGCGCTACATGGCTGCGTCCGAACCCGAGTGTTGCGTTCACACGCAGTAGTCCCTTCGGACTCTTCTTCGCCGTGCCCAGCAGTTCTGCCAGCTCGTCGATCTCGTCGAGAATCCTGCGCGCATGCTGAAGATACAGCTCGCCTTCGGGCGTGAGCATCATCCGGCGTGTCGTGCGGTTGACGAGCGCCACGCCCGCGCGGCTTTCCATCTGCGTGAGCCGCTTGCTGACCGCCGCGGCCGTGAGCCCCAATTCTCGCGCCGCCGCGCTCAGACTGCCGCACGCCGCGAGCGTCGAAAAAAAGCTGAGATCCGCGGGATGGACGGTGTCGCGCATGGCTTTTAATTTATGAATTTTAGTTAAAGATGCTTTTATTCTAGCACCGGTTTTTGCATTCAGATGTAGGTAGAGTTCAGTCACACCGCAAACACACGAAGGACGGAGACACAGCATGAAAACCTATCGCATCGCGACCATTCCCGGCGACGGCATCGGCAAGGAAGTCGTGCCGGCCGGCGCGCAAGTTCTCGACGCACTCGCGAAGACCACGAAGTCGTTCGCGTTCGAATTCGAAAACTTCGACTGGGGCGGCGACTACTATCGCCAGCATGGCATGATGATGCCGGCGGACGGACTCGACGCGATCCGCGACAAGGACGCGATTCTGTTCGGCTCGGCCGGCGACCCGGACATCCCCGATCACATCACGCTGTGGGGCCTGCGTCTGAAGATCTGCCAGGGCTTCGACCAGTACGCGAACGTCCGCCCGACGCGCATCCTGCCCGGCATCGACGCGCCGCTCAAGCGCTGCAAGCCCGAAGACCTGAACTGGGTGATCGTGCGCGAAAACTCGGAAGGCGAATATTCCGGCGTGGGCGGCCGCGCGCACCAGGGTCATCCCATTGAAGCCGCGACGGACGTGTCGATCATGACCCGCGCCGGCGTCGAGCGCATCATGCGCTTCGCGTTCCGCCTCGCGCAGTCGCGTCCGCGCAAGTTGCTGACCGTCATCACGAAGAGCAACGCGCAACGTCACGCCATGGTGATGTGGGACGAAATCGCGCTGCAAATCTCGAAGGAATTCCCGGACGTGAAGTGGGACAAGGAACTGGTGGATGCGTCGACCGCGCGCATGATCAACCGTCCCGCAAGCCTCGACACGATCGTCGCCACCAATCTGCACGCCGACATTCTCAGCGATCTCGCCGCCGCGCTCGCCGGCAGCCTCGGCATTGCGCCGACCGGCAACATCGATCCGGAACGCCGCTTTCCGTCGATGTTCGAGCCGATTCACGGCTCCGCGTTCGACATCATGGGCAAGGGTCTCGCGAATCCGGTCGGCACGTTCTGGTCGGTCGTCATGCTGCTCGAACATCTGGGCGAAGCCGATGCCGCGAAGCGCGTGATGCAGGCAGTGGAAGCCGTGACCGCGAACCCGTCGCTGCATACCGGCGACCTGGGCGGCACGGCGACGACCGCCCAGGTGACGGCCGCCGTCTGCGCCTTCATCGAGCAAGCCGCCGCGCCCGCTGCGAACGCGGCGTAAATCTCATCAGAGGCTCACTGGAGCCGGGTCTACACGGTCCGCCATGCGGCGGCCGTGGCCCGGCTCGTCCCGAGCGCGGCGAATCAAAGGCAGAAGACAAAAGACACGATGTTCAAGCCCTACGCACTCCGGTGCTCCCTTTCTTTGCGAGAGCAGAGATGAAAGCCACCGCTCAACTCACGCTGCCAGGCAGCGACGCCGTCAACAGCGATTTCGACGTCGACGGCCTGTTGCACAACATGTTCAAAGCCGCGATCACCACGGCACAACCCGCGCTGCGCGTGCCCGACTTCCTTCCTGAAGCGCCGCGCGGACGCACCATCGTCATCGGTGCGGGCAAGGCTTCCGCGGCAATGGCGCGCGCCGTCGAAGAACACTGGACGAACAGGCTGGAAGGTCTCGTCGTCACGCGCTACGGATACGCCGTGCCGTGCGAGCGGATCGAGATCGTCGAAGCCGCGCATCCCGTACCCGACGAGAACGGTTTGAAGGCTGCGCAACGCATGCTCGAACTCGTCTCGGGACTCACTGCCGACGATCTGGTCATTTGCCTGATCTCCGGCGGCGGCTCGTCGCTGCTTCCGCTTCCCGCCGAAGGACTGACGTTGCAGGACAAACAGGAAATCAATCAGGCGTTGCTTGCCAGCGGCGCGACGATTTCCGAAATGAATTGCGTGCGCCGGCATCTGTCGGCCATCAAGGGCGGCCGGCTCGCGGCGGCTTGCCATCCGGCGCGCGTGGTCAACCTGATCATCTCGGACGTGCCCGCCGACGTCATTGCCGACATCGCCTCGGGTCCGACTGTTCCCGACACGTCGACGTGCGCCGATGCGCTCGGGGTACTGCGTCGCTATGAAATCTGTGCTTCGCCTACGGCCATCGCGTTGCTTGAGAGCGGCTGCACGGAAACGCTGAAGCCGGACGATCCGCGTCTCGCCAACATCGAAACGCATCTGATCGCGACGCCTCAACTCGCGCTCGAAGCGGCTGCCAGGCAGTCGCGCGCGGCCGGCATCGACGTCCACATTCTCAGCGACGCCATTGAAGGCGAAGCCCGCGACGTAGGCGCAGTCATGGCGGGCATCGCCCGACAGGTCAGCCGCCGCGGACAGCCCTTCCAGGCGCCCTGCATCCTGCTGTCCGGCGGTGAGACGACCGTCACGATTCGCGGCGATGGTCGCGGTGGCCGCAACGTCGAATTTCTGCTGTCGCTCGGGATCGCGCTGAAAGGCGAGCCGGGCGTGTTCGCCATCGCGGGCGACACCGACGGCGTCGACGGTCAGGAAGAAATCGCGGGCGCACTGCTGCGTCCGGACACATTGAAACGCGCCAGCGAGCGCGGTATCCGTCCATCCGAGCGCCTTGAAAACAACGACGCGCACGGTTTCTTCCAGGCGCTGGGCGACTCGGTCATCACCGGGCCGACGCTGACCAACGTCAACGATTTTCGTGCCATCTTCATTGCCGCTCAGCACGGCGATTTTTCCCGGAGTCGATAGAGATGCGCCGCCACCGTAATGCCAAAATCGTCGCGACGTTGGGCCCCGCGAGCACCAGCCGCGACACCATCGAAGCGCTGTTCAACGCGGGCGCCGATGTCTTCCGCCTGAATTTCAGCCATGGCACGCACGACGATCATCAACGACGTCTTGACATCATTCGCTCGATCGAAGAAGACGCGGGCCGGCCGATCGGCGTGCTGCTCGATCTGCAGGGTCCGAAGCTGCGCATCGGCACATTTGCAAACGGCCCGATCGTGCTGGAAAAGAACGCTGCGTTTCGACTCGATCTCGACGCACAGACGCCCGGCGACAGCGCGCGTGTTTCGCTGCCGCATCCGGAAATCTTTGCGGCGCTCAAGCCGCAAACCAACCTGCTGCTCGACGACGGGCGCGTCCAGTTGCGCGTCGAACGCTGCGGCCCTGACTTCGCGGAAACTGTCGTCGTCGTGGGCGGCCCTCTTTCCGAGCGCAAAGGCGTGAACGTCCCGGACGTCGTGCTGCCGCTATCCGCAATGACGGAGAAGGACCGCCGCGATCTCGAGTTCGGCATGACGCTCGGCATCGACTGGCTCGCGCTGTCGTTCGTGCAGCGTGTCGAGGACATCGTGGAGGTCCGCAGGATCGTCGGCGATCGCGTCGGCATTGTGGCGAAGCTCGAGAAGCCGGCGGCGATCGGCGGCCTCGAGGCCATCGTCGAAGAAGCCGACGCCGTGATGGTCGCGCGCGGGGATCTCGGCGTGGAGATGCCGGCTGAACAGGTGCCGGCGATCCAGAAGCGCATCGTTCGCGCCTGCCGCAAGGCGGGCAAGCCGGTGATCGTTGCAACGCAGATGCTCGAATCGATGGTCGCGGCGCCGGTCCCGACACGCGCCGAAGCGTCGGACGTCGCCACTGCCATCTACGACGGCGCTGACGCGGTAATGCTCTCGGCCGAATCGGCAAGCGGCAAATATCCGGTGGAAGCCGTTCGAATGATGGACCTCATCATCTCGCAGACCGAGCGTGATCCCTACTACCGCGAAGTGATCGCGGCGTCGCACGCGGCGCCCCGTGCGAGCGCGTCGGACGCGATCGGCTACGCGATGCGGCACGTCACCGGCCTGCTTAACGCGGTGGCGACAGTTGCGTACACGAGTTCCGGTTACTCGGCCTTGCGCATGGCGCGCGAACGGCCATGCGCGCCGATTGTCGGCATGACGCCGAGACAGATCACCGCCCGGCGCCTCGCCCTGGCGTGGGGCGTGCATCCAGTTCTCTGCGACGAGGTCATCGACGTGCAGGAAGTCAGCGAACTCGCCTGCCAGACCGTGCGCGAAGAAGGATTTGGCGAAACAGGACAGACCGTCGTGATTTCCGCGGGCGTGCCTTTCGGCACCCCCGGCACGACCAATCTGCTGCGCATTGCTCAAATCCTGTGAGGCGTGTAATGGCCCGCATTGAGGGCGGCAAATTCCGGTATGGCGGTAAGTTGTCAGGCTGGCTGTCGATCATGTCAACGGCGAGCTGCGGCAGACTTTGCCGGGCTTCGACGTCCACGAGCAGACGAGCATTGATAACCGCATGATCCAGCTCGACGGCACACCGACGAAAGCGCGCCTGGGCGCGGACGCGATCCTCGCGCTTTCGCTGGCCACGGCCAAGGCGGCGGCCGCCGCAGCGAAGGTTCCGCTCTACCGATATGTCGCGAGGACGCAGTCGGCGTGCCGCGTTTGTCGGAGGCGCTGCGCTGTGACTGATCGAAGCCGAACTTGGCGACACGGCTTCGTATCGAGGAGCGTCGGCACTCCGGTCTGCCAGCCGAAAACCATAAAAGCAGGAACAGCGGCGGCCGGACCACGCACAGACATAGTCCATTTTTAAAAGAGCAATGCTCAAGCCTCCAAGGAGGAGACAATGATTTCCGAACTCGAAAGCCGGGTGTCCCGCAAGCTGATGCTGCGGATCATCCCGTTTGTCATGCTGCTGTATTTCGTGAGTTTTCTGGACCGCGTCAACGTGGGCTTCGCCGCACTGTCGATGAACAAGGCCATTGGCCTGTCGCCGACCGCGTTCGGGCTCGGTGGCGGACTTTTCTTTGTTGGCTACTTCCTGTGCGAAGTGCCGTCGAACCTGATTCTTCACAAGGTCGGCGCGCGTCGCTGGATTGCCCGCGTGATGGTGTCGTGGGGCATCGTATCGGCAGCTTCCGCGTTCGTCGTCGGGCCGAACAGTTTCTACGCGTTACGCTTTATTCTGGGCGTCGCCGAAGCGGGTTTCTTCCCCGGCATCATCCTGTATCTGAGCCTGTGGTTTCCATCGCGTCAACGTGCAGTTGCCGCGGCATGGTTCATGGCCGCCGCGCCGATATCCACCGCCATCGGTTCGCCGATTTCCGGCGCGATCATGAAGCTCCCGTCGATCGCGGGTCTCGCCGACTGGCAGATGCTTTACATCCTTGAAGCGGTTCCCGCGATCATTCTCGGCTTCTGCGTATTGAAGTATCTGACGGACACGCCGTCGAAAGCAGAATGGCTGCAGCAGGAAGAGCGCGAATGGCTGATCGCGAAGCTGAAGCTCGAAGCGGATGCGAAGCAGTCACATGCCGGCCACACCGCTGGCGCACTGAGCGCCCTGCGCGATCCGCGCGTGCTCGCGCTGGCGCTGATCTACTTCGGCACGTCAGCGGGTCTTTACACGCTCGGCTTGTGGGCGCCGCTGATCATTCGCCAATACGGCTTTGGCTCGTTCGAAACGGGGCTGCTGGCGGGCATACCGAGCATCCTCGCCGTGGTCGCAATGATCTTGTGGGCAAAGCATTCGGACCGCACGGAAGAGCGCACGTGGCACGTCGTCATTCCGTGTGCGCTGGCCTGTCTTGGCTTCCTGTTTGCGGGCAACGCCACCACTGCATTGATGATCATCCTGGCGCTTGTGATCGTGAACATTGGCATCAGCGCGGCCAAAGCGCCCTTGTGGGCCATGCCGAGCATGTTCCTCTCAGGTGCCGGCGCGGCGGCCGGGATTGCGATGATCAATTCGATCGGCAATCTGGGCGGCTTCGTCGGTCCGTTCGCGATCGGCTGGCTCAAGAACGTGACGGGCGGTTACCGCGACGCTCGACGATGCACAGTCGAGCGTCACGAAATCCCGCAAGGAACTGCAGGTATTCGCTGACGCAGCGCCGTTCGTCGGGCAGGATAATGCGCTCCGGGACGGCATTATTCGCGCTGCTCAACTTCACTCCAAAGCGATGCAGCGCGCGATCGACGCGTTACGCGCGAATGATGTTGCAGCATTCGTGGCGATCAACACACTCGACGTGACGCGTTCAGGAGCTGATTACTCGAAGGCGATCGATCTGTTTCAGCAGCAGACCACTGCGCTTGCGCAGGCGGAGGCCGATCGCGGCAGTGCGCGATATCGTCTGATCGTGGCACTGGTCACGGTTGGCGTGCTGATTTCGCTCGGGCTCATTGGAGCGGTGCATTTTGCGTTGCGGGCGCTCATTGTTGCGCCGCTGGCGGAAGCCGCGAATCTACTGCATCGCGTAGCTGATGGCGACTTGACCATTCACATTACCAGTGCCGGCGAAAACGAAGTAGGTCAACTGCATTCCGCGATCGCCAGAATGAAATCAGGACTCGCTCACACGGTTCAACAAGTACTCAGCAGTTCCGACTCGGTGAATGTGGGAGCCCGGGAAATTGCCGCTGGAAATCTTGATCTGTCCTCTCGGACGGAAGAGCAGTCCACCGCACTGGAGGAAACCGCTGCGAGCATGCAAGAGCTAACCTCGACAGTGACCAACAACGCGGCGAATGCAAGGCAAGCCAGCACACTTGCGATCACCGCGGCAGAAATCGCGACGCGCAGCGGAGAGGTGGTGCGCGGCGTGGTGTCCACCATGAACGAAATCACGGATAGCTCGGCGAAAATCGCCGAGATCATCGGCACAATAGACGGCATTGCGTTTCAGACAAACATTCTTGCCTTGAATGCCGCAGTAGAAGCCGCGCGGGCCGGCGAACAGGGACGCGGCTTTGCTGTGGTCGCAGGCGAAGTGCGTGCCCTTGCGGGGCGTAGCGCGGCAGCGGCGCGAGAAGTTCGAACGTTGATCAATGCCTCGCTTTCGAAAGTACAGTCCGGCAATGCACTCGTCGCGCACGCAGGCGTCACCATCGACGATACCGTCGATGCCGTGCGTCAAGTCGCAAGCATCGTGCAGGCGATCTCGGCTGAGTCGACGGAACAGGCGAGCGGCATCGTGCAAATCGGTCAGGCTGTCTCACAGATGGAGCAGGTAACCCAGCAGAACGCATCGCTTGTCGAACAGGCTGCGGCGGCGGCCGCTTCTCTAGAGGCGCAGGCGCGTCACCTTGAAGAAGCCGTATCGGCCTTCAGGCTGAGCGAAAAGGCGTGAATCGCATACATCGGATGAGCCGGCATAGCGCCGGCAGATGGCGCATGCGGGTTTTCCTTAGCCTTAGGCACGGCAACAATGCGATGGTTGGCGGTAGGCGGACATGCTAGGATTTCTTCCAGACAACTCCGGAGACTGCTATGCCGTTCATCTGCGAAAACGTTGAATGTCGCGCCGTGCTAGCTCGCGGTCAGGTCAGATCCGCTCACGAGGACCAGGGGTGGTGCTTTTACTGCCCGGATTGCAAAGCGAGGAACGAGTTGAAAAATATCGGCATACCTGGCAGTGCTGTCGAGTTGCTTCAACCGGAAAGATCCGACCTTCCGCACAAGGTGATAGCGACTGCGCGACCATTGCAGGACGGCACGTATGCGGCGCAGTTGCGCGTTCAAAGGGCACTCAGCATGAAAGGAACGTACGCGGTCGAGGAGCACTGGGAGCAGCTCGGTGTTTTCATGGACGCGCAACAGGCCGTAGCGCATGCGAAGTCTATCGCAACAGACTTGCTGGCAAAGGCCCGGTCTTGAGTGGCACGCCAGATTACCCTGTACGTTTCAATGCACGGATCTCCACAGCCGTCTTACGAACGTAGATCCGTGCGAACCTGCTGCTTTAAAGCGCGCATGCTGCGCAGAAAACGATTCAGCTTCGAGTGCACTCATGACGCGGTATCAACGGATACCGGACCGCTCTAAGGACTCGACGAAACGCAATGTGATCAGTTGAATTGAATCATCCTCAGGAAGCGCCGCTGGTCGCGAGCGTGACAAATAGCTTGGCTGCTTCGTTCTCGTGGCACAACGCGCGCAGAGAAAGCGAGAGAGCTAGTTGTGCGTCGTGAGAGACCGCGCTTCGATCCTGATCGAAGATCTTGAGAGCGTGGCGTATATGTTGTGCCGCCTGCGTGTGAAGCTCCACGGCCGCCGCATGATGTTTGGCCACCTCCGCGGCACTTGCGCCTGAGTCGGTGGATGGAGTGGTAATCGACGCCGGAGCGGCGCTGTGCGCGCCTGCTTCGTGTGCCTGATCGATCGCATGCAACGTGTGGCCATGGGCCATTATTGCCTGATGTGCGGCGTGTGCAAAATCTCGACCGGCCTCGAAGTGTCGAGACGCCTCACGATGATGTCGCGCAGCCTGCTCGTGGTGTGACGCCGCAGCTTCGAGATGACCTTTCTTGTTGTGTTTCATGCTCATACCGGCTCCTGTGCAACTTCAGGACAGACTCGGACGGCACCGATCCGAAGACCCAGTGCCGGGTCGCATACTACGAGATGCTAATTTACACGCACTTGCGCGTGCCTGCTTTTTGGACTGGGTTCGCGAGGTGAGCGGGCGGGCATGCTATTGGATCTGACTCATGAAGCAACGATCTCTCCGGCTTTTGTTCGGTAACCTTTGTTCGGTAGCTCAAGGATCGGTTACGCAATAGCACGCGAGCATTCGATCTGCAACGGCCGAACGGCGCTTCTCCGCCATTGCCGAAGTTCGGCGATAGGGAGCGGCACATTGGCTGCGGGTTGGTATGCCGCAATTAGCGAACGCGCGCGTGCGGCGAAAGGATTTGCCGACAGCTCGTGCTTCAGTTGAAGAGGAAAAGGGAGAGGAATGGCCCCTTCGCGTGGCGAAAGTTGGGGCCTACCAAAAATTTGACTTCGATGCGCCTCGCGAGACCGTGGTCGCCGCAGTCCGTGCCTGCAAAACCTGCTGCACTGCACGATTTTTGACTATGAAACGCGATAGGGCTTTCCCGAATGCAAAAAAATATCAGAGGTGTGTCCTATCCTGTGTAGTGAAATTTTGCGTCATCCACTATTCTTCGATCCATGGAAGCGGTGACAACCGAACAATCGTCGACAAAGACGGTGGCCCATGGAGACAGACGTGACGAACGACAGTACCGATGCGGGCGAAGGCAGCCCTCGCCGTCGCCCCCGTGTTGCTGAGCCCGACCTGGAGCTGGTCGCCGTATCGCGCGACGAATCGTTCAAAGTGTGGTCGCACGGCTATCCTTACAGCACGGTGCGCTGGCACTTCCATCCCGAGTACGAGCTTCACCTGATCACCGCCACGACGGGCAAGTACTTCGTCGGTGACTACATCGGAGATTTCACGCCTGGCAATCTCGTGATGACCGGGCCCAATCTGCCGCACAACTGGGTGAGCAATGTGCCGCGGGGCGAGCCAGTGAGCGAACGATGCCTGGTGCTGCAGTTCGATTCTGAATTTGTGATGCGTGCAATCGATGCGTTTCCGGAATTCAGAAAGGTTACTGATCTGCTTGAGGCGTCGGGCTGGGGTGTGTTGTTCACTCCGGATACAGGCGCCGCCGCCGAGCCGATCATGCGTGAGATGCTGCACGCGCAGGGAATGCGGCGGATCGCGCTCTTCGTATCGCTGTTCGCCCTCCTTCTTCAAAGCAAGGGGCCAGTCAAGCTGGCAAGCGCCGCCTATCGGGCTGATCCGGCGCGCTACGCCGAGACGCGTATCAATCATGTGCTGACGTACATCGGCAAGAACCTTGCGCAGGAACTTCGCGAAACTGACCTGGCAGGTCTGGCAGGCCAAAGCGTGAGCGCATTCTCCAGATACTTTCGCCGCCATACCGGCGTGCCTTTCGTGCAGTACGTGAACCGGCTACGCGTTAATCTTGCGTGCCAGTTGCTGATGTCCGGGGAACTGAGTATCAGCGATATCTGCTATCAGGTCGGATTCAACAACCTGTCCAACTTCAACCGTCAGTTTCTGTTGCTCAAGGGCATGTCGCCTTCCAGGTGGCGTGGTTATCAGCAACTCAATGCGGCAAGCGGATCCGACGCGCCCGGTTCGGCGCGACAACACGCGGCGGCAAGTGCCGCCATCGAAGAAGCATAGGAGACACTGTATGAAGAAGCTTTCGACACTCGTTGGCAGCATCAGCGCCATCACGTTAGGTATGCTAAGCGGATCGGCAATGGCGGCACCTTCGGGTACGGTCGCGTTCCTGATGCCGGACCAGGCGTCCACCCGTTACGAACAGCACGACTTCCCAGGGTTCAAAGCAACGATGTCCAAGCTGTGTCCCGACTGCAAGGTGCTCTACCAGAACGCGAACGCGGACGTTGCGACTCAGCAGCAGCAGTTCAACTCGGTGATCGCACAGGGCGCAAAGGTAATCGTGCTTGACCCGGTGGATTCAACCGCGGCGGCGGCGCTGGTTCATTTGGCGCAAAGTCAGGGCGTGAAGGTGATTGCATACGATCGCCCGGTTCCATCGACGCCGGCTGACTACTATGTCTCGTTCGATAACGAAGGCATCGGCCGCATGATCGCCCAGTCGCTTGTGCAGCATCTGAAAGAGACTGGTGTGCCGACTAACAAGGGAGGTCTTCTCGAAGTCAACGGCTCTCCCACCGACGCCGCAGCGGGGCTGATCAAAAAGGGCATCCATTCCGGCCTCGCGTCTAGCGGCTACAAGACGCTGGCCGAGTACGACACGCCCGAATGGGCGCCGCCGAAGGCTCAGCAATGGGTCAGCGGACAGATCACCCGCTTCCCGTCGCAGATCGTCGGCGTCGTGGCGGCAAACGACGGCACGGCTGGCGGAACGGTCGCGGCCTTCAAGGCGGCTGGCGTGAATCCGGTGCCGCCGGTGACGGGCAACGATGCAACCATCGCGGGTCTGCAACTGATCATCGCCGGCG
This sequence comes from Paraburkholderia sp. MPAMCS5, assembly GCF_036016995.1. Lineage (NCBI taxonomy): Bacteria > Pseudomonadati > Pseudomonadota > Betaproteobacteria > Burkholderiales > Burkholderiaceae > Paraburkholderia > Paraburkholderia sp. MPAMCS5. The sequence continues at coordinate 99,136 of NZ_JAYXBK010000018.1, forward strand.
ACGAGTACAACACCATCCTGAAGCCGAGCGAAACCGTTGCGGCGGCCGCGGCCAAGGTCGCCGTGGGGTTCCTGTCCGGACAGGCCGCGAAGGGCGAAACGACGCTCTTCAACACGCCCACGCAGCTCTTCACGCCGACGGTCATCACGGCGAAGAATCTAAAGGCCGAAGTAGTCGACAAGGGTTTCGCGAGCGCCAAGACCTTGTGTACCGACCGTTACGCGGAAGGCTGCAAGAAGCTCGGCATCACCAACTGAACCGGCGCGGCGCCGGACCAACACCGGCGCCGCACGGGGGTTTTCATTCAATCATGCAGAGGTACGGTCCATGACTGACAACTCCACGAAGCGCCCCGCCCCGGGAAACCTGGTGCTTAGTCTGCGCAACATATCCAAGCACTTCGGAGCGGTCTCGGCCCTGACGGACATCGAACTCGACGTACATGCCGGAGAAGTCGTCGCGCTGGTGGGCGACAACGGCGCGGGCAAATCGACGCTCATCAAGGTGCTGGCAGGTGTGCACCAGCCGAGCTCGGGCACGATCACCTTCGACGGTCGCGAAGTGATGCTGGCGAACCCGGCAGCGGCGCTCGATCTGGGCATTGCCACGGTGTTTCAGGATCTCGCCCTGTGTGAAAACCTCGATGTCGTCGCGAATATTTTCCTCGGGCGAGAGCTCGGTCCCATGCGCCTGGACGAAGTATCGATGGAGATGCGGGCATGGACCCTTCTGAACGAACTGTCGGCGCGCATTCCCGATGTGCGCGATGTGGTGGCATCGCTGTCCGGCGGCCAGCGGCAAACCGTTGCCATCGCACGTTCTCTGCTGCTCGACCCCAAACTGATCATGCTGGACGAGCCGACCGCCGCGCTGGGCGTCGCGCAGACCGCGGAAGTGCTGAATCTCATCGAACGCGTGCGTGATCGCGGACACGCAGTGATCATCATCAGCCACAACATGGAAGATGTGCGCGCCGTGGCGGACCGGATCGTCGTGCTCCGGCTCGGCAAGAACAACGGCGTCTTCTATCCCGACTCGTCGAATCAGGAGCTCGTCGCCGCGATCACCGGCGCAACCGAGAACGCAGTCTCGCGCCGCGCCGACCGGCGTCAGGTTCAAACGAATGCCTAATGAATGCCTAGTGGGAGAAACGATCATGAGTAACCAGGTCCAGGGTGCTCCGCAGGGAAATCCGCAGAAGCCCGATCAGCCTTCCCCATTGCTGGATCGCAGCGATGTGCGCGTGAAACACGCCACGGGCATCGGAGGCACGGTCTCGGCGTTCGTCGATCAGGTGAAGTCGGGTGATCTGGGTTCACTGCCCGTCGTCGCGGGTCTCATCATCATCTGGACCGTTTTCACGAGCCTGAATCCGGTCTTCCTGTCTGCCAACAATCTGGTCAACCTGCTCTTCGACTGCTCGACCATCGGCGTCATCTCGCTCGGTATCGTGTGCGTGCTGATGGTGGGCGAAATCGACCTCTCCGTCGGTTCGATGAGCGGTTTCGCTTCCGCGCTGGTGGGCATGCTCTGGGTCAACCACGGCTGGCCGGTGGGGCTGGCGATCGTTGCGGCCATCGTGGTGGGCGTGGTCGTCGGCGCGCTGTATGCATCGCTGCTCAACCGCCTCGGGATGCCGAGTTTCGTGGCGACGCTGGCCGGTTTGCTCGCCTTGCTCGGGCTGCAACTCTACGTGCTCGGCGCGAGCGGCTCCATCAACCTGCCCTATGGTTCGTCGATGGTCAACCTCGGACAGCTGATCGTGCTGCCGCCGGTCGTATCGTATGTGATTGCGCTCGTGCCGGGCGTCGTCATGCTGGTCCTCGGGATGCGCACGCACCAGCGCCGCCGCGCGTCGAACCTTTCGGCGCCGTCGATGAGCAGTCTGCTCACGCGCTGCATCGTCGTTACCGTGCTGCTGGAAGTCGTGGTGGCATACCTGAACCGGGGACGCGGCATTCCGCTGCTGTTCGCGCTGTTTCTGGCGCTTGCGGTCGTGATGGACTACATGCTGAGACGCACGCGATGGGGCCGTTCGATGCACGCAGTCGGCGGCAACAAAGAAGCAGCAAGGCGCGCGGGCATCAACGTCAAAGGCATTTATATGAGCGCCTTTGTGCTCTGCTCGGGTCTCGCGGCGCTCGGCGGCGTCCTGTCGGCAGCGCGACTCGCATCGGCCAGTCAGCAGGCCGGCACCGGGGACGTCAATCTCAATGCGATTGCAGCGGCGGTGATTGGCGGGACGAGTCTCTTCGGCGGGCGCGGCAGCGCGTACTCGGCGGTGCTGGGCATCATTGTGATCCAGTCGATTGCGAGCGGACTGACGCTGCTGAACCTGTCGTCCTCGCTGCGTTTCATGATCACGGGCGCGGTGTTGGCGATTGCGGTGATCGTCGATTCGCTTGCCCGGCAATCGCGCGTCTCGCACGGTCGCGCCTGATTTCAAATATCCAGGAGACGGATGAATGACTGACGCAATCAAGGGAAAAGTCGCGGCCATTACGGGTGCCGCGTCGGGGATCGGTCTGGCATGCGCGCGTGAGCTGATTGCTCATGGCGCTAAGGTCGTGCTGATCGATCGCGCCAAAGAGCGGCTCGATACGCTGTGCGCGGAGCTCGGTCCCGATGCATTGCCCCTCGTCGCCGACCTGTTGAACCCCGCGGAAGTGTCGGGCCTGCTGCCGCGCATTCTCGATGCGGCTGGCGGCCTCGACATCTTCCACGCGAATGCCGGCGCGTACGTGGGCGGCGAAGTGGCCGAAGGCGATCCCGACGCATGGGACCGCATGCTGAACCTGAATATCAATGCCGCGTTCCGTTCGGTGCACGCCGTCCTTGCGCACATGGTGAAGCAGCAGTCCGGCGACATTATCTTCACCAGCTCCATCGCGGGCGTGGTACCGGTGGTCTGGGAGCCGATCTACACCGCTTCGAAGTTTGCGGTGCAGGCCTTCGTGCACACGACGCGGCGACAGCTCTCGAAGCATGGCGTGCGCGTGGGCTCGGTATTGCCGGGGCCGGTCGTGACCGCGTTGCTAGACGACTGGCCCAAGGCGAAGATGGACGAGGCGCTCGCATCCGGCAGCCTGATGCAGCCGAAGGAAGTGGCCGATTGCGTGCTTTTCATGCTGACGCGCCCGCGCAACGTGACCATTCGCGACCTCGTGATCCTTCCGAACGCGGTCGATCTCTGAGACCGACCGCCATGCGAGGGGCGCGGATGTCCCTCGACATCGACCCAACGCTTGAACAGGCAGTAAGCCATGACTTCTGATTACACGATCCAGGACGCAACGAACGCGCGGTTTGTCGTCGGCGTGGATGTCGGCACCGGCAGCGCGCGCGCGGGCGTCTTCGACCTCGACGGCCGCATGCTGGCGACGGCGAAGCACGACATCACGCTGTATCGCGGGAGCGGGTCCATCGTCGAACAATCCAGCACCGAAATCTGGGGCGCCGTCTGTCACGCGGTCAAGGATGCGGTTGCGCAGGCGGATGTGTCGTCGGAACGGATCGTCGGGATCGGGTTCGATGCGACCTGCTCGCTGGTTGTGCTGGGCCAGGGCGGCAAGCCGCTACCGGTGGGGCCGTCGGAGGAGGCAGAGCGCGACATCATCGTCTGGATGGATCACCGCGCCGTGGAGCAGGCGGAACGCATCAACGCCGCGGGGCACGATGTCCTGAAGTATGTGGGCGGCAAGATATCTCCGGAGATGGAAACGCCGAAGCTGCTGTGGCTTCTCGAGAATCGTCCCGCCGTATTCGACGATGCATGGCAGTTCTTCGATCTCACCGACTTTCTGACGTGGCGTTCGACGGGCGACCTGTCGCGATCCACGTGCACGGTCACCTGCAAGTGGACCTACCTTGCCCATGAGCGTCGTTGGGACGAGAGCTATTTTCGCAGCGTCGGACTGGGCTTGCTGGCGGACGAAGATTTTTCCCGCATCGGGCAAAAGGTGGTGGAACCCGGCACGCCGTTGGGAACCGGCCTGACAAAAGAGGCAGCGGCGCAACTCGGCTTGCGCGCGGGGACGCCGGTTGCCGCGGGCGTGATCGATGCGCACGCGGGCGGCATCGGCACGGTGGGCGCCGAAGGCGAGCCGCAAGCCTGCCTGGCCTATGTGTTCGGAACGTCGTCCTGCACGATGACTACGACCCGCGAACCGGTGTTCGTCCCTGGCGTCTGGGGGCCGTATTTCTCGGCGATGGTCCCGAACGCCTGGCTCAACGAGGGCGGCCAGTCCGTTGCGGGCGCGGCCATCGAAAGGCTGCTCACGCTGCATCCGGCAACCGCCGAGGCGCGAAGCCGTTCGGAGGAAGTCGGACAGTCACTGCCCGCGATGCTCGCCAATCTCGCGACGCAGGCGTCTGACACTTTGTCCGACGTCGTGAAACTGGCGCAAGGCGTGCACGTAGTTCCCGAATTCCTGGGCAACCGTGCACCGTTCGCCGATCCGCATGCGAGAGCTGTGATCGCGGGCCTCGGCATGGAAACCGACCTCGACAGTCTTGTATCGCTCTATATCGCGGGTATCTGCAGTATCGGATATGGCTTGCGCCAGATAGTCGAGACTCAGGCGTCGGCGGGCGCACCGATCGAACGGGTGATGATCAGCGGAGGAGCGGGCCGACACGATCTCGTCCGTCAGTTGCTCGCCGATGCGGTGGGCAAGCCGGTGCTGGCCGCGCGGGCGGAGGAGCCCGTTCTTCTCGGCGCTGCGATTCTTGGCGCCGTGGCAGGCGGGCAATTCAACGATATGCAGACTGCGATGGGCGTTATGTCTCAGGTCAGCAAAGTCTACGAACCCCATCGCGATGTACGCGCGTTGCATGATGCACGGTTCGTTGCGTTCGCGCGCTTGCAGGCTGTCGCCAGGGAGATTCGTTAGCCGGCACCGCGAAACAAACATCAAATGACGCGTATTTGCGTAGCTTGCAACCGCGTGTCACTAGAACGACGACGCAAGCGATGCCGCTGGTCGAGAGGCCGCTAATCCGGTTACAACAGACGTTGGGATGACCGATCCGTGTCGCGTCGAAAGGCAGTGACTGCCCTCTTTTGCGCCGCCAGTGACGCGTCCGTTTGCCACCGCGCTCTGCGCGCGGATTAGGCGCTTCAATGACAGGCGGTCATTTCTCGATTGACAGGGGTGCGTGCGCCCTGCCTCCCCTGGCCTCATCGCCATATAACCGTCGGGCATGCTCTGTGCGACTTCACTAGCGCTCGCCCGCAGGGCCATGCTTATTCGCCACTCATCGATATGGACCCCATCCACAACAAAGCTCGCTCGACGCCGCCGCCGTCCGAGGAACCCGCCTTCACCGGCTTCGTGCGGGTGCGCGGCGCTCGCGAACACAATCTGAAAAACATCGATGTGCAGATTCCGCGTGATGCGCTGGTCGTTTTCACCGGCGTGTCCGGATCGGGCAAATCTTCGCTGGCATTCGGCACGTTGTACGCCGAAGCGCAGCGGCGCTATTTTGAATCGGTCGCGCCGTATGCCCGGCGCCTGATCGAGCAGGTCGGCGTGCCCGAAGTGGACGCCATCGAAGGCCTGCCACCCGCGGTCGCGTTGCAGCAGCAGCGCGGCACGCCGAGTGCGCGCTCGTCGGTTGGCAGCGTGACCACGCTGTCGAGTCTCGTGCGCATGCTCTATTCGCGCACGGGCGACTACCCGTCGAAGCAGCCCATGCTGTTCGCCGAGGATTTCTCGCCGAACACGGTGCAAGGCGCCTGTCCGACTTGCCATGGAGTTGGCCGCGTGTACGAGGTCACGGAAAAATCGATGGTGCCCGACGACTCGCTGACCATTCGCGAGCGCGCAATCGCTGCATGGCCGCCCGCGTGGCACGGACAAAACCTGCGTGACATTCTGGTGACCCTTGGCTACGACGTCGATAAACCGTGGCGTGATTTGCCGAAGAAAGACCGCGACTGGATTCTCTTCACCGACGAACAGCCGACCGCGCCCGTCTACGCCGGACTCACGCCGAAAGAAACGCGTGCCGCGCTCAAGCGCAAGGACGAACCAAGCTATCAAGGGACATTCACCGGTGCACGCCGCTATGTGCTGCACACGTTCGCGAACACGCAAAGCGCGCTGATGAAAAAACGCGTGTCGCGTTTCATGATTGGCAGCGTCTGTCCGGCCTGTCATGGCAAGCGGCTCAAGAAGGAAGCGCTGTCGGTGAAATTCGCCGGACTCGACATCGGCGCGTTCGCTCAGTTGCCGCTGGCCAGACTTGCCGAGATGCTCGAACCGATCGCGCGCGGCGAATGGCCCGAGCGGGATGCCGCTCATTCGGGCAAAGACGCCGGCAAAGGCAGCGTGCTCAGCAGGAGCGCCATGCGCGATGCCGTCGATAAACGGATCGCCGCAGGCGGTTCCGCGCATAAAGCGTCGCCCGACGTGCGGCGCACACCCAACCTGTCCGAGGAAAAACGCGTCGCCGCGCAACGCATTGCAGCCGAGCTGCTCGAACGCCTGACGACTCTGGTCAATCTTGGTCTGGGCTATCTCGCGCTGGAGCGCAGTACGCCCACGCTGTCATCCGGCGAACTGCAGCGCTTGCGACTCGCCACGCAGTTGTCGTCGCAGTTGTTCGGCGTCGTGTATGTGCTCGATGAGCCGTCGGCCGGCCTGCACCCCGCGGATGGCGAAGCGCTCTTCAGCGCGCTGCAAAGCCTGAAGGCCGCGGGCAATTCGCTGTTTGTCGTCGAACACGATCTGCAGATGATGCGGTGCGCAGACTGGCTCGTCGATGTCGGTCCCGCGGCCGGCGAAGCCGGCGGCCATGTGATCTATAGCGGGCCGCCCGCCGGCCTCGCGAATGTCGAAGCGTCGCATACGCGCCAGCATCTGTTTGCGCCGCCCGCGCCCGTCGCACGCGCGACGCGCGAACCGGCCGGCTGGCTGCGGCTCGCCGGCATCACGCGCAACAATCTGCGTGGGCTGGACGCCGCGTTTCCGCTCGGCTGCCTGACTGCCGTCACGGGCGTGTCGGGCTCGGGCAAATCGAGCCTCGTGAGCCAGGCGTTGCCGGAACTGGTCGCTAGCCACCTTGGACGCGTCTTTGAAAACCCGGACGACGACGAGCAGGACCCGTTGCTCGCGGGCGCGAGCGCGCCGACCGGCGGCCGCATTGCCGAAGGCATGGACGCGCTGCGCCGCCTCGCGCGCGTCGATCAGAAACCGATCGGCCGCACGCCGCGTTCCAATCTCGCCACCTACACGGGCCTCTTCGACCACGTGCGCAAGCTGTTCGCCGACACGCCACTGGCTCGCAAGCGTCGCTACGGCGCGGGCCGCTTCTCGTTCAACGTGGCGCAAGGCCGTTGCCCGACGTGTGAAGGCGAAGGCTTCGTCAGCGTCGAACTACTGTTCCTGCCAAGCGTTTATGCGCCCTGCTCGACCTGTGATGGCACGCGCTACAACACGCAGACGCTGGAAGTCACATGGCGCGATAAGAACATCGCCGAGGTGCTCGGCTTGACCGTCGACGCCGCCTGCGATTTCTTCGCCGACGAAGCCAGCGCGATGCGCGCACTGAAAGTGCTGCGTGACATCGGCCTTGGCTATCTGCGGCTCGGTCAGCCCGCCACTGAATTGTCCGGTGGCGAAGCTCAGCGCATCAAGCTCGCCACGGAACTGCAACGCGCGCAACGCGGCGACACGCTGTATATCCTCGACGAACCGACCACCGGCCTGCATCCCGCCGACGTCGACCGGCTGATGGTGCAACTCCAGGAACTCGTGGATGCCGGCAACACCGTCGTCGTGGTGGAGCACGACATGCGGGTGGCCGCACAAAGCGACTGGGTTGTCGACGTCGGCCCGGGCGCCGGCGACGCCGGCGGCGAGATCGTGGCGAGCGGCACACCGGCCCAGGTCGTGCGCGCGAAGGAAAGCCGCACCGCGGCGTATCTGCGGCAGCACCTCGTAGCATGAAAGAAGGAAACATGTACGCTAGCGAGTTCCGTGTTTCTCTTTCGGAAATCGAACAGAGGGCCGCTGGCATGTTGTGCCCGTGGATTCAGAACGCGGCATAACCGGGGAGTCGGCATAACTGGGTCGAAAACCCGATACGCCGTAAGCGCCCGGGGAAGGCACGGCAGGTAGCGCTGGCGCGAGCTGAGGTTATATCGCGGCTACGTCAGGTTTCCAACGATGAGGCAGCAACTGGTCGATGTCAGCAGCGCGATGTGTTGGCAG
>NZ_JAYXBK010000019.1:0-106285 GCF_036016995.1 Paraburkholderia sp. MPAMCS5
CATACCGGTGCCTGCTGCTCGAAACGCTTCATCACCTCGTCGAACATCCCTTCCTACCCGTCGTTCCTTAACATCTCGCCAGGTTACCAGGTTTGCAGCGCAAAGACCTTGAAAGGGCTGGGTCTTAGCGCACGGTATGGTCACGCCACGCGCGCAATGGTGACGGTTTTCACGCTGCAGGTAAATCGGTGAAAGTCGCTGCATCGGAAACCGCCGACGGAAACCCTTATCGCAGTTGACCGAAGCCGAGATCGGGGCAACCCCCACCTGTGCGGAGTTGCGTATCGATTGGAGTTCGCGGATGCAAAGTCGGCCATGCAGGACGTCAATGGAAAAACACGGGCGCAGTCGACACTCGAACGCGTCTCGCCCTTCTTTTCTTTGACGAACGGGGCGGCGAAAGCCAACACGGGGAATGGAAGCATGCCCTTTCCCGACAGGCAGCAGTTCAATGCGAGTGTGAATGAGCAGCGCCACACGCTCGGCCGGGGACTTCAGAGGGAGCCCCCGGCTCTGTTGCACGAGTTGCCTGCACAGTTCATGAGTTCGGAGGCGACCACGTTTTATGTTGCAGTGCAACGATTAAAAGAGTATAACCATCCCACTGGATGGTTCATGGATGGGGAAATGAAAAAGCTTACTGCTCTCGACGCCGATCGCCCGAAGGGCGGCGAGTCGGAAAAAATCACCATCAACGTCGGCCCCGTCGACCTCGGGCAAATCGATCTGTTGGTGCTGGAAGGCTTCTATTCGAACAGGACCGACCTGATCCGAACCGCCATACGCAACCAGCTTGCGCTCCACGCGCAGGCCGTTCAGGAAACGGTGACGCGTCGTGCGCTTGTGCTAGGGCTGCAGCATTTCTCGCGGCAGGATCTCGAGGCAGTGCGTGCCGCGCATCAGCGTCTCACGATCCAGGTACTGGGGCTCGCCAGCATTGCTCGCGACGTCACCCCGGAGCTCGCGCTCGCGACCATTGACAGCGTCCTTGTGATGGGAGCGTTTCACGCCCCCGCTGCCGTGAAGGCGGCACTCGCTGACAGAATCCGCTAGTTCGGCGACGCCTGATACCAAAACCCGATAACGGACGGAAACGATGAAACTCGATGAAGGTTTTCTGAACTCGATGCGCGACGCCATGACCCTGCTGCGCACACGTGGTCCCGCCGAAGCTACTCAAGCGATACAACGTACCCTGAGAGGGGAGATCGATGGCGTCGGGCACCGGATGGAGTCCGGGCAGGCAACGCCTGAGGCCGTTAAGGTTCCCTTTGAAGCGCGTGTCGGCAGGCGGTGGGAAGCGCCCAATGCGCGAGACACATATACCGACGCCGAGGAGCGGGGACATTTCAGCACGCATAGATATTCAGCTGCCGCCGGTCGGCGCCAATATCGATTGTTTGTCCCGGCAGCGAGCTGCGGTGAGCCGCTGCCACTGGTCGTGATGCTGCACGGCTGCACACAGAACGCTGACGACTTCGCGGCGGGTACACAGATGAATGTGCTCGCTGAGCGGCATCGATTTCTGGTGGCGTATCCGGAGCAGCCGCAGCAGGCCAATGCATCCCGGTGTTGGAACTGGTTCAAGCCTGACGACCAGCATCGCGACCGCGGCGAGCCCTCACTGATTGCGGGCATCACTCGCGACATCATCGCAGCCCACAATGTAGACCTTGCCCGCGTGTACGTCGCAGGTTTGTCCGCCGGTGGCGCAATGGCGGCGATCATGATCGCCGCGTATCCCGAACTGTACGCAGCAGCGGGCGTGCATTCCGGTCTTCCCGCCGGCTGCGCACACGACCTTCCCTCCGCGCTCGCGGCGATGAAAGGCGGCAGGTCCGGCAGGCGGCCAACGTCCGCCATGCACGATACTGCTTCATTACCAAAACGCCCTGTCATCGTCTTTCACGGTGATGCGGACGCCACGGTGCACATGCGAAATGCCGCGCAGCTCGTTCAGGGCTTTCAGGAACGGCCGCATGACGGCAGTGAACACCGTTGGACCGGGACAGGTCGACGGACCTGCACCGTCTCACGGCGGGTTTCGACTGACGGTGTCCCGGCAGAACTGTGGACTGTTCACGGGGCACCGCATGCGTGGGCAGGCGGCAATGCACGAGGCAGCTACACTGACCCCAGCGGACCCGACGCTAGTGCCGAAATGCTGCGATTTTTTCTCGAACATCCACAGTGCGATAAGGCGATTGGCTGATGGGCCGCTGGTGACTGCTCCCAATGCGCAGCAGGCCCATTAAACAAGACGATGCCCTCGGGACGACAAGGCGCAATGACACTGCGCTCTTCAGGATCAGTGATCCTAACCCACCGGGCGGCAGCGTCTTGATGAAATGTCGTGCAACGTCCCCGCGGTCGACGCGCGTGGACGTGGTTTTCGAGGAGGCGGCATAAGCACGGCAAGGCGACAAAGTGCAGCGCAGCCCCAGTTTCGGGCAAGCGCTAGTAGCCGGGTGAAAGGCGCCGAAAGTGGTTGGGCCATCCGAAGCTCCTCCTGATCACCGGTCGCATGGCAACAGCACGAAAGCTTTTTTGCTTCATTCAGCTTGACCACCCTAAGACCTCTATGCGTTGCCGGGCGCTCAGCTGATGAGCCTGCATCTCAACTGACTTAGAAACGGTGCCGACATCATTGCGATCTACGGCTGTCCCGTGCTCGGGCACGTGAGCGTTTTCGCTGTGTCACCTCGTCCAGGAAGCCGCAGACCCATGGCGCATAATTGCGGGCCGGGTTATCGGCCCTCTGCCATTTGACACAAAGCTGCGGATCTGGAAGTGCGGAGCCCGACTGGACGCGAGAGCGGAGACAATCGACATGCCGAGGGCGTGTGCGTCGACGACAGTTCCGTCATTTCCGGGCAGTGGCACGCATCGTCGAACTGGACGGCAATCGATGGGCGGGGCTGCACGCCAGATACGGCGGTCCGGTGAAGCTGCGCATGCCTACCAGCTCAGCCAAGTTTCACGGCGCATTTTGCGGTCCTCATTTTGCGGAAGCGACATCATGGTTCCTGACACGCAGGCCGGCTGGCATGCCGCCATTGCTGTGGCGGTCCCGCGACAAATTCTCTTTTTTGTGCAGACGCGGCGACAGCTTTTGCTGTGGAACGCTATAAAAAATATAACATAACATTTGACCTGATTTGCACAGCGCTCTTCTGCGAGCGGTGTTTGTGCCTACCGCACCGGCGAGAGAACTCTGATGATGCTTATAGCTGTCCGTGCTGCAATCCTGCTTGTCGACGTGGACAGCAGATACCTTGGCTTTAACGTCGGACGAACGCATAAGGCAGGCAGGAAAGTCAAAGTGCAGCAAAGCGCGGCAGATCCTGGCCTTTTTATCATCTGGTTTGGCAAGTCAGAAATAGCCACTGTCGCGGCGCGACAGCTCGGACAAACCATACGATATGTGGACGGCTCGTCATCGCTGTAATGCGTGTCTTCACCAGGTAGCTTGCACGGACCGCGAAGGCGATGACCTGCGGTTATTGGGGATACGAATTAAGTGTGCAAATCCGATAGCTTCCGGTTGCAATTCCGGCTGATCTACTGGCCGCTGCCGATCAGTTTTCCTTCAAAACTCACTCTTGCTCTCGCTCTTCTGGACAAAGCGGAGCGCGAGGCCAACAATGGACGACGATGCTGCGGATAGCTTTGCCATTTCCGTTATGCGGACGGCAAAGCTGATGCGGGTGGGAATGCGCTTCTGGTTGAATCATTGACTTGATGCGACGTCCGTCCTGAATCCGGCCGTTAATCTTGCTGTTGTTTCCACGTTATGCGCCGAATCGTCGTTCGCAGTTCTCCCTTGCATGGCCGTGGCGTCTTCGCGCTTGCCGATATCCGCAGCGGAACATTGATTCTCGAATACAAGGGAAAACTCGTCTCGTGGAGACGCGCACAGCGTGGCCACGGACGATCCACCGCCGAACAGGGCCATACCTTCTTCTTCGCGCTCGACGATGGTCGGGTGATTGATGGCGGGCAGAATGGTAATTCGGCCAGGTGGCTGAATCACAGTTGCACGCCGAACTGCGAGGCGGAGCAGGATGGGGAGCGGGTGTTCATCCGGACGATCCGCACCATCCGTGAAGGCGGTGAACTCTGCATCGACTATCAGCTTCAGATCGAAGGCCGCCGAACCGCGGGTCTCAGACGGGCATACGCATGCCGGTGCGGATCGGCCCGTTGCCGGGGGACGATGTTCGCAGACTGACTGCGGATCTAGCGTCGGGCTGGCGCCGCCCGAGCCATAACAATAGGCGGGGCCGTCCTGCGGCGTTCCGGTCCTGGCTATTATTTACTGCTGCGAGGGTGGGTCGAAAACTGCCAGCTGAAGTCGCGCCAGCGGCTGTAGCCGTTGTGACAAGAAAAAACCGTGGCGCTGCGCTGTCTATGCGCCGGACTCACGCAGCGGGTCTCACAGCAGTGCCGGTCAGGGGCGCGGTTTCGAACGGCTAAATCTCGCCTCGCCTCGCCGCATCCTGGAACTGAAAAATGGTGCTTTCGGTCACGCCAATGCATCGCACGGTGTCGGCGGGCTGGCGCTTGCTAGCAGAGAAAGCGGAGCGCGCAATCATGATACGGACGGACCGAGAAATCCTGGTTAAATCGATGCGCCCAGTTTCTGCACGCCCTGCGCAGCACGGCCTCGTCTGCGATTCTCCGATTTCGTGTCCATATCGGCAGCTCATACATTCGGAATGTCCATGCACCCGGCTCCTTCAGAAGAAAGCATCAGACGTCGCGCGTATTTCCTTTGGGAAGCAGACGGCCGACCTGAGGGCCGCGACGAGCACTATTGGCACCTGGCGTCGTCGCAGCTCGGGCACGAGATTGCGGCACCGGCACCGTCTGTGTCCGTAGCTCCTACAAGCACGCCGAGGAGGAAAACGCAGAAGACTGCGGTGAAGGACCCGAAGACCCGGAGCGCAGGCAAGCCCGGCAGGAGCGCGCCGGCTGCGAAGTAAGAACCTTCGGCCACCGGAGCTTCTCAAGTTCGAGCGTCGACGAAAGGGGCAGTGCGAAAACGCGGGCGCAGGCCCGGACACCATAAAACATCGCGGCGCGCACGATGGGCTGGTAGCGTTCGCTCGTGCGGCGCGCCTCGGTGGTGGGCACGAAATGACGTTCGCACGGACGCGATTGAGCCCTTTCACGCCGGCTTGAGATGATCCCGGCATTGCGCCAGAAAGTTTCCCGAGCCGCAGCTTACGGCAACTGATTCCCAAAAGCCTGGCCTTGCCGGCCTGTCAGAGTGTGTATTACCGTCAGTAGCTCCTCGGGCGGCTGGCCTTTCTGACAGTACCCGTCAAAGCCGGCCAGTTCTCCGCGTTCGCGCACCTCGCGCTCGTCAAGGGCGGTAAAGGCCACGATCGCCGCGTGCCGCGTCGACAGCACACGCCGGAGCACGCGCGCGGTCGAAAATCCGTCGTGATGTGGCATGTTGATGTCCAGCACGATCACATCCGGGGTCCGGCTGCGGGTACATTCAAGCGCCTCCAGCCCGCTTGTCGCGAGCCGTGTGTCCATCGCTTCCTCACCTAGGGCAGCCGTCAGCGCCAGACCGGAGGCTTCATTGTCGTCGACGACGAGCACGCTTAGCGCGCCAGGCGGAACCCCGACCGCACGACTGCTCCATAGGGCGCATCTTGTCATCACGTGTTGAGCAGGCATTCGAGATTCCATAGCTTGCGCATCGCGTATGCCAGACATTGAGGCATAAGAGCGCAGCGGCAGAAAACCGGTCGTGACGCCATTTTTTGAGTCAACGGCTGACCCGAACGACGGTATATAGTGCCCATCTGAAACAATCACTTCTTAACCCTTTCCGCGGCGGCCCGATGGATATCCGGAAACGCAACAATGTTCGTGTCAGTGGGTCTGGCGCTACGGCGCTCGTTTTTGCGCACGGCTTCGGTTGCGACCAGAACATGTGGCGATATTTTGCACCGGCCTTTGGCTCGCGTTACCGGACGGTGCTGTTTGATCTTGTCGGCAGTGGCAAGTCGGACCTGTCGGCCTATGACCGTGCGAAATACGCGTCCCTTCAGGGTTATGCCGACGACGTGCTGGAGATCATTGAGGAGTTTGCGGCCGCCCCGGCCGTCTTCGTCGGACACTCGGTGAGTGCGACGATCGGTATGCTGGCGGCGATCAGGTCACCCGGTTGCTTCGCCGCGAACGTCATGATAGGCCCGTCGCCCTGTTTCATCAACGATGGAAGCTACGTTGGAGGGTTCGAGCGTACCGACATTGAAGAACTGCTTGAAACGCTGGACAATAACTACCTCGGATGGTCCAGCACCATGGCGCCGGCCATCATGGGCGCGCCGGCTCAGCCGGAGCTCGCCCAGGAGCTGACGAACAGCTTTTGCCGCACTGATCCAGAGATCGCGAAGCACTTTGCACGCGTGACTTTCCTTGCCGATCATCGCGCCGATCTGCCACGGGTCACCACACCGACACTTATTGTCCAGTCGGACGACGATCTGCTCGCCCCGGTCGCCGTGGGTGAATACATGCACGAGGCGATTGCAGGAAGCACGCTCGCCGTCGTCGAGAACGTGGGGCATTGCCCGCATCTGAGCGCGCCGGGCCCCAGCACCGTTGCAATCGAACGCTTCCTTCAGAAGCTATCGCTCTGATGGACAGCACGCATCGAAACGCTGGGCCGATCGGCGACGCCTTCGAACAAGCCCCGTGTGGACTGTTGTCGACGGCCACTGATGGAACCATCGTGCGGGTCAATGCCACGTTCTGCCGGTGGCTGGGGTTTGAGGCACCGGAGCTGCTTGATGTGCGTCGAATCCAGGACCTGCTGACGATGGGCGGTAAGGTTTTCCATCAGACGCACTGGGCGCCACTGCTTCAGATGCAGAGATCAGTCGCAGAGGTCAAACTTGAGTTCCGGCATCGTGACGGGCACAAGGTGCCGATGCTGATCAACGCCGCTCGACGTGTCGCTGGGGACGCCGAACTTGACGACATCGCGTGCGTGATCGTCAATGATCGCCACCGGTATGAGAAGGAGCTCGTGCACACACGCCGGGAGGCCGAGGACGCGCTTCAGGCGAAAAGCGATGCAGAGCAGGCGCTGCAACTGGCAAACCGGCGTAAGGATGAGTTTCTGGCGATGCTGGCGCATGAGCTGCGCAATCCGCTGGCGCCCATCCAGGCCGCTGCGCGCCTCTTTGGACTGAAGGAGTTTACGGATCCGCAGGTCCTCTGGTCGCGGGGCGTCCTGGAGCGCCAGGTCGCGCAGCTCGTTCGGCTTGTGGACGACCTGCTGGACGTCTCGCGAATCGCCGAAGGCAAGATGGAGTTCCGCCCGGAGCACGTTGAACTGTCAGCGGCAGTGCGCCGGGCACTGGAAGGCTCAAGGGGCGTGCTGCAGGCGCAATCGCACCAGTTCAGCGTCAGACTGCCAGAGGCGCCGGCGTTTGTGGATGCCGATCCGGTACGGCTCGTCCAGATCGTCCAGAACCTGCTGAACAACGCGGCCAAGTACACACCGGCTGGCGGCATCGTTGAGCTCCACGCGCGTCGTGAAGGCAATGAGGCGGTGATTTCCGTTCGCGACAGCGGCATCGGTATCGCTGCAGAAAACCTGCACTCAGTGTTCGGGCTGTTTTCGCAACTGCCCTCGGGCCGGTCCCGCTCGCAGGGCGGCCTCGGCATTGGTCTGGCGCTTGTCCGGGCCCTGGCGGAGGGGCAGGGCGGTACGGTGAGTGTCAGCAGCCGCGGCGTCAACCAGGGAAGCGAATTCACCGTTCGCCTGCCGCTCTCTCCCGTCCAGGAAGCTCTGGCTGCTGACAAAGCCTCGGAGCGGCCTCGCGAGCACAAGAGGCGCCGCATTGTCATTGTCGACGACAGTGAAGATGCTGCGCTCAGCCTTTCGATGCTGCTCGAAGCGGACGGGTACGAGACCCGAACCGCCACAACGGGCAGCGAGGCCGTGGATCTCGTCTTTGATTTCAAGGCAGACATACTCCTGCTGGATATCGGGCTTCCCGACATGTCGGGTTACGAGGTCGCCCGTCAGATACGGCGCGACCGTCGCGGCAGCAGCATGCAGCTGATCGCCGTGACCGGCTGGAGCCAGGAGCCGGACAGGGAGGCCGCCTTTGAGGCAGGCTTTAACTACCATCTGGCGAAGCCGGTTGACTATGAGCGACTGCTCTCGCTGCTCGGGTAGTCGCATACCCGCATCTGCGGCCGACAACCTGCGGTTAGACACCCGCTTTTTGCAGGGGGCGATGTGTGCGGGCCGCGTCTATCTTCAACGATAATTGGAACTGCGAAGGAATTGTCACAAAACATCCGTCGGGCGCAAGTTCCTCTTCAGGACAACTCGCTGGCGGTTGAGGCAGCCGCGTCGGGTGCATTCCTGGCAAGGGCTGGTTGCGGACCATCGACGTCTCTGTTGTGGGAAGACGGTCGCCCCGGTCGACGACGTGCTCCGGGGACCGGGGGGCGCCCGCACACCGGCCAGGCCAAACGCCATGTCGGCAAAATAGCGGATCGAGCCCGTCATGATTTCCGCCATGACTCAGCTCGCGCGGGCAACTCAGGCACCGCCTCGCGCGGCGACTCGTTGCCAAAGTAGGTTTTCAATGATTGAACCGTGGAGTTCGCCCGGACACTGCACGTCAGTAATCGCTAGCGCTTTCATGATCGGCCTCACCGAATAACCTCAGACGTCTGGTCGCGCCAATCCGGGCCTGCGCTGAAGAAAAGCCACCGGTCACGGTTCATTCGATGCCGGACGCCAACAGTTCTGGAGGCGGGGACTCAGTGACCGGATGAGCGCCCCGCCGCCTCCCCGCTCGCCGCAAGGCGTATCGCCCTCGCACAGTCAACGTTTGTGTTCAGGCCGCACACAGCTTTCCTCACCTGTTCCAATGCCTTCCTGAAGAGAGACGACCGGTTGCGCGTCGAGCTTGATCTTGATCGAACGCCTCTTGAACGTTTCGGCCCTCAGATCGAGCGTGCCCGGCAGGCGATGGAAAGATTCGGCATCGACACGTCCCAGCCATTGATCGCGCCGGTGCGCCGCGCGGACGCGAGTGACGATGACGTCGCGTGAGGGCGGACGCGACACGACTTACGGCCGTTCGGGCGATGAGTCGTCAGCGACGCATGACTGTTTCACTTGATCGACAAGGTCACGAGAAGTGCGAGCATGAGTAATGGCGCGTATCTCGCCAAAGTTTTCGGCAGCGCCCGAAAATCCTGTCCAGTGAATTTTCGAGGCGGGCGGTCATCGAACAGCTCGGCCCGGGGCCCCGGCTGTGGTGCTCATGCAGGGCAGACCTCCCGGCGACTCCGGCTGACCTCTTCACGGGAGCTTGCCGTAAGCACCCCGGGAGCCTGACGCACGTGATCGGGGGAATCCGCGCAATGATGGTTGCGGCGCGCTCTCCGATTGGCACCTTGAGGTCCTGACGTGCCCATGTGGCCCGAACCGGAATCGACAAGACGCGAATGCCCACAAGCCCGCGCGTGACATTCACCCGGCAGCGGCGCACATGGCGACCTTGTTGCGTCCGCTCACCTTGGCTTTGTACAACGCTTCATCCGCCGCCTTGATCACAGCTGTTATCCCGGTGTTCTGGTCGGGCGTCCAGGTGGCTGAGCCAATGCTGGCTGTCACGTGTCCGTATTCGCTGCCTGCATGGTCCATGGCGAGTTCGCTGATGGCTGATCGGATGTTCTCAGCAATCAGGGACGCACCGTCCGGCATGGTATCGGGAAGAACAACAATGAACTCCTCACCGCCGTGTCGGCGAGAGCGGCCGGGCGGCCACGAGGCTTCGCTTTTAGTAGCCGTGCGTTTTGGCTTTTTCCGGTCTCTCACAGGCAGCGGCGCGTTCGAAGATATCTTACGGTACGGCGCAGGGGCCTTCTAGTGAGCGCCTGGCGCTGATAGGGAACTTCACTCGTTGCGTTGGTCCCGCTGCCGGTATCTACCCGCACTGGTGGCATCGACGGAAAGACCGAAACGAACCATAACCAGTACGTCGTCCCGATTCGTTCATCCAGCTCCCGCGCCAGCTTCCCGGCACTGTAAATGCCGGAAAGCATGGGGCCGAAAAGACCATGTGACGTCTCGCATTGCTGCATTTTTTTGCGTCCCTAAGATAACGTGAGAGAAGCATGAGCGCTACATTGGCCAGGCGGCCGAGATACCGCATGGCCGTGCCGGAAGCCCCGACTTCATCTTGGCGGCGTTGTGTCCTTCGACCATGAGACAGCCCGCCCCGCGGTGGCTCGCCATGCCGTCTACAGGCGCCCCCTACATACATGGCGAAGGTCGCTGCTCAGACATGATCGGCCGCCCCATGCATACTTCGCTCAGCGAAAGACCGCCTCATCATCGCACCCGTGCTGTGCGCCCGCACACGGGGTGAACGAGGGGGCGCCCGGTTGCGTTAAGGGCTGCGCAAGCGGGCGCATTCATGCGGTCAGAGGGGCGTCTTTTTACCGTCAGGCGCAGCTTGGCTGACGCCCTGATTGCCGGGTGTGCGCTCGACTTCCACTTCTGTGCCGCGCACCGTGTCGGTGATGGTCTCGGTGCGGTCTGATTTTTCCTTGCCGACAACCACTTCCTCGACGACCCGCGCGGTCTTGCCGACCACGGCCTGCTCCGCTGTCTCCCGTATCTCGACGGAGGCTTCTTTGAGATCCCCAGCCGTTGCGGGGCGATCGACCGGGCGGCGCTCGACGCTCGCATGCTCTTCACGGAGATCCACGGACTCGCTGACCGGCGTCTCGGTCACCCGCGAATAGACCCGAACGCCGCCGGTCTGCACCGCCCGCTTGCCCACGTCCAGCGATTCCTGCACAACTGGAAACGCCTGGCGCTCCGCTGCTATCTGGTCCGCCGTGTAAGCGGGCGCGTTGCGGTCGTAGCTGGTGTATCCGGCGTCGCGCCATTGGGCTACCCGCGAATCGATGTCAATAGCGCCGGCCGAGTAGAGAGCATTGCGCACGCGCTCCGTTGCTGAGTCGTCTGCGACTTCCACCGAGAGCAATGCGCCGCCGCGACGGACCGCCTCCTGATAGTGGCCGACTTCTTCCGGTCGGTCATCCCCACCGAAAAGATGTTTGAAAAAGTGCTCGATGCGAGCCATCGCGCCTTCGTGTGCCTCGCCGGCTGAGCGGTCTGCCGCGACTTCGCGTGTGTCGGTGTCGGTCGAGATCGCCGGACCTGTGTCATTTGCATGCACGGACATAGCCGTGCGCGGAATGCCTTCCGCTTCCAGCCGGTTTTTAGCGAGTTCGGCATCCTGCATGGTATTGAACACACCGATGAGAGTCTGAGTCATTGCAAAATCTCCTTGAGAGAAGGGTACGCAAGCCGGAAGTGAAGCGCGTGCGATGATCCGCGCAACAGCCGTTCCAGCCTGTACCCCTCAGTTCACTCAGGCTCGCGCTTCCAGTCCCCGTCAAGGCCTTCGCGCCGTTCGACGATAATTTCTTCGGAATCCACAGTAACGTCATGAGCCACATCCCGATGGGTCTGCGTGGTCTTCACGTGCACTTCTTCTTTCAACGTCAATTGCATTTTGACAACGGGGATGTACTCGTAGACGGGAATGATGAGCGTATCGCCTTCGCGTCGCGGCTCGCTTCGCTCGTCTACCGGGCGATTCCAAGCGACGCGCGTGACCTGGACCTGCTCGGCGCTTAGTCGCATGACGAGGGGTTGGACTTCTTCGTGCACAACCTTGCGCACACGCACCGCCCCGGTTTCGGTCTCTCTCACGCGAACCGTGAGCTTTTCTTCAACGGCCGCTATGCGGACCTGTTCGGCAGGTTCCGCGGGCGGAACTGCATTGCCGTGCGTTTCATCCTTGTTCATCGATTGCTCTCGTTGCCAGGATGGGATGCGGTGGCGCCCGCTCAGAGCGGGGCGCCCCCTCTGACTGTGCGGCTGCGGCCCAAGGCGGCGTCGCGCTCGGTTGATGAGCCGCCGCCTTCCTCGAACGGCGGTTGATGACGGAAACCCGCGCCGCCTGAAACGATTGCGATAATCGCGCCGACGACGAGCGCAGCGAACGAGAACCAGCTTGCACGGGCGACGCCGCGCGCGGCCGTGTCGGCCGCCTGGCGCGCGTTCTGTTCAGCATCCGGGCTTGAGGCCGCCGATGCCGCCGATGCAACGGCGGCCTGCACCTGCTGCTTCGCGGAGTCGATCAACGGATTGCCGGCGCCGGATTGATTCGCCGCGGTCGCGCCGACTTGCGCCCCGGTCGCCGCGATGCTGCTCGCCGTGCTGACCGCGCCGGTGACAAGCGATGTCATCCCGTAGACGATCAGCAGCGTCATCACGGCCCACGACAGAAGGCCGTGGAGCCATCCAAGCACCGGTGCGCAGCGCCCGGAATAATAAGAGCCCACGAACACCGCGAGCACCGTCGTCACGATCACCCAGACGCCGGAGCCGAAGCCGAAGCCGCGCAACGTGTCCGGCTTTGACATGGGTGAAATGAGCGATGCACCAATGGCCGTGCCCAGCACGCTCATGATCAGATACACGATCATCGAAAGAATTACCCCAGCGATAATGGCGCCCCACGACAGCCGCGGCAGGCCGTCTCTAGTCGTCAGCAGTTTCATGATGTCTCCAGAAATCGCACCGTTTGCGATGCAGGCGTGGAGATCGAGCAAGCCCTGTGCCGATCAGACAAGCGGCAGGTAATGCTTCGCAACGATCGGCGTCGACTTGTTGCCGATGAGGGAACGTTTCGGGACTCGCATGCGACTCGTGCGGGGTCCCGATGCAGGGATCCTCGAAATGCTTTCGAAGTCTGCGTATCCGCCGGGTGAGACATCCGACATTGCCCACTGGCGATCCGCTGCCACTGTCTTTCGACCTTCAGAGGTCCGCTGGCGTAGGTCCGCACGCATCGGAAGCGGGTAGGTACCGACTGTAGACTTGAATGTCACGGCTCATACCGCAGTCGCCGAGCCTGAGCCGGACATTCATGCCGCGTGGCGCGGACTTGCCGTCGGAATCGGTACGCTCGTGGCCGGGTTCGCACTGGCGCTCGTCGGGCTTGCGTTCGTTCCGGTGCCCGATAGCATCACCGATTTCGCGCGTATTCGGAGCTGCATCTGCTGGCGAGAATCAGTGTCTGGCCTTCACAGCCGCGGCACGCTGCGTGAGAAATTTGAAATGGATGATGCAAAGGAGGGCACACACGGACTGTCTGCGCTGCTATTTGTCGATACGGACCGTAGTATCCGAAAAACAACCGCGAGCCGCGGACACTGCCACGCGCGACGGCGACGAGAAGTTCCGCGTTCGTTGCCGGCACCCTGCCGGCATCCTGATCTGTGATCGCCCAAAAGGCTTACCAGCCATCAGGGCAGCGCCCTATTGAAAGAGGCACATGGGCGGACCGCCGAGAAAAAAAGCCCCCGGAGATCGGCGATCTGTTGCGCCATCGTTCTCTCGATACCACGACGATTTATGCGAAGGTCAACCTTCCAGCCCTTCGTCGCGTGGCGCTTCCATGGCCAGGGAAGCGATCATGAGCGCACACACATCTTTTTCCGCCTGGATCGACGATTACCTCAACGTCCGTCGTCGAGCCGGATTTGATCTCCGGATCGTGGGTAATCAACTCAGGGAATTCGCGCGTTTTGCCGAACGGGTCGGCCACAACGGAAGGCTGACGATACAACTCGCTGCTCAGTGGGCCGGCAACTCCGGCACCGGACGGCGGTCAACGGCGGCCCGCAGAATCGAGGTGCTGCGCCCCTTTGCCGCGTACTGCCGGCAATTCGATCCGGCAACCGAGATCCCGCCGCGATATCTGTTCGGACGTGCCCATCATCGACTGGCACCGCATATTTTCACCGATGATGAAGTTCTGGATCTGCTGGCAGCCTGCGACGGTCTCTATCCACCGGGTGGTCTGCGCAGTGCGAGCTGCAGGACGATTTTCGGACTGATCGCAGCGACCGGACTGCGTATCTCGGAAGCGACGGGGCTGACCCGTTCGGATGTAGATCTCGAGAAGCGGCTGCTGCATATCCGGAGTGCTAAGTTTGGCAAATCGCGGTGGGTGCCGATACACCCTACGACTGCAGCAGCGATGCGACGATATGCCCGCAAACGCGACCGCGATTCTTCAACTGCTAACACTAACGCTTTCTTTGTGTTCGACTACGGTCGACCAGCTTCAACAAGAAGCGTCGAGTACGCGTTCAAGATTCTGCGCACCGCATTGAAGTGGCGGGCTCGCGGCGACCATCCCGCACCGCGGATACATGATCTTCGACATTCGTTCGTCTGCCATCGATTGCAGGATTGGTACTCCCAAGGGGTGGACGTCGACTGCAACATTCTTGCGCTGTCGACTTACCTCGGGCATGCCAAAGTCACGGACACGTACTGGTACGAAACAGCCTCGCCCGAGCTCCTGGCAATCGCAGCCCAACGCTTTGTGCGCCATCGCGGAGGTTCATCATGAACATATCAGCAGCGCAGTCCTTTCCAGTTCTGTTGCAGAAATTCTTCACGGAACGTTTGCTTCAGCAACGACACGCAAGCCCATGCACTGTGGCGGCCTACCGTGACAGTTTCCGACTGCTGCTGGCCTTCGCGCATCAACGCTTACACAAGCGGCCCAGCGATATCACCATCGAAGAACTGAACGCCCCGTTCATCCTCGAGTTCCTTAGAGAATGAAAGGGACTTCCCCGTCCCGAGGCTGCGGCGGAAGCCGCGATTCGGCATCAATGTGCCAGGATGAAGTTGCGAACGTTCATCGACACCAGCGAGAGGGGAAGTCCATGCCTATTGTCACTATCGGAATTGATCTTGCCAAGAATGTATTTGCCGTTCACGGTGTGGACGAGAGCGGTAAAGCGATGCTGATCAAGCCGCGTGTTCCGCGCGATCAGCTGGCGACGTTGATTGCACAGTTGCCTGCGTGCCTCATTGGCATGGAAGCGTGCTCCGGCGCCCATCACTGGGCCCGCATGTTCCAGCAGCACGGCCATACGGTCAAGCTCATGGCGCCCAATCTTGTCGCGCCTTATCGCATGTCGGGCAAGCGCGGCAAGAACGACGCGGCAGATGCTGCTGCAATCTGCGAAGCGGTGACGCGCCCGACCATGCGTTTTGTGCCGCTGAAGGACGAACATCAGCAGGCAACGCTTTGCCTGCATCGGACACGACAGGGTTTCGTCCAAGAGCGAACTGCGACCTACAACCGGTTGCGAGGCTTGCTGGCGGAATTCGGCGTGGTGCTGCCACAGAGCCCTGAGAAGTTGCGCAGGTACATCACGGACTATCTGGACACATTGCCCGGCTGGGCGAAGCGCAGTATCAGCGATCTGCTTGAGCACGCCGGCCATATCGAGGATCGCCTGCTCGAATACGACCGTGCGATCACTGAGATCGCGCGTGAGGACGCGCGTAGCAAGAGGCTGATGCAGTTGCGCGGCATCGGCCCAACCACGGCCAGTGCGCTGCTCGCCAGCATCGGTGCCGGGCACGACTTCAGAAACGGCCGACAGGTGGCGGCCTGGATCGGACTCACGCCCGGTCAATACAGCAGTGGCGGCAAGGCGAGGCTGGGCAGCATCACGAAGGCTGGCGACGCCTATCTGCGCGGCCTGCTGGTCAACGGCGCCCGCGCCGTTATTGCCAGCCTCGGCGAGAAACAGGATCGCTTCAGCCGATGGGTCCGAACCTTGATCGAGCGCCGGGGCTACTGGCGGGCCGCCATAGCGATAGCCGCAAAGAACGCGCGACTGGCGTGGGCAGTGCTGAAATATGGCGATGACTTCAAGCTCGAACCAGTGGCAGACTGACTCCAATTCAGGGCTGTAGGCCAACCTGCGACGGGAAACGGGCGCAGACATTATGTGCACATAGAACGATCACTTTGCACTGCCAGCGGTGATGTGAAGCGGGTTGGACCCGCGCGGAGCGTACCTGAATAACACGGCGGGGATATCCATTCCCGGCTAGAGAATGAGGCCTCTGCGCGCGTCTTTCATCAGGGTCCGGACCATTGGTCCAACATGACCGGTTGTAGAACCGCAGTCCTTCACCTTCTCACACGCACCAGCGCGGCATTGCAGTATGTATCAACGGCGAACCTCGATTGAGCTTGTGCTCAACGGGGAAGCCCTTGTAGCGTGTTAGGCACTTTTGTTAAGGGCTGCAAAGTGGACAAGCATGAGCACCGAGAAAACGACGAAGTGCAAACCTGCCAGGGTCTCGGGCAATCTCTCGTAGTCTCTGGCCAACCGGCGGAAGCGGTTGAGCCAGCCGAAGCTGCGCTCGACCACCCAGCGGCGGGGCAACAGCACAAAGCCCTTTTTCGCCTCCGACAGCTTGATTACCTGAAGCTCGATTCCTTCGTCGAATGCCGCCTGCGCAGGCTCTTCGCCGGTATACCCCTGATCGGCGAACGCCACCTTGACCGTCTGGCCCGTGGCCTGCTGAACCTGACGCGCCAGTTCTCCGACTTGCGCGCGTTCTTGTTCATTGGCCGGCGTAACATGCACAGCAAGCAATTGCCCCAAGGTATCAACCGCCATGTGGACCTTGCTGCCACGTTTGCGTTTGTAGCCGTCGTAACCCGCGCGAGGCCCGCTCTCGCAGGTCGACTGCAGCGTGCGCCCATCGAGGATGACCGCGCTGGGCTGACCCTGACGGCCCTGCGCGATCCGGATGATCGAACGAAGGTCGCTCACCATGGCCTCGAAACAGCCGGCCTGAATCCAGCGTTGCGTCTGCTGGTAAACCAGTTCCCACGGTGGAAAGTCATTGGGCAACAAACGCCACGGTGCACCCGCGCGCACGATCCAGCGAAGTGCGTCGAACATCTCGCGCAGTTCGTAGCGACGCTGCGGTGCGTCCTTATTCATCAAGGTCAGGTACGGAGCGGCAAAGTACCACTCTTCATCCGATACATCCGTTGGGTAGGACCTGCGCTTTTTCATCCTGCCAGGATACCAGGTCCGACAAAAAGTGCCTAACACGTTCTAAATACCTTGAACAGGACCGACACAATTCAATTCGTAGCCGGAATGCCAGGTTTGCCGCCATTCGATCGTTCATGGAGTACGTTTCGTTCGCAGAGCCGTCGGCCCTGTCCTTGGCACAATCCGTACTTGCAATTCCCATGAAGCGATTCGAGCAACCGCTCGTCGGATTTCTGTCTCGCGAGCACATTGAGGCTATTCTTGCCGCTCCCGATGTCAGCACCTGGACGGGGCAACGCGACCACGTCATGCTGGCTACGCTTTACAACACCGGAGCCCGCGTTTCTGAGCTGATCGGTATGCGTGTGTCCGACCTCATGCTCGGGCCCACTACATGGGTGCTCATTCACGGCAAGGGTCGCAAGGAGCGTTCGGTCCCGCTATGGCCCGACACCGCGAGAGAACTCAAGCGTTGGCTTCGGCAGTATCCCCGAACATCCGAGGATCCGTTATTTCCCGGGCGGGCCGGCGCTTCGCTTACGCGCATCGGCCTTACCGAGCGGCTTAAGCTTGCAGTTCAGGGCGCCTCGCGACAGTTTCCCGAACTTGCGCGGCACCGCGTCTTTCCACACCTGTTTCGACATTCCGTAGCGATGCATATGCTGCAATCTGGCGTTGATATTACGGTCATCGCATTGTGGCTCGGTCACGAAAGCCCTGTCACTACGCATCGCTATGTCGAAGCCGATCTGCAAATGAAGGACCGGGCACTGAAGGCACTCCAATCACCGTCGATCAAGCCACTACGATATCGGCCCAAGGATGACCTTCTTCGCTTTCTGCAAGCGCTGTAGTTATGGATAGTTCGCTATCGGTCACGTCGCCGGCAACACATCGGCATCGATGCCGTCTCCCCGCAAATGCGAGGGCGCGGCATCATTGCCACCCATTCAGCAGGCCTAATTCATTTAAGCCTTCCATAACTAAGACCTGTCGATAGGTCCTGTTATAGAAGGGCTTCTATAAGAGAAAGGCATGGCTTTTTTCGGACACCGTAGGAGGCGCAAAGGCCTCGGCAAACCTGTATTCACTCGTCCAGACCTGCGTCGCGAACCGCATCGATATCTATGCGTACCTTGTTGACCTGTTCAAGGCTCTGCCGCTCGCGAAGACCGCAGAGGATTACGAAGCTCTACTTCCTTGGAGACTGGGCAAGGTCCTTTCAGAAAAAAATCGATAGGTCAAGTTGGCGGGCAGGACGTGCTTCACTGACCGCTTACGCCTGAACCGGAAGACAACGGCACGCGTTACCTGAAAATCCCACTCGGCGCGTTGTAGAGCACGGACTTGCGCAAAACAGCGCTAATTTGCTGACCGTTCAAGAGAACATTGCCGAGCGGTGATTGAAGCCTGAACGGCACGTATCCTGTTTTCGGACGCACTATTCCCAGCGGGCGGTGGCGGCAACCCCGAAAGCACGCCAAGCCAGGACCGCTCCGACTGCATCAAGACGCGGAGTTTTTCCGAGCGCGACGAGCTGGCCCAGCTTTTCCTCTTGCTAGGCGCGGTCAACCACGGCGCGGAAGTATTCGATTTCATGAAGCGTATGTCGCAGGTGCGGAACTTCCAGGATCAGCCGCCGCACGTTTTCATCGTGGTAGCGCCGCCAGAAGGTCCCGCGGAGGCATGGCGGGAACCGATACTGTATGGATGTACAGTGTCGCGTAGGGCGAACTCGCTGCGACAGCAATGTTTATACGTGTGTTGACACGCTTGGGATCGAAGCGTAAGATCAGGCATGTATAAACGTTGGTATCGACTCGAGGAGTTCGATCGAAGACCAGGCGAACCGGCAGTACCAAAACCCTATGGAGTATGAGATGGCTATTCAGACTGTCAAGCGTTGGGGGAACAGCCTCGCGGTGAGGATTCCGGCCAACTTGGCGACTGAGATTTCAATTGAAGAAGGTCAGGAAGTCGAAGTCCGAAGGGACGGCGGGGTACTGGTGATTACCCGACATACTCCGGTACGCCGCTTTTCGCGTGAGCGCCTGATTCAACAGTATCGCGAAGGCAAGCTCCAGCAGCACGGGGAGATTGATTTTGGCGATCCGGTAGGATCGGAACTTGGAGGACCCGACGACCCGACCCGATAACGGTAAGGGATCGAAATGCAGAACGGAATTCCGGAAACGGGCGATATCGTCAGGTTGCACGTAGGACCTGTGAAGGGCAACGAGCAGGACGGCTACCGCGCAGTGCTGGTTATCTCTGACTATGTGATGAATGAGATAACGCAGAAATTCACGGGGCTCCCGATCACCACGACGGTGCGCGGGTGGGAAACGGAAATTGCCCTAGACAGCCTGGAGCGTCCTGGCGTGGCTCTAGTGGACCACATCCGCAGTTTCAGCTACATCGATAGGAAGCTGGATTACAGGGGCGAGCGGGCTTCAGACGCTGAGGTAGCCGCCGCCAAACATGCAATCCGCGAGTTCTTGCAGCTATGATTGAAGGGCGTCAGAAATGACGCCTTTTTCTTTGGGCGAAACATAACAAACGGGGATAAAAATCGAGCGCTATAAAGAGAAGCAAACTAGAAGGTGTGTTATGAACTTTCGGCCAGACCTGGTACCCTGGCGGGATGCAAAAGCGCAGACCTTACCCAACTGATGTATCGGATGAAGAGTGGTACGTCGCCGCTCCATACCTGACATTGATGAACAAAGACGCACCACAGCGTCGCTACGAACTGCGCGAAATGTTCAACGCGCTGCGCTGGATCGTACGTGCGGGTGCGCCGTGGCGTTTGTTTCCGCCATGGGAGATGGTCTACCAGCAAACGCAACGCTGGATCCAGGCGGGCTGTTTCGAAGCCATGGTGAACGATCTGCGCTCGATCATCCGGGTTGCGCAAAACCCGGCAAGGCAACCCAGCGCAGTCATTCTCGACGGCCGCACGCTGCAGTCGACCTGCGAGAGCGGTCCACGCGCCGGCTATGACCGGTACAAGCGCAAGAAAGGCAGCAAGGTGCACATGGCAGTGGAGACGTTGGGGCAACTGCTCGCGGTGCATTGACGCCGGCCAACGAACAGGAACGTGCGCAGGTCGGGGAACTGGCGCGCCAGGTTCAGCAGGCCACCGGCCAGACGGTCAAGGTGGCGTTCGCGGACCAGGGGTACACCGGCGAAGAGCCTGCACAGGCAGCACTCGACGAAGGAATCGAGCTTCAGGTGATCAAGCTGTCCGAGGCGAAGAAAGGCTTCGTGCTGTTGCCACGCCGGTGGGTGGTCGAGCGCAGTTTCGGTTGGCTCAACCGCTTCCGCCGACTGGCCAGAGACTACGAACGATTGCCCGACCGCTGGCTGGTCTGCACTTCGTCGTGTTCTCTGTGCTTATGCTCGTCCACTTCGCAGCCCTCAACAAAAGTGCAGAACACGCTAGATTGGTGTCAATGTTGCCTGCGGGATCTGCTCGAAAGAAATGAGCGTGAGCACGTAAATCGATGGGAATTCGGGGCGTTTTGAGCAGCTTGCGTGATGTAGCGGAGGGGGTCTCCCTCAGGCATCTTGCACAAACGACGCCCAAGGGAGAGTCTCGTGTCTGCCAAGAACCGAGACTTCCAGAGTGTGCCACGTGAGTGCCCGCGATCCCAACTTCTATCACCTGCTGTTACGTATCGATCAGGACTACGCCGAACAGACCCGCGCGCAGCGTTGTCGCTGCGGTGGCGTACTCCATAGCGCCCGCTACCCGCGCAAGCCGCGCGGAATTTCATACGAAGCCCGCTGCCACTGCGAGTTCCGCTACAGCTTCTGCTGCGCCGACTGTCGCCGACGTACCACGTCATTCTCGGTGCGCTTTCTCGGCCGGCGCGTCTACACCGCCGCCATCATGATTGTCGTCAGCGCCACGCGTGCGAGCGCCGGTACGGCCGCGGCAATGCGCCAGCTCGATGCGCTGGGCGTGCCGCCCTCGACGATCGCGCGATGGCGGCACTGGTGGACGACCGGGTTTGTCGGCACACCGTTCTGGGCGCTCGGACGGGCGGCGTTCGTGCCGCCCGTCGAGACCGCACAGGTGCCGGCAAGCCTGCTCGAGCGCTTCGCTACCACGCAGCCTGCCGAGCCATTGCCATGCCTGCTGCGCTGGCTCTCACCGCTCACCAGCGGCAGCGCCGTGAGCACCCTGGGTGAGGGACGGTAACCGCCCGCAGAACTTGTCGCTCGCCCCCCTCGGACTGCGCCGGTAGTCTCGCCTCTCCCCGAATCGCGGCGCGGTGCGCCGCATCCCTGGAGAGAGCATGACTGAACTTCACGATTTACCCCTGCGGGATCGTTGGGCGCGCCTGCGCTTTGCGGTCGTGGGTCCCTTGCTGGCAGCACCGCCTGAACCCGGGCAGGTGCGCGAACTCATCACCGCGCTGGCCGCCAAACGCTGGCGTCATCCCGTCACTGGCGACGATGTCCAGTTCGGCCGCTCCACCGTTGAGCGGTGGTTCTACCGGGCCCGCAAGGCGGCCCACGATCCGGTTGCGAGCCTGCGCGACCGCAAGCGCCCCAGCGGCGCCGGCGCAAGCCTGTCGCCTCAGGCGATACAGGCGATTCGCGCGCAGTACCGGGAACATCCCGGCTGGACCTGCCAGTTGCACTTCGACAATCTCAAGGTCACGCTCGGCCAGGCGTTCCTGCCGTCGTACACGACGGTGCGCCGTTATCTGCGTGCGCAGGGCCTGTACCGTGAACGCAAGCCGCGTCATACCAGCCCCGGCGCGATGCTCGCACGCGATCGGCTCGAGAAGCTCGAGGTACGCAGCTTCGAGGTCGAGCACGTCAACGCACTCTGGCGAATGCAGAGTTCAGGAATATGCGGAACTCAGTCGGGCGGCCAACCGTGGAGCCCGGTCGCCGCCCGCATTTCACTCCGCATATTCAGTCGGGCTTCAGCATCGCGATCAGCTTGTCCGGGGCCTTGAATCGCCCGGACCGCAGTGCCAGGGGAACGACACCAGCCAGAGCCGTGAGCTTCTCCGATGGGTCCACACGCAGATACATCTCCGTAGTCTGCATGTCGGCATGGCCCAGCCAGAGGGCCACCTTGCGCAGATCCCCGGTGGCTTGCAGGATCGTGAGGGCGCAGCTATGGCGCAATACGTGCGGTGAGATGCGCTTCGTGGTCAACGAGGGACATTGGGCCGCTGCGGTGGTCGCGTGTTTGGACAACACACATTCGAAGCCGGAGCGCGTCATCGGCAGTCCGCGAGCATTGACGAAGACTTCAGCAACGCCGGGTTGTGCAACGCGCTCGGCCAGCCATGCGCGCAAGTGGGCGGCCGTCTGCTTCCATAAAGGAAGAGTTCGCTCCCGCCGGCCCTTGCCGTTGACTCTTACGCTGGGATCGGCGTGCAGACTAAGTGCCGTGAGCGGTAAGGTGACCAGTTCAGACACCCGCAGCCCAGCCGCGAAGCACAGGTGCAGCATGGCTCTGTCGCGCAGTCCGCTTCGGGTTGCGAGATCGGGCGCGTTCAATAGGGCTTCGATCTGCGCCCGGTCCAGATGATTGACCAGTGGCGTATTCGTCTTCTTCGGCGGGATTGCGCGGATCTGCCGGCACTGCTCAAGCAGCGCGGGCAGACGATGCTCGACGAAGGCCATAAACGACTTGATGGCGACCAGCCGAGCGTTTCGAGTGCTTGGGCGGTTGGTGCGCTTGACTTCAAGGTCCTCGAGAAACGCCATGATCAGCGGTGCGTCGATTTGCTCCAGGACGAGCCGGCATGGCGGCACCTTGAAACGTTGGCTTGCGTACTCGAACAGCAGCTTGAACGTATAGGCGTACGACTCGCAGGTGTGGGGGCTTGCGCCTCGCTGCCGCGGCAACCACTCCCTCAGGAAGGCGCTGATGTGAGGTGCGATCGGGGTCATGGTTGCGTTCTCCTCATCCAGGCTTCTGCTGCGTCGGCGACGTCATGCATGAGCCGCGGCGAACTCTGCAGATACCAATACGTACCACGTACGCTGGCGTGGCCCAGGTAGGTACTGAGCGCCAACATGTGGGGCGTGACCTGCTCGCGCCCGTGAGGGCAGGCTTCCAATGCGTGCACGGCCATCGAGTGCCTCAGATCATGGAGCCGGACGCGGACAGAATGCTGCACCCCAGCGCTGGAACACACTTCTCGAAACGTCCGCCAGACTGTCTCGTAGCACAGCGGGGTGCGTTTGAGCGAGATGAAGAGATGGTCGTGATTGCTCGCCACACGCTGGCGACGTTCCACATAGCGCGTCAATGCCGCCGACGTGCTCGGGTGCAGCGGCAACATGCGGCTCTTATGGAACTTCGTCTCACGAATCACCATCGCGTCTGGCAGCAGATCGTCAAGCCGAAGGTGCAACGCTTCCGAAACGCGCAGTCCGGTCACGGCGAGCAGGCCGAACAGCGTGGTGAAGGTCAGCGGCCGCAACGATCTGTGCGGAGGAAGCTGCGCAGCTGCCTGCACCAGGCGCGCGATCTCTTCGGGCGAGAAGATGTGGGGCAACGGGCGGGTTTGCGCCGCGCAGACGTGCACACGCGGCGGGATCTCGTGGCGCGGATCTTCAGCGTGCAGGAACCGAGCCAAGCCGATGACTGCCCGCGTTCGCCGATCACACTGTCGCGGCGTGGCGGCGAGAGCGGCCCACTCGAGGACGGTGTGGCCTGTCAGATGCGAGTCGGCGCGTTGGGCGGCGAAGCGAGCGAAGCTGCGCAGCATCTGTTCATCACGCTCGAGTTTGTAGCCCAGAGCGCGGCGCAGCTCAAGATAGCGGTCAATCGCAGCGGTCAGCATGACGATACCTCCCCCGGCCAGGGCACCACGATTTGCCGAAGCAAATCGGTGTCGACCTTAGCGTAAATCGCGGTGCTATCGACGTCGCGATGTCGCAGCACTGCGCCGATCGCCTGCAGCGTCAGGCCTTGTCGCAGCCACCCAGTGGCGGCGGAATGACGAAACAGATGAGCGCCGAGCGAGGGCGCCCTGACTCCGGCGCTTCGGATGGCGCGTTGGGCGGTTGATGAGACTTGCCGTGCGGCGACCTGCGTGTAGGGAGCACGGACAATCAGGAACACGCCGTCGCCCGCCACTGCAGGGCGCGCCGTGGCAAGGTAGTGCAACAATGCATCGCCTACGTCCTGCGGCATCGGCAACCAGGTCGCCCGGCGTGACTTGCCCGTCACGCGCAATCGACCGTGTGTCCAGTCGAGATCGCACAAGCGCAGACCGGCGACATCGCCAGCGCGCAGGCCCAGCCGGGCCAGTAGTAACAACACAGCGCGATCGCGCGCGCCGAGGGGGCGGCTCGGGTCGCATGCATCGAGGATCCGTTCGATATCGACGGGTTCGATATAGCGCGGCAACCCGCTCTGTCGCCAGCGCGCGACCCGAGGGATTGCGAGTCGCAAGCCGTCAGGGCACTCCTGATGAGCGACAAGAAAGCGCACGAAGGCGCGTACCGCCGAGACCACGTTGCCGGCCTTGCTTCGGCTGAAGCCGCGTGATTGTGCGAGAACGAACGTGCGCAATTGAGCAGCGGTGTAGGAGCGGGGTTCGGTGCCAAGCGCGTCCAGCAGCCGCCTGACCACAAGCCCGTATGTGTCCAGGGTCAGCTCGCACACGCCCCGATGTTGGCGCATCCACATGCGGAACCTCGTCTCCAGCGGTGACAAGACCTCCATCACCTCCGGCACAAACCCGCTCTGACGGAGATACGACATGAAGCGGCGGGCGCCGCAGTAGGCGTTCGAGCGCTCGTGCGCGCGCTTGTCATTACGGCCGTTCGCCAGATAGGCGCGATAGGCCGTCACGCTGGACTCGTCGAGCGTCGCGATGCTTGCATGACCGTTGACCTGCGCCCAGCTCATGAATCGCGCAGCGGCGAAGATGTAGCTGCGGATTGTCTGGGTACCGTAGCTGCGGCTGGCGAGCCAGTCCGTAAAACCGTCCAGGTATGTACCCGCGCCACTTCGACAAAGCCTCTCGCGAGACCGGATATCGAAGACGTAGTTGCTGATCATCGTGCCCTCCAATCGGTAAGGATGGAGGGCCCACGTTATGCGACGCGATGGTCGTCGGCAACCGGCGGAACGCACCGAGAAACAGAGGTTTGCGGTCGCCAGCGGGATTCAACTCCGCATATTCCTGAACTCTGCATTCGCCAGAGAATGCCCCGCGGGGCATTCTCTGGCATCTCGATTTCCATCACGGCTCGCGCAAGCTGCTCACGCATGATGGCCAGTGGATCACGCCGATGCTGCTGTGCGTGCTCGATGACCGTTCGCGCGTCGTCTGTCACGCGCAATGGTTTCTCGATGAGACCGCACGTAGTCTGATCCATGGGCTCACCCAGGCGCTCCAGCGTCGTGGCCGGCCTCGCGCACTGATGACCGACAACGGCGCAGCAATGCTTGCCGAGGAGACGACCGCCGGCTTGCTCGCGCTCGGCGTGCTGCACCAGACGACCTTGCCATATTCGCCGTACCAGAACGCGAAGCAGGAGACGTTCTGGGCCCGCATCGAAGGGCGCGTGATGGCCATGCTCGAAGGCGAGCCCAATCTCACGCTCGAACTGCTCAATCAGGCCACCCACGCATGGATCGAGCGCGAGTACCACCACGCGCATCATTCCGAGATCGGCGGCACGCCGCTCAAACGCTATCTGGCTGGTCCCGATGTGGGTCGCGAATGCCCGTCGAGTGACGCGCTGCGCGCCGCATTCCGTATCGACGTGACGCGCGCCCAGCGGCGCTCGGATGGCACCGTGAGTCTGGCCGGCACGCGCTTCGAGATTCCCTCGGCCTACCGGCACCTGCAGCGCGTGCACCTGCGCTACGCGCGCTGGGACCTGAGCGGCGTCGATCTCGTCGACGCCGATAGCGGCGCCGTGCTGTGCCCGCTGCGGCCGCTGGACAAGGCCGCCAATGCTGATGGCCAGCGTCGGCGACTCGATGCCGTCAATGTCGAGCCGCCACCGGCCAGTGCGCCCGGCATCGCGCCGCTGCTACGCCAGATGCTGGCCGACCACGCCGCAACCGGGTTGCCGCCGGCCTGGATTCCCGCCAACTGGCAGGAGGAGGCATGAGCCAGCGTCTGCAAGCCCTCTACGGCCTGAAGTGGAACCCGTTCTCGCCGGAGCTTCCCCTCGAGGCACTGTACGTGCCGCCGCGCGTCGAGAACTTCTGCTGGCGCATCGAGAATGCGCTCGTGCGCGAAGGCGGCTTCGCGATGATCCACGGCGAGCCGGGTACCGGCAAGAGCGTGGTCATGCGCGTGCTGGCCGAGAAGCTCGAGCGACTGACCGACCTGACAGTCGTCTCGATCAATCATCCGCAGAGCAACCTCGCCGACTTCTATCGCGAGATGGGCGACATCTTCGGTCTGGAACTCCGGCCGCACA
The DNA here is from genome assembly GCF_036016995.1 of Paraburkholderia sp. MPAMCS5. Classification (NCBI taxonomy): domain Bacteria; kingdom Pseudomonadati; phylum Pseudomonadota; class Betaproteobacteria; order Burkholderiales; family Burkholderiaceae; genus Paraburkholderia; species Paraburkholderia sp. MPAMCS5. Next base: position 26,401 of record NZ_JAYXBK010000019.1, read on the forward strand.
ACCGCTGGGGCGGCTTCAGGTCGCTGCGCGACCGGTGGATGTCGCACCTGCAGACAACACGTCGGCGCCCGATCCTATTGATCGACGAAGCGCAGGAAATGAGTCCCGGCGTGCTCAACGAATTGCGGCTCATGGCCAGCGCCCGCTTCGATTCGCAGCCCCTGCTGTGTGTGGTGCTCGCTGGCGACACGCGCCTGACCGACAAGCTGCGGCGCGACGAACTGCTGCCACTGGGCAGCCGTATCCGTTCCCGCCTGGGGACCGAGAAGGCTTCGGCCGACGACCTGCTGGCCTGCCTCGATCATCTGCTTGCCAGCGCCGGCGCCCCGCAGCTGATGACACCGCCGCTGCGCCACACGCTGTGCGAACACGCGCTGGGCAACTACCGCGTGCTCACCACGCTCGCCAACGAACTGCTCACCACCGCCGCGCAGCGCGAACTGTCCGAACTCGACGAGAAGCTGTACTTCGAGGTCTTTGCACCATCAACACAGTCCTCGCGCCGCACGCCAGCGCGTCAACCCAACGGAGCCCGATGACATGTCCCGTAAAGCATCACCTCACCAACCCAACGCCTCGCGGCGCCTGCCATTGCCCGAGCTCTCAGACGAGGCAGCCTACATGATGCAGTTCTTCATCGAAGACCTCTATCTGTGGTTCAGCCGCGCCTACGCCACCCAGATCCGCCGCTATCGCGAGCCCTGGTACCGCGGTCCGACACAGCCGCCACACCAGAGCATCGACGATCCATTCTGAAACGACAACGGGAGCTTCATCGCTCCCGTTTTACTTCGTCCCTCGAACATCATTTATGTTGCTCATTGCCCCATCGATTTACGTGCTCACGCTCACCATGCGGCTCTGGTAGAAATGCTAACCCGCGATTGATTCCTCACGGCGGGCCAGCCTCTGCCTCACGGAAAGTCATAGTGTCTGATTAATGATCCTTGAGCGGCGGCACTGAGCGGCTGCTCGATCCCGGTACGCGACATTGCACCCTGACAGGCGGCTGCGCCCGGTCACCTCTGGCGAACGACACCGCGACGGGTTATCCATTCCTGGTCTGCGAAGGCGCACGATCGCGCTGTGCCAGGCCCTCAGAAAGGCGCGGATGATGGTACACAAGTCCGCTGCAGCGACGATGGGCCAAACTGATAGGGCGCCACAATGCCGAACTCGAGATCTTGGCAAAATTTGCCAAAGTTTGATAGACTGGTTTGCATGAGCACGATGAACATTTCACTTCCCGATTCGCTGAAAGACTACGTTGACGAGCAGGTTGGCGAGTGTGGCTACGGCACGAGCAGCGAATACGTCCGTGAATTGATCCGGAAGGATCAGCAGCGCAAGCATTTGCGGGCGGTTATCCTGCGAGGAGCGACGTCTGGCCTCTCGGCTCCGGCCGATGCTGACTATTTCGAATCGCTGCGCGCACGCGTGCGTACTTCGCGCAAATGACGGCCAAGCCCGTCATCCCGACCCGGCTGGCCACGCAGGACGTAGAAGACGAGCTGACCCGCTACCTCGTGGACGAAGGCTCGGAACAGGCGGCGCTCGGGTTCATTGCCGAGATCGAACACGCATATACGCGTCTCGCAAAGCACCCGAACATCGGGTCTCCGCGCTATGCGTACGAGCTGGACGTACCGGGCCTGCGATCATGGCCGCTCGATCGCTATCCGCATCTGATTTTCTACATTGAGCGTGACGACCACGTCGAGGTCTGGCGCGTGCTCAACGGCAAGCGCGACATCCCGGCGTGGCTGTTGAGCGATGACGGCGGGTTCCACTGATGCCAGTCGCACCAATTTTGAGTTAGTAATGGAATCAGGCGCTCGCGAGCGCCTGGCCGATTATGCGCTGCTGATCGCCGGCCAGAACGACTTCGCTGGTGACCGGAGTCAGCGTCGCGTTCGGGCGCCGGGCGTTCCACACGTACGTCGAATCGAGCTTCGCCCACGACGTGCCGTCGCCCATAGCCTTAGCACGGGTGCGCAATGATCAACCTCGGCTTAGCCCGAATTTCCAAGATGGCGACTTACGCGATGAACATTATCGTCTGGTGAAGGTCCGTTACCTGAGTGCAACCGACCGTCGGCATCGGTGCGACGCGCCGTAGCGTGCAGCCGATGCTATATTGCATGGCAGATCCCCCACGGCGAGATGAGTTCCATTTCGCGCATGAAGGACACGTCCCACATGACCGTGCATCCAGATGCCGATGAGGTCCGCCGCGCGCATCTGAATAGCATTTTGCGCCTTGTCGCGCGAGGCGATCAGCGGGCCTTCGCGGACTTCTACAGGCTTACGGCCTCGCGCGTGTTCGCCGTGATCGTGCGGATGTTGCACGACCGGGCCGAGGCCGAAGACGTACTGCAGGAGGTCTACACGAATGCGTGGCACCGTGCGGGAAGCTTCGATCCCGCGCGCGGCAATGCCATGACCTGGCTGATCACGCTCGCGCGCAACCGTGCAATCGATCGCCTGCGCCAGCATCGGGAGGAGCCGCTCGACGAGGAGAGGGCGGCCGAAATCAGAGACGACGCTCCTACGCCAGCGGAGGCCGCCGAACGCAGCGAAGAACGGCGCCGGCTCGAACGATGCCTCGATGCACTCGACCCGCAGCAGGTGGGCGCGGTACGCGAAGCCTTCTTTACCGGCGCGACCTACGGCGAACTGGCGGAGCGCCTACGCGTGCCCCTCGGCACCATGAAGAGCTGGATCCGGCGTAGCCTGATGCAACTGAAGACGTGTCTCGAGCGATGAATACGCCTGACCAATCCGACGACCTGCGTTGCGCTGAATACGCCCTCGGTGTGCTCGACACCGATTCGCGGCGCGCACTCGAACGCGAATCGGTCCATAACGCCGCGCTGCGGGAGAGCCTGGATGCCTGGCTCGCACGCCTCACCCCGCTGACCGAGGATCTGTCCGCCGTCGAGCCGACCGTGCGGGTCTGGAGGCGGATTCAGCGCGACCTGGGGTTCCTTCCGGTAGCGGTGCCCGCGCGCGGCAGATGGTGGGACAGCCTCAGTCTGTGGCGCTGGCTCGGCATCGGTGCAAGCGCCGCCGCGCTCGCGCTGCTTGCCGTGAATCTCGTCATGCTGCACGAGGCGCGGCAGCCCGCAGTGGTCGTGGCGCAAAGCGGCTACATGGTAGCGACGATCGCGCGCATCGACGGCGCTACATACTGGACGGCGACGGTCGACCTCAAGCGCGGCAACATGGTCGTTGTACCAGCCACCAGTCCGAAAGTAGCCGCCAACCGTTCAACGGAACTCTGGCTGGTCCCGCCCGGCGCAAACGCCATCTCACTCGGCGTGTTCTCGCCTGACGCACCTGTCTCGATTTCGTTGCCGCCGCAGATTGTCGCGCGAATAGGCGACCGTGCGGCGCTCGCGGTCTCGCTCGAACCCCATGGCGGCTCGCCCACCGGCCAGCCCACGGGCCCGGTCCTCGCCACGGGCCAGCTGCACGCGACCTGAACGGCGCGGTTCGCAATCTCCCGCGCTTTGCGATGGCCAGCGCCCGGGGACAAGGTTTTCGCTCTCCGCGGTTCTCCAGCACGCCACTGCATCCGCCGCGCGCTGTTGCCACCTGATGTCAAGCTTGCAGTATTGCGTCCCGCCCACGTTCACTTGCTGCCTGTCAGGTGGCCGCTTCTAGCGCTTCGACGAGAACATCCGTCCTATCCCTGGATACAGTCAGTCTGACACGCAGCTGCCGTATGGCGTCCGGTCGGGCCCATTCAGCGACCGTCGTGCGCTTCACCTTGTTGAATACCACCACAAAGCGCTCGGGTGTGACGGTCGCAGTTGCATATCCTTGCGCGTCGTGATCGACGTAGCGAAGGCCCGGATTGTTGGACCTGAGAAAGGCATCGACGGTCGCGGGCGTCTCGACCAGGGGCGCGAGCGGTGTGCTTCGCCACGCCGCCTTGACGTACGAATAGAGTGACGTGCTGCTGATCCCCGCGCAAACGAACTCAACAATGACCGGCCTGCCTGTCGAAGGATCGTGACCATCGCGAAGGACACCGCATTGAAAGGCATGAAGGTCACCTGTGATCGCCACGATGCCGGTGTAGCATTACGTCGACGTGAAGTCTCCAGCTTCTGCTCATTGGTGTAGGGCCCATGATTCCGCCAGCAGTCGTCGGAAAATTCGTGATCGTCCCAGATCACGATCATCGGAAACTGACGATGGAGTACCTGCAACCGCGAATCTGTACGATAGGTTCGATAGAGCGAGCGATAGTCCTCGAGACTCCGCCCATACCGGCCTCCGCCTGCCAGCGGCCGCCCATCCGGCAACGATATGGGTGAATGCGCCGGGTCGACCGCATCCAGCGTCGGCGTGCCGACCGTTTCGCAGATGTAGTCGCCCAGATGGGCGATGAAATCGAGATCGGATTTGGCAGCCGTGAGCTTCATCGCCTGCCAATGATTGACGCTCCAGTCCTGACAGGTAAGCCAGGCAAACCGCACTTCGGCGTTGGCGTCGTCCAGGCGGGGGCCGTGCGCGTGACCCCGATGGGACTTATATCGCGACCAGCGACGAACCGGTAGTAATAAGTGGCCTTCGGCTGCAGCCCCGTGATCTTCGCACGCACCGTAAAATCGAAGCTGCGCGACGCACGCAACGGCACCGCGGCCACGATCGGGGAGAAATCTGACCGCGGGGATACGTCCAGGCGTACGGGCACGAAGGTCACACCTGGGCGGGCCGCGGTGCAACGGGTCTAGAGGGAATGGCACTTACTTAAGCCCGCATGGAGGAGAAGACGCGGATAAGTACTTGAAGAAAAAGGAAGGAGGCCGATCTAGGGATTGATAGGATGGTTGTTACCAGGCAAACACCGTCTCATTCCAAAGATCAGCCCCCATGGATCGTAATGCACGAAGTCATCATAGGCAAACACGAGGCACAGCTCAGAGCCGGGCGCGCGGGACACAGGCTGTGGACTATTTCAACATACTGACGAGCCCGCAACTGTTGGCCATAACGGAAGCGTATTTGCCAGAGCATCGGGAACGGCTGTATCCACCGACGGTGACGCTGTCGATGTTCATGCGCCAGGCGCTGGAAGAGGACGCTTCCTGTCAGAAGGCAGTCAACGGGTGGGCTGCGCAGCGAGCTGCCGACGGGCTGCGACCCATGAGTGTGCGTACGGGGGGCTACTGCCGCGCTCGCCAGAGACTGCCGCTCACGATGGTGCGGGAGTTGGCGCGCGAGACGGGGCGTCAACTGCACGAGAAGGCCGAGCCGGGCTGGAAGTGGCGCGGGCGCCCGGTCAAGCTGGTTGACGGCACCGGGATCTCGATGCCCGATACGCCGTCGAACCAGGCCCGCTTCCCGCAGTCCAGTTCTCAGGCCGAAGGAGTGGGCTTCCCATTGGCCTTTCTGGTTGCGGTGATCTGTCTGGCAAGCGGCGCAGTACTGGAGTCGGCTGTCGGAACTTACGCGGGCAAAGGCAGCGGGGAGCTGACGGCGTTTCGCATGCTGCAAAACACGTTTCGCAAAGGTGACGTGATCGTCGCCGATGCCTTGTACTGCCACTACTTTCTGATGGCCTCAATGATCGCCGCGGGAGTGGATGTCGTGATGGAACAGCACGGGGCACGCCGTACCGACTTTCGGCGTGGCAAGTCCCTGGGCACGCGCGATCACATTGTGACGTGGTCCAAACCCCGGCAGTGCCCTGCCTGGATGACGCGTGAACAGTACCAGGCGTTCCCCGACGAACTGACGATGCGCGAGTCCAGATTGCATCACCGGGTGCTGGTCACCACGATGCTTGATGCACGCAAGATCAGCAAAGAAGACCTCTCGCAACTGTATGCCAGGCGTTGGAACGTGGAACTGGATCTACGTAACATCAAGACGACGATGGGTATGGATGTGCTGCATTGCCAGACTGCCCACATGAACGAGAAGGAGATCTGGGTCCATCTGCTGGCCTACAATGTGATTCGGCTGCTGATGGCTCAGGCCGCCAGCCACTATGCCACTGACCCGAGAACACTGAGTTTCAAACACACCGTGCAGTTATGGACTGAATGGCTGGCCAGAGGTCTGACGGCAATTCACGACCAGCGTCTGCTGTTCAATCTGATCGCGCAGTCGTGCGTTGGGAATCGCCCCGGTCGCATCGAACCACGAATGCGAAAACGAAGGCCGAAGTCTTACCCGTGGCTGAAGGAATCTCGTCACATCGCACGCGAGCGCACCCGAAAATATGGGCACGCTCCGCGGGCTTAAGTAAGTGCCATTCGGTCTAGAGGACGATGGACTGGTCACGGGGGGGGCGCCGCTTGCGACCCCCTGCTCAAACAGATAGCTACCCACTGATGCGCTTGCGTCCAGTTCGGATCTGCAAGCCATCAGAGCGCCGCTCGCGGCGGCGATGGTGAAAAAGGCTGAAGACTTCAGGAAATGACGGCGCTTCATGGCGCGTTCTCCATCCACCGCGACGACGCGAGGTCCGGCGGCATTTCGGTGGGTAGCCGGTGGCGCCCGAGCGCCGGACCTTGCGAGGCGCTAATCGACTAGGCTCCGGACGCGGCGGCTGAGGAAGCATGTTCGAGGCTTCCCAAAGCTCGAGGCTCGGATTCGTGAGGTAGCGGTGGGATTCGGCTTCGAGGGCCCTCAACGCTTCGCTCTGCCTGGCAGCCTCCCAGTCTGCAAGACGCTTCCACACGCTCGTCGCCCGCACTTCAGGAGACCCGAGCAGATTCCGGTTGGCACAAATCTCACGAGACCCGGAGCTCGCAGCAATGCGGCGACCCCTTCTTCATCACTTCAGCATAGCCTTGTAAGTCCGCGTTAGCCAGGACATCGTATTTGTGCATGATTTCAATGGTCATGATCTTGTCCAGTGACCTTTGCAATTGAAGGACGGCGATGGGTGACGAATGCAGGTCCCGCCAGAACCCTTACTTCGCCACACTCTCGAATACCGCGCTCAGGCCATCGTCTTCCACGACAGGCGTGATCTCCAGTTTCATCAGATCGCTCCACATGTATGCGAATCCGGCCAGGTTCCTGAGATTGTCTGCTTCAAGCAGAGCACTGCCTCCGGACAGATCCGCCCGCGTCCATCTTCCTAGAAGGACGACACCCGCAGGTGGGCTGCCTCCCGTTTTCCGGAAACGCTCGACAGCCTGATCACGCGTATGGATGTCGGGCTGCCAGGTGAACGTCAACATGAACTTCATGATTACCTCCGTCATGTGGTGGGCTTGCTCCTCATATACGGACGGCGGCGGCGCACGGATGCAACGCGTCGATCGTCCCTGCATGCGTTGTTCTGTATGAGCCCGCGTTTGGCGCTTGCCGGTGGTCAACCTATCGGTTCAGCTCGTTTTGTTTTGGCATCCTGATAGTTATTCGAAACAACGCACTCATCGATTCCGGAAGGGTATGTACCCGTATGGCGCTGGGGATCCGGTCTGCGCGTGAGCCCCCCGCGCTGTGACCTGCCGGCACAGTCGTGCAAAGCCGATGCGAATGTATTCCTCCGTACTTCGGCATTCCCGCTACCGCGCGGTTGCGGCGGATGCCATCAGTTCGCCGATTTGCATCCGGAACTGGAGATTGTCCGTATATGGGTCACAGCAGCACAATCGTGTGCTGCAGATTCTGGAGACAGACATGAACCGCAAACTGATTCTGACGATCGCTGCGCTTGCCACGACGATGTCCGGCATGGTCGCCGCGGAGCAAACTGTGATGGTAGGTGGACAGGCGATGTATCCGAGCAAGGATATCGTGCAGAACGCGCTCAATTCTGCAGATCACACGACACTCGTGGCGGCAGTCAAGGCTGCTGGTCTTGTCGATACCCTCAGGAGCAAAGGCCCATTTACTGTTCTCGCGCCGACCAATGAAGCGTTCGCGTCATTGCCTCCCGGCACCGTCGAGACACTGACAAAACCTGAAAACAAGGCGACCCTCACCGGCATTCTTACGTATCACGTCATTCCCGGCCTGTACGATTTCCGCAAGCTGGACATGGCCATCAAGGAAGGCGGGGGGAAGGCAGAAATAAAAACTGTGAATGGCGAGATGTTGACGTTCTCGGAGAATGGTCCACATAACATTGCGGTTGCCGATGAGTCGGGACATACGGCGAGCATTTCGACGTATGACGTGATGCAGAGCAACGGCGTCATTATGGTCGTTGACAGGGTGCTGATGCCAAAGTGAAAGTGCGATTTCTGGCGACGGTCAGTTGCCTTTTACGATCGGAGCAGGGATCTCATTCAGAGCCGGGAATCGGTGGCACGCCCACCTTCGCCTCCGTGTTACCCGGTTCCTTCTACGACACACGCGGGGAAGCGTGCGACTCCGCGATCCGCTGGCGCCATCTGAATGTTCCCATTCCTTCTATCGCAAGTGGACCGGTCGCTGACGTGGCATTCTTCACGGCGTCGGAATTTGCCTGGACTTGTTCGGAAGAACCGTCCGGAAGCAGGTTGCCCGCGCCGCTTTTGTGAATCGTACGTCGTCAGTCCGTGGAATGCGTGTCGGGCGGCATGAGCGTCAGAAAAGCGGCGATAACGAGCCCGCAGGATCTGCAAAGGCGGGTCCGGACGAACCGGAAAGACGAGGGCGCGAGGAGTGGATGGCGCGGGCGGTGGCGTACGTCTCAATCCGCCCGCTGAACTTACGCGCTGCCACTCGCAAGGCCAACTTACGTCAGGTGAATGAGGACTGATCCTTCCGAAATCTCGGGCGCCCCCACACCCGTGTTTCCGGCATTTTTCGCTATCCAGTCCTTCGCCTTTTGAACGCTTTCATCAATGCCCGCCTTGTCACGGCAAACGGTCACCGAGAATCCACCATCGCCGCTGCGTGCGAGGGTATAGCCGACAAAGCCTTTGATCGAACGCATCAGTTCTTCGACTTCACCCGTGCGCTTCTCGAGCAGGTCGAACAATTCCTTTGCGCCCTTTCCGGAGAATTTCCTGATAACGGTTTGCATGATTGCATCCTCCTGTTTGATGGGACCGCAAGAAGAGCATGCCCCCGAACAAACCGTGCAGCGCTAACTGGTCGCGTTAGCGCGTAGTGCAATTCAAGTGTCGAGAAGGCCGCGCACCTTCCTTTTGCGACCCATGCCAAAGTGTAGTACCTGTACCGCCGTAGTAAACCTCCGAAAGTGAATGTGATCCATGCGGCTTCCCGGCATGCCCACGATGGATGGGAACAGGCGAGGAAGGTGATATGAAGCTACAACCAGCGGGCCGACTGGCGCGGCGAGCCGACGCTTGCGGCGTCGAACGTCGGCTCCTTGCAACCGCGGCCTATAACGGCTCTGCGGCGGAGCCCGCGCCGTTAAGGTTTACTTCAGCTTTTCTGTATACGATTAAAAACGCCCACGGGCTACGTTTCCTTACTGATTGGAATTGGGCGTTTACCCTTATATGGATAGCAGACTGGTGTGCCGTTATACGCCCTAAGCACCATCGGTGCGCGAAGCAGGGGACGACTCTACAAACGCTAACGTTTGCGCGCAGTGATGGACACCGGTTACGGTCGGGTTGAGCGTCCTTGTCATAACTATTCCGTTAGCGCAGGGTACCTCTCGATAGCGACGGCCGCTGCCGTGTTGGTCTCTGTCTGCAAGACGACGAATGGTCGGAGAAGGGCGACGCCTTCAGTCGCATCGGGAGACGGATCAACTCGCCAGCATTACCGCAACCTCTTAACCCGCCTAAGGCCATTACGCGGGCGATGGGTGAAGTGAGGTACACGTCAGGGAGAAGAGATCGATGGATCGCACCGGAAGCGCTATCGGAGAACTGGAAAGGGCGGTGAATACGCTTGTCCACCGCCCGAGACTGATACGCCGCGAATACTGGAGATCAGAAGTCGAAAGTCTGCTCGGACGCACCGACATAACATCCCGGGACCGGCAGCGGCTGTATGCGTTACATCACCTGCTTCGGGATGTGCAGGAGGAAGGATGCGTTCATGTCAATTGAACCGCCCGCGTGCGGCCCGGATAAACGTGGGAATGCGGATCGCGGTAGCCCGTGTCCAACGGAGGCCCGACCGTAACCCGAATATGAAAATCCGCCCGACAACAACAGACTTTCTGCCCGTGACGCCTGACCGCCCAAGGTGCCGTCGCTTCAGGCGAGGCAGACATAGCACCTTCTTCGGGCTTGCAGCGAGGCAAATTGGGACCGGGAAATGAAACGCGTGCAACGGGACAGAGTTGAAGCCCGCGTCGCCATGCCGTCGGATATCGCGCGGGTGCTTGCTGACCTCTACATTGTCTCAAGCGCCGCGGCGCAACTCGGGGGGTACGGGCTCGAGGTGCCCGACTCGCAATGGCAAGCATTGGTCCAGCAAACGCAGGCAGCAAGGGCCGTCGTGAATGCCGACGAAGTCATCGGCGCAAGCGACGGCCGCGCCGCGCTTTGTCGGCTGGTAACAATGTGTGAGGACATCGTCGAACTTTATACAACCGGCCGGCGATGTCCGCCTGCGATCTGGCGTGAAGTGGGGCGGATGGGACGCGACGCCTATTCGTACGTGACTTCAGGCGCTGCGTGCCGTGGAGAACCGCTGCGTGACTGACCCATGGATTCCGGCTAGCCGGCTCGTCCAAACGACCGGCGTTATGCCCACGCGACCGGAATGGCTGCCGGAACTCGCGTATTGCGCTTTTCAGGCTTGGGGTATGCGCGATGAATGAGAAGGGCGTCGTCAAGGCGGCCACGCTGCTGATGGCACTGGGTACCGAGGAGGCAGCCGAGGCGTTCCGCCATTTCGACCCGCGTGACGTGCAAAAGATCAGCGCGGCAATGGCCGCGCTCAAGAACGTCTCCCCGCAGTGACGTCGATGATGCGGTGTGTGACTTGATCGCAAATGCACAGACCCATAGCCATGCGGACGTCGGCCAGATGCATATGTACTGCAACTACGCGAAGGATCACTGGACGCTGCCTGGCGAAAATCCGCCAGTAGGCCTGATGCTTTGCGCGAGGACCAATGCGGCGATCGCGCGGTACGCACTTGACGGCCTTCCGAACAAGGTACTTGCGGCGGAGTGCCACACCGTTCTTCCGGACGAACAATTGCTGGCCGACGAGTTGGAGAAAACTCGTTGGGAAATGGGAAGAACTACACCTTGGGGTGATAAACACGGGCCGGCTGCGGGACTAACAGTCCGCGCGGAGACTGTTCATCTGCATCGTACGGAATTTCACAAGTTGCTGACGCATACGGTGCAAAGCAGGCATGGCCTGCTGCGCTTCAGTTTTCACTGCAACCTGCTTGCACTCGACCTGGGTCGCCATCCAGATCGCACGCGCGTCGGCAGCATCATTCTTGTTACGGATGTTGAAGGCTTTGACGAACTTCGCCGGCATCAGCTTTACCTGATGCCCCATTTCGATCAGCCGCCGGGCCCTGTGTTGCGACCCACTGCATGATTCCATCCCAACAAGACATCTCTTTCGATTCGCAAAATACTCAAGAAACGCCTCTCTCCTGATCGCCCGGTTCACAATCTCTCCGGTATCCGGATTCACCCAGCGGACCTGCATCACGTTCTTGGCAATATCCACACCCACAATCGTATCCGCCATGACAGATCCCCTTGGGCTAACTGAGCGACCAGTATGACCGCGATCCGGATCGATGGTCATACTCGACGCATCGAGCCGGTCGCGCTAAACCTGCGACTAGGTGGGGCGTTCATGTCATTCGAAAGATTCCGCTGCCCGGCGGCTCGCTCAGACTTTGGCGAGTTAAGGGCAAGCGGCTGGTCGCCAAAAATCGGCCGTTCCAGTTGCTGTCGAAACCGAAAAATACAAGTTGCATCTCGACTCAGCTGGTTACCCTTTGTCACAACAGCACCGTCAACTTTCGCCAAGCTATCCACGTTGATAGAAATAGCACTGACAGACTCGGTGCACATTCAGGAGGCTCATGCCATGAAAAAGATTGTTGCTGCTCTCACGTCCGCACTGTTCGTCACTGCGGCGTTCGCGCAAACGGCCGCTCCGACGGATGCGACCAAGGCTCAAATGAAGGCAAATAGCGACAAAGCCGAGGCTCAGGCTACCGCCAATAAAAAGAAAGCCGAAGCACAGAGCGACGCCGAAAAGGCTCAGGCGTCGGCCAACGAGGACAAGGCATCGGCGCAGGCAGACGCTGACAAGAAAGCTGCCAAGGTAACCACGGCAACCACGCCTTCCGGAGCATTCGATGCGCGCGGCGATGCAACAAAGGCACAGGCCAACGCCAACCACAAAAAGCATGAAGCGCAGGCCAAGGCTGACAGGAAAAAGCACGAGGCGGCTCAGGATGCGAATGTGGCGCAGGCGAAGGCCAACAAGAAGAAAGTCGAGGCTCAGAACGACGCGAACAAGAAGGCCGCCGATGCGAACGTCGACGCTGCGAAGAAGCAATAGGCGGGACCGTTAGCACGCCTATATGAGAAGCATCTTTATGGGCGTGTGCATGAACTGCACCGGGAAATTCAATCCGGGGTTTACCGTGCGCAACCGTCCAGACGGGTCTACATTCCAAAGTCGGACGGCAGGCTGCGTCCGCTGGGGATTGCAGTGCTGGAAGACAAGATCGTGCCGCAGGCTGTATCCACGGTACTGAGCGCGATCTACGAGCAGGACTTCCTCGGCTTCTCATATGGATTTCGGCAAGGACGCGGTCGGCATGACGCGCTTGATGCCTTATCGATCGGGATCATGAGTCGCAGGGTGAACTGGATTCCGGACGCGGGCATTCGCTCGTTCTTCGATGAAATCGACCACGAGTGGACGCTCCGCTTCCTGTCTCACCGGGTTCCGCAGCGATAGCGGATGGTGGTAGTCCAGGGATTGACGCCGTTCAGTCGGAAACTCCGGTTTTATCTTGGCGCGATGATCCGCAGAACTGGATGGCCATCGATGCTTTTCAGCGGATACCAGGACCGGTGCGTCACCGCGTCGATGTCGACGACATGCGCATTCGGGCCCATGCGCCCATCGCCGATCCTCGACACATGGCTCGCTCAATGCTGAACATCGACACGATGCCAGCCTCGCTGGCCACGTATGGCGTATGCGATGCGGGATCGAACGCGAGCACATCCGGGCCGCCACCGACGTTGAACGCCGAGACGACCTTCATCGAGCGCATGTCGAGGACCAGCAGGCAATCGTTGTCCTCTCAGGCAATCAACGCGAGGCTTGAATCCGGGACGATTAGCAGCCCGTGATTGCCTTTCGCGCCCGGCAGATCGGTACGGGAAACGACCGTACTGGTGGCTGGGTCGATTTCCACCAGTTGGCGTTGCGTCTGCACATTGACAAAGATGAGTCGCGACATCGGACGCATTGACTCATCGGAATTGTAACTCGCGCCGACCTGTTGCCTCACGTAGTTTGCTACCCGTCCGATTGTCCTGCGGGGTGGCACATATAAGTGAGGCGGGAGTCTTTTGGTCGTGGTCGCGGGTGAGCTGATTGGTGCGCTGATCGTTGCAAATCTAGGTCATGAACGGCGCACCGGCCCATCAGCTGGCGGCACGATGTCCCAACCACTAACTCACGCGAAAGCGCCCACAGCGCGTTTGCTGTTCACTTGAGTACGGGATCCAGGCAATTGGAAATGAGTCTTCATTTCAAAACCGGGATGCCCAAACATGTTTTTCCTGGGTTGCGTCCTGACATCGGCAATTTTGGTAATCCGGGAATAGCGAGGAGTTTCACCGACGGCGGATTGCTTTCGAACAGGACAATCGTCGCAATTGAAATTCCGATAGGCATCCTGAGACGTACGGGCAAGAGCAGATTCAGACAATGAATGTAATGAAACGCAAGGCGGCCGCTCTTGGCCCGTCACATCAGGCGAAGCACGATTCTATGAAGGAGAGAGGGCAGGTCGCGCCGCACGTCGACGACGAGATGAATAAAAACAGTATCGTCGCGGACCTGGTAAATGATCCGGTTCTTGCCGAAAAGGGCCTGCCGGAAACTGTCCTCGAAAAAACCGTGAAGCTCGACAGGCGTATGACCGCTAGCGGGGAACTGGCGGATCTGCCCGATCGTTTCCTGGAGTTGCGCCGATGTCTGACGCCATATTTCCCACCCGAATGTGCGAACCACATAGCTTCTGAGTTCGTCGATGCCAATCCGGGCCGTCGGGAGAATACGATACCTCAGCAGCGGTCCGGCCATCAGCGGAGCTTTTCCTCGCGATCCAGCTCATCGAGCTCCGCAAAGAATTCGTCCCCATCGACGTGATCGTCGCGCTCGATCTGCTTCTGGCCGATAGCCAGAATTTTCAGCAGCGCAATCGTCTGCTGTGTCGATTCGTAGGTTCGTACATCCTGGACAACAAGCTTTGCTTCGCCGTTCTGGGTGATGATGAGCGGCTCTCCTGAATCAGTCAGGTCCTTGACGATTTGCGCCGCTTCGCTTTTGAGGTAGCTGATCGGCTTCACATGATCGGCGAGATGCATCGAGCGCTCCGCTAGGATTTGCATAAGACCGAATTTAAACCATTAAAGGTCCGATGGCAACTTCCCGCTTGGGCAAGGTGCAAACTTCGAAACTACGGGCACCGGCTTATTTTCACGCGCACCCCGGCCGACGGACGCGCTGCCGGTCGGTTTCAAGCCGCAGGATATCAGCCACATCTGTCGCGGCGCGGCGGACGAAGTGCGTGAGTCCTATCCTCGTGCGCTCATTGAACCGCGGCTTACGGGTGGACTGCAGGGCCGCTGGGACGGCAGCCGACTTGGGGCAACTGCCAGTCGATCTGCTAACGAATGCCGTTCGCTATGGTTCGGGACCGATTGCCATTGAGGCTGAGGATGGACAGATGAGAATGACGCTCGACTCCTATCGCCCGACTTTCCCAAAAATTACGCCGGGGCGGCATTTGCTTGCTTTAATGCAATTAAAATGCTACTTAATGCGATGGGCGGAATGCCAAAGTCTCCGGCCAGCGAAAGGTTCGGTGATGGGGAAAACGTTGGCGAACTGCGCACGTTTGAATATTGCTCGCCCCCGGGACGAGAACGCTTATCGACATTTCGTACGAGAAGGCCCGAACTGTCTTCGCGTGGCGCGGGCCATTCCATGCTTTCAGCGACACCATGGCCAAAACGACCCGAACAGTGCCCCGCTCCGATACGACCCGTCCAGCCAGGACTTTCCGGGGAATCGCGCCGCGCCTGTCGTTGGTCCTGTGTGTCGTTTGCGGCGCGACAGCCATGCTTCTTGCCATCCTGTTCAGCGAACATCAGGCAGAGGCACGGATAGCCGGGCGTGAGGAACTGATCGGCAACGATCTGGTTGTATCGATCGACCTGATACTGGACAGCGTCGGTTCACGGCGCCGGAACGAGCTGGCGGCGCTCGCCGGCAAACCGTGCAGCCAGGTCGGGGCTTCGCTAGCGGAACTCGGTTCCTATATGCGTTATGTTCGCGCCGTCGCGCTCGTGTCCGGCGGCCGTGTCTACTGCTCTTCCGCACTCGGATCCATCGACGTTCCGCTGTCGGCCTATCCGCTTACGACGGGCAGTGGGAACAGCATCGGGCTCCTCGCCCAGACGCGGTATCAGCCAGATGTTCCGGTGCTCGCGATGTTTGACAGGACGGCCCCTGGTACCGGCGTGCTGTCGATAGTTGAGGGGGATTACCTGTCAGACGCGCTCGCGCACGGCGTGAGATACGGCGCACAGATAGCGTCCATGTCCGTGAAGGACACGGGGCGCCTGAATGTTCACGGAGCTTTCCTGCCCGCGTCCGCACCGCTGGCCGCCTACGCGACTCGCGTCGCCTCGCGCAAATGGCCGTTCGCCATCCTGGTGTCGTCTTCCAGCAGATTCATCGCCGGTGTGCGATGGAAATACCGGAGTGCGGGGCTGGCTGTCGGACTGCTGCTTGACAGTCTCATTGCAGCGGCCTACCTGCTCGCATTCGCGCCGCGGCGGTTGCTGCTGGGCGCAGTGCGCCAGGCGCTTCGCCGCAACGAGTTCCATGTCGTCTATCAGTCGATTATAGAAACCGCCAGCCGGGACACCGCGGGCGTCGAGGCGTTACTACGGTGGCACCACCCCAAATGGGGCGCTATAAGCCCGGCCTCGTTTATGGAAGAGGTCGAGTCCAGCGACATGCTGGGGCCCGTCACGCAGTTCGTCATGCGTACGGCAGTTGCCGAGATGAGCCAGCGACCGCCGGCAATTCCGCTGCGAATCGCGGTCAATGTGGCGCCTCGCGACCTGCAGCGCAAGGGCTTTGTCGCAGAGGTAGAGGCGCTGATCGCTGCGCTGCCGACGGGAGTCACTCTCGTTCTTGAGCTGACCGAGCGGTTCCTGCTCGGCAAAAGCGCCCGCACCGCAGCCATCTTCAACGCACTGAAGGCAAAGGGAGTCAAGTTTGCGATCGACGATTTTGGCACCCAGCACAGCAACCTGGATCTCCTGGGCCGCTTTGAGTTCGACTATGTAAAGATCGACCGGCAGTTCGTGAATCAGGTGGACGCGGGCGGCGCCGACCTCATTGTGGGCATCGTCGCTGTCGCAAAGCATTACGGGTTACAGGTCATTGCGGAAGGCGTCGAGACCGAATCCCAGCACGCTGCGTTGCTCGCAGCGGGAGTGCCATTCGCACAGGGGTATCTTTATCAAAGGCCGGTGAGGGCGGAGCAGCTCGCGCAGTGGCGGCATGAAAAAGCGATCCACTGACGCAAGTGAACAGTCGCCTGAATCACAAAAGAGCCCTGTTTCCAGGGGGCTTTGGGATTTGTGGAGCGTCCTGTCTGCCGATCAGTCTGATGACGATCTCTCACGCCATGAGCCATAAAGGTTACCTGGGATCACTTCCGCCAGACCTCCCTATGTTTCATCCTGAAAGATGTCTGTCGCATTACTGCGCGCCAACGGCTCTTTTCGCCGGTGGGAAGGTAGTAAAGTAGTTGTCCGGATCAGGGGCTCCGCTTTTGATCCGGGTATGTGCTGGAGGGCCGCCACCTCATCACTGGCGGTTTTTTTTCGGAAGCTTCTGATGAGATCTTAAAGTTCTGAAGTGCCCGGGTCGCGAACCGGCGGCGACAGGCAGCAAATCTCCGCCGGCCTGGTTCGCCGCTGTCACCCGGCAGCGGCGCACGTAGCCACCTTGTTGCGGCCAGCCACCTTGGCTTCGTACAATGCTTGATCGGCCGCCTTGAGGACGGTCCTTACATCCGTCTCCTGATCCGGCGTCCAGCTCGCGGAGCCGATACTCGCGGTCACGCGACCGTATTCACTGCCTGCGTGTTCAATAGCGAGGTCGCTGATCGCAGCCCGGATCTTTTCGGCAATCACGGACGCGCCTTCCGGCATGGTATCTGGCAATACCACAATGAACTCCTCGCCACCGTAGCGCGCAGCCGTGTCTGCTGGCCGCCGGATGTTCTCGCCGATACAGCGAGCGACGGCGGCGAGTGCATCGTCGCCGGCCTGGTGACCATACGTGTCGTTGTAGGCCTTGAAACGGTCGATATCCACAAACAGGAGAGAAAACATGCTGCGCATGCGCTGCGCCCGGCGCCACTCCCGTTCGAGAATCTCGCCCAGTGTGCGGCGGTTATGAAGGCCAGTCAGGCTGTCGGTTCTTGCCAGCAACTGCAGTTCCGATTCCGCGCGCATGCGGCGACGCAACTGGGCACCGAGAATGAATGAAAGCGCCACAAACCCCAGCGCGAACACAGCCATGAGCGTTCCGATCCTAACAGCGCGTCGGCTCCAGGCGGCATAAATTTCCGGCTCCGCCTCGGCGACCATGATGATGAGTGGCAGCGTCTGAAAGTTGCGGAAATAGTAGAGACGGCGCATGCCGTCTATCGAGGAGGTGTCCGAGAAACTGCCTTCCATGGAGGACTGGAACTGACGGAAGGTGCTGGCCTGACTGATGTCACGACCGACGATCTTTGGGTCAAACGGCTGACGCATGATCATGAGGCCGTCGCCGGCGATCAATGAAATCGCTCCGTGCGAGCCGAGCGATAGACCGGCGAACAACTGGTGGAAATACTCCAGGTTGATCGACATCAGTACGATGCCGGCAAATGAGCCATCCGGATGCGATACCCGGCGGCTTAACGCAATGCTCTGCGAACCGTTGCGAAGGCGGGAGCGAAAAGGTGCGCTTACATAAAGCCCGGCACTCGGGTTGTCGCGCTGAACCGTGAAGTAGTCCCTGTCGGCAAAGTTGCCCTTGCGCGGTGTGTCGTTGCCCGCATCGATGATGACGTTGCCGGAGGCGTCGAGGACGAGCATGGAGCCGAGGTTTTTTGCGGTCGCGGCACCATCAAACAGTACCTGGCCTCGCAGACGGGAGGGCAAGGCCATCACTTCGGCATTGCCCAGCCCATCGACAACGGCCTGAAGTGAAAGGGCGTAAAGCTCGAAATTGCGCTCTATATCCCGTTCGGCGATGAGCGCAACATTCCGAGACGTTTCACGGGCCCGGTCCAGTGCGTCCTGTCGGCTTTGGTACAGGACGGTTGCGCACAGTGCGACCATCATGAGCGCGATGACGCCGCCGCCATACACGATGGCGCGGGGGGCCATCAGCCATTTGAGCACGTTATTTTTATCGGAAAGAGACGGCATGTTCACCATGTATGAGCGTGTGCTGTGACCGAAGACGCAACGGAGTAATGCGGCCAGTGGTGTATAACGACCATTTGCCGCGCGGGTCTTCTATTCAGCATCGGGCGTCGCTCGTCGGGCAGGGTTCCGCGAAGAGTCATACCTGTCCACCGGTCTCACGGTCGACTTAGGTTTGCCCGCACCGGCCACGCGCGACCTCAATACACCTGATGCGTGATTACCCGACGGGGCCTGTCAGGCTTCGACCAACTCACAGCAGGACTGCCTGCTGCAAAAGCTCCAGCGCTGTAGATTGTCAATTACGATGGCCGCCCGTGTTGCCTCACAAAGGAATGTTACCCTACAGATTGCTGTCGTTTCCGCTTTCTTTCTTCTTTTCTTCGTGGTTTTCCGGGCGCGAAGCGCCCGGCCCCCACTGGCTTTAAACTTCTTTTGCAGGTCCCACTTCGGTCGGCGTTTTGGAGCACTGGCGCAGGCTGCCCAGAATCATTGCTCTCATGCGCTCGGCGCGTCATGCTTTGACTCTGCAACGCACCGTTCGTAGTTGCGGCTTGCGTGCGTAAGCGTCCGGAACCATTGTTGCCAACCGATCCATCGATTCGCTTACAGCAACAGTGGGCTCAGCGATCAGCCACCCTTCGATGACCGGCCCCACGTCGACGAACGGATCCACTCGGGTCTTTCACAAGTGCTTTGCCCTGGGTTGCTTCCGATGCGCCGGACATGCTTCCCCTTCCTTCCACGCCGAAGAGAGGCTCCCGAGGAAGAGGGAAACATTTGATTCGCTTGCTGGAAAGACGGCAATCGGGTGGGTAACATCCTGCATCGCCCAAACAATCAAAGGTCTTCCCTTTCAAGAACAGCGCCACGCAGCTGCTGTATGCATGAGTTGCAGGTCGCTAACTCTCGCATAACGCGGCCCGTTGTAGGGACAACATCGCCTGACGCTGGCAAAGGATATTGCGTGAGCCGATCTGGTCCAGTTTGGTAATGCCGATACGCAGGGGTTGATCGATCAGTAGCTGCCCAGCAGACGGTCAAGCGCTACAGTGATCTTGTCCCGATTCCCGCAATGAACCGATCGAGGGACCAAGCTCGGTTAGTGGGACAGATGCAATGAACGCCGCGTGCATCAGGCATTTGGTACCAGCGATCTCGAAGGACGGCGTAAAATCGGCTGGCAGTTTCCCGGGAGGGAAAGAGTCAGCACGAATCAGGGGGCAACAAGCCGAATTGTCAGGCCATCGAGAAAGTCCCTCTGCACGTCGACAAGGTACGGGGTATTTGCCCTGGTTTTGGCGGGGTTAATATAGACTTCAAATCGCGCCATCAGAACATCCGGTATTCAGCGAGTGGAAGACCGTTCTTCTCGACCCAGTCGTTGATGTTTTTAATGAACTCGGTGTTCTCCAGCGCCCAGCGACGGCCTTCTTCAGCAGTGATTGCTTGGCGCAAAGCCTGCTCACACGCACGTGAGAAGTTGATGCCCAGTTCTTTCGCCCGCTGATAGACGTCAACAGGCAACGTGACATTGGTCGCCTTACGCGACACGGCGGAAGTAGCATGCCATGTGAGCATCCATGTTGACAGGCATGCGCATAATTTCCAACGTTTTAACACCATCCAATGCGGCGGCCTCGCGTAAGCGCGTGGATGTCGATTTGACGCAATTCTATTGTCCCTTTTTAACAACCTCGCCTGGCCCGCGCCGTTCGCGTGCATCGACGATAGGAAAGGAGTAGGAAATGGAGTAAGATGTAGCACAGTTGTGACACAGGAGGGATTCGCCATGTCCACCACTACCTTACGCCTGCCCCCAGATCTGCGCGACCGCGTGACGAGACTTGCCGAAGAATCGGGAACCACCGCACACAGCTTCATGCTTGAGGCGATCGCCGAGAGGGTTGCATGCGAAGAGTTGCGACACCAGTTTCTCAACGAAGGCAATGGTCGGCTTGCCAACATGCTGGCAAACGGCCTCGGAATTGACTGGGCTGACATGCGTGACTACCTGGGTGAGCGCGGCGCGGGTCATACTCCGGCAGCCCCAAAGGTTAAGCGATGGCGCGGATAATACTCGCGCCTGAAATCCGCGCCGACTTTGACCGTATCTTCGATTTCCTCTTCGAGCATGCCCCCGAGACCGCGTCGACCCGCATTGATGACATTGTGCGTGCGCTGGACATTCTTCAGTCCAGTCCGCAGATCGGACGACCGGTCAGCACTGCGAGCCCGCTGCGAGATCTGGTGATTTCGAATGGAACTCATGGCTACCTTGCGCTTTACAGATTCCTCGCGGAACTGGATGTTGTGCTCGTGGTCGCAATCCGCAGCCAGCGCGAATTGCGATACCAACGCTTCAGCAGCTGACGAGATGCGCAGAGCGGAGCACAGGGTCGGGCTGTTGCGTTTTTCTGGCGTCTGTGCACGGTTGAGCGGTGCAGGCTACCGAGCTCCGGGCATATCAGTCTTGTGGCGCGCCCGCATGGAAGCCACCGCGAATATCGATGAGCATGTTGGTCCCGCCGCAGTGTAATTCACCCTGAGCAGCGTCAGCGGCGGCCACTGACGCAACCCGGCCGCGTACTTCGGGCGATTTGCCCCGCAAATACACACCGCAAATTATGGCACGGAGATTTGGACGCTCTTCGAAGCAGGCCGGCTGCATGTCGATGCCGAATTGACCGGTCACATAGAGGTCGACACGCGACCTGTGGACCTCGATGGCGTGCTGCTGGACCTCGAAGAGACACGTTTTTAAGGAGGACGCGCGAGTGCGGCGACAGCAGGAACCGAGCGCAGGCCATTAACCGTGCTCACTGTCCCCCGAAGATCATCCGGAAGTGAAGGTCTTCGAGGATGTCGCCGCGCGGCCAAAACCGTCACTCAGCATGAAGAAATACTCTGTCATCGGGCGTCCGGGTCAGGTCGGACAACTGCCGTTCAAGAATGACAGGAAAGCTTGCTGTAGTGGTTGGCAGGCCAGACTGCCAAGAGAAATGAGAGAATTAATTCCTGCTCTTGCACTTGTGCTCATCGCCTCATGAAGATTCTCGAATACGCAGGCCTCGACACCTCACGCGTCAAGGCCAGCTACGACAAGGTGTCCGCGGCCATCGCTCGCCACGACTTCCGTGCTGCCCAAGTCAAGAAGCTCGCGAATCTGAGCCACGGCAAGTTCTACCGGGCGAAGCTGGATGGCGCCGACCGGCTGTTGTTCTCGCTGGTGCGCCACGGGGATGAAGTCTGCGCACTGATGCTGGAAGTGATCGCCAATCACGCCTACGATAAGTCACGTTTCCTGCGCGGCGCGGCGATTGACGAAAGCAAAATTCCAGACATTAACGCTGATGACGCCATCAGGGAGGCGCACGCTCTGCGCTACCTTCATCCCGAGCGTACCGGCATTCACCTGCTCGACAAACCGATCTCGTTTGATGACGCGCAGGAGACCATTTACCGACAACCACCTCCCCTGGTTGTCGTCGGCAGCGCTGGCAGCGGTAAGACCGCACTGACGCTTGAAAAGCTCAAGCATGCCGAAGGTGAGGTCCTCTACGTCACTCACTCCTCCTTCCTGGCGCAGAGCGCCCGCGACCTTTATTACGCCAACGGTTTCGAGCATGGCGGTCAGGATGCCGTGTTTCTGTCCTACCGGGAGTTTGTCGAGTCGATCCGCGTTCCGGCAGGACGCGAGGCTAGCTGGCGCGACTTTGCGGGTTGGCACTGCCGTATACGGCAAAATTTCAAGGATGTCGAAGCCCACCAGGCTTTCGAGGAGATTCGCGGCGTGATTGCTGCCGGGATGGGTGGTGTCCTGTCGCGCGACGAGTATCGGGCACTAGGGGTGCGTCAATCGATCTTTCCCGTAGAACGGCGCGACCAACTCTACAATCTGTTTGAGAAGTATCGCGCCTGGCTGGCCGAGGCAAAGCTCTACGACCTGAATCTTGTCGCACACGACTGGCAAGCGCTGGCTGCACCGCGCTACGACTTCGTGGTTATTGACGAGGTGCAGGACATCACCACCGTGCAGCTCGCGCTCGTGCTGACAACCCTGAAGAAGCCTGGCCATTTCATGCTCTGCGGGGATTCCAACCAGATTGTCCATCCCAATTTCTTTTCCTGGAGCCAAATCAAGAGCCTGTTCTGGAAGGACCCCAAACTGGCCGAGCGGCAGCAATTGCGCGTGCTAAAGACCAACTTTCGCAACGGCCTGGAGGCCACTCGCGTCGCCAATCAGTTGCTCAAGATCAAGCAGCGGCGCTTCGGCTCCATTGACCGCGAGAGCAACTTCCTGGTCCAGGCCGTCGGCGGCGAGAGCGGCCAGGTTACGCTGATGCCCGACAAGGACGCCACCAAGCGCGAACTGGACCAGAAGATTCGCCAATCCACGCAGTTCGCCGTCCTGGTAATGCGCGACGAGGACAAGGCCGACGCCCGCAAGCACTTTGCCACGCCACTGTTGTTCTCGATCCACGAAGCCAAGGGTCTCGAATACGAGAACATCGTGCTCTACCGTTTCATCTCGGATCACCGCGGCGAGTTCAACGACATCGTCGAGGGCATCGCCAAGACCGATCTGGCGGTCGAGACACTGGATTACAAACGCGCCAAAGACAAGAGTGACAAGTCGCTCGAAGTCTATAAGTTCTTCGTCAATGCCCTGTATGTAGCGCTGACGCGCGCCATCAAGAACATCTACATGATCGAGTCGGACACAGGGCATGATCTGTTCGGGTTGCTGGATCTGATCGTGGGCCAGACCAGGATCGAGGCCAGGCAATCCACACTTGAAGACTGGCAGAAGGAAGCACGCAAACTCGAACTGCAGGGCAAACAGGAGCAGGCGGAGGCCATCCGCCGCACTATCTTGAAGCAGGTCCCGGTGCCATGGCCGGTGTTCGATGAGGTCAAGGTGAGGGAGCTGCTGATCAAGGTCTTCCGCGAGCAGTCTCCGGGCAACAGGAGCAAGCAGCAACTCTTTGACTATGCCACCTGTTTCGACGAACCGCAGCTCGCCGAGTGGCTGGCAGTTGAGGCGAAATTCGAGCAGGCACGGACCTTTGATCAGCAGCGCGCGGTGTTCGCCCGCAAGAGCTACGTCCCTTACTTCGCCAACCACTTCAAGGACATCCTCAGGCAGTGTGACCTGCATGGCGTCGATCATCGCCTGCCAATGAACCAGACGCCACTGATGGCCGCAGCTGCTGCGGGAAATGCGGCGCTGGTGGAAGCGCTGCTGGAGCGCGGTGCCGACCGCGATGCCGTCGATCATTACGGTCACAATGCACTGCACTGGGCTTTGCGTCAGGCATTTGGCGACGCAAAGTTCGCTGCTGGCCCGCTGGCGGCAATCTATGAATGCCTGGCTCCGCCCTGCATTGATGTCAGGGCGGGGGATCGCCTGATCCGCATCGACCGGCATCTGTCTGAATACTTTCTATTCCAGACCCTGTGGGTGTTGTTCAAAGCCCGATTCAGCAAAGTGCGGCGCAATGCAGACAGCGCGTTCCAGACCCAAATCATCCTCGATGCCTGGCAACACTTACCCACTAACATAGTGCGGCCGGAGCGCAATAAGCGCCAGCATCTTTCTGGCGTGCTGGCGAGGAACGAAATCGACAGAGACTATGCCTACAATCGCTCCCTGTTCCTGCGCGTAACCACCGGGCGGTACCAGTTCAATCCCAAACTCGCTGTGCGTCGCCGCCAGGGCGAAGAAGAAAACTGGATCCCGATCTACACGGCACTTAACCTCCCGTTGATTAGCGAGTTTGCCTACAACGATGGCTGGATCAGCACCTGGAACAATATTGACAAGCTTGTGATCCTTGCCGGACTACCTGAACGAACCAGACCCATCGCGGCCGAACGCTTCGCCGAGCGGCAAGCTGCCAAAATGAGGGAGTTGGACGAGCGCAGAGTCAATCAACTTGCTGCCAAAGCACGCGTTCGTGCAGCCGCTGAAGCCACCCAGAACACAAAACCACCATGGGGAACAAAGGAAGCCAAACGGCTTGAGATCGAACGTGTGAAACAAGAGATCGAAAGACGAAAGAAGGGTTGACTTGCTGATACCTCTTGGGTCGGCATGCGGCCAGCTTCGGTCACTCGACGCAGGGCGGCAGTTCGATGGTGCCTTCGAGATACTGGACGGCATGTCCCGAGATGCGAACCCGCTCCGCGTCGACTTCGCAATGCAATACGCCACTGCGTTGGGAAGCCTGTAATGCCAGCAGCTTCGTTTTGCCGAGTCGCGCTGCCCACAGCGGTGCCAACGTCGCGTGAATCGAACCCCGTCACCGGGTCTTCGTTGCCGCCGTTGGCCGGCCAGAAATAGCGCGAGACGAAATCATGGTCGCTACCACGTGCGGTAACCACCACGTCAGTGGTGCAAGCCGGGCGATCAGTCCAAGATCGGGCACAACAGGACGTTCGATCGGTGCTAATTAGCCGGCTCGAGCTCGCGGTTTCCAAAGGTTGCGACGGCGTAGAGCCCGACAATGTCGATGGCTACATGAATCCAACGGGCTTTCCGTTGTCCGCGCAAGACCAGATCGACTTCAACACGTTCCTCTCTCAACAGGCGCATAGTAAGAATCTTGCCGTAGCGTTAAAGAACGATATCAAGCAAATCACGATCCTCGCTCCAATCTTTGGATTTCGCAGTCAACGAGCAGTGTCACGCGAACGATGAATGTGGCGCATATTCGGCTTTCACGTCCAATAACAAGCCCGTCCTGAACGCTGAGTATGCGAGCCAATATCACGACCCATCCGGCCAAGCCAACTTGTGTCAGGCCTCAAGAAGCGCCCATATTCGGACGCTAGTGCTGCCGCTTGAACTGGACGACAGTTATCGATTCAGTTGCGATTGAGTTATAGCTGCTGTGAACGATGACGAGGGGATCTGCGGGACGTGCGCGACAGGCCACCGCCGCATACGGCCAATTCGTCGCTCGGACGGCCGCCCCGGACCAGTGTCTTACGCTCGAGCGGAGCTGCTCCCCCAAGGAAATTCGCCGGTCGCGGAAGCTGGGCTCCGGCCACGGACCTGGTCCCAGTCGCTATGTTCAGCCGCCGCCATGACCATCAGTTATTTCGGATTGGCCACCTCTGAGCGCCTCGCCGAAGCACCCGGGGACGAGGCTGTCGTTTTCCGCAACCGCGACGAGAACAGGGCGGTCGAACGACGCCAGGTGTGTCACGCGGTCGTATCGGTCGCGCAACAAGCCTCGCCGTCGTGCGAGTCTCGTGATTATGCTGTTGGTGTTCACAATTGCCGCTAGCCGTGCCGATCATTCTGCTAGCGCAGATTTGGACATAAAACGTCATGTCTCGGCAAGCCCATTCCGTCTGCGCAATTCCCGGATCAGCGCACTATGGTCAAGATCGCCGCCGCCGTGCTCGATCATGTCCGTGAACAGGTTGTCGACCAGCGCCAGCACCGGCAGGCGAAGCCCCACGCCTTGAGCGAAGGCGAGTGCGATTTGCGTATCCTTGACCTGATACTTCGCCGGTCCGCCGGGCGTAAAGTCTCGCGCGATCATGCGGGCGGCGTGCTGGCGGAGGATCGTTGAGTCCGCGAAGCCGCCGAGCAGCGCCGCGCGAACCTGAGCCGGATCGGCGCCTCCTTGTTCCGCGAGCAGCATAGCCTCGGCGACGGTGGCAATCGTGCCCGCGACAATCATCTGGTTGACGAGTTTCGCGAGCTGACCCGTTCCGGCGGGGCCGATGTGGGTCGGGCGGCCCATCGTCTGCAGCAGAGCACGCGATCGTTCGAATACAGCGACGTCGCCGCCCGTCATGATCGCAAGCGTGCCGTCCTGCGCGCCGCGTTCGCCGCCCGATACCGGCGCGTCCAGATAGCCGATGCCGCGCGCCTTGGCCGCGTCGGCGTGACGCCGCGCGGCGTCGACCGGGATTGAGCTCATCACGATCAGCACGCTGCCGGTGCGCATCGCTGTCATTACGCCGTGCTCGCCAAGCAGGATGCTATCGCACGCTGGCCCCGAACTCAGCATGCAGATCACGACGTCGGCGTCGCTCACGGCGTCGCTTGCGTGGTCGACGATGTCGACGCCCGCCGAGGCGAGCGCCGCCGCTTTGTCGCGGGTACGGTTCCAGGCGGCGACGCGGTAGCTGGCTCCGGCTATCCGGCGAACCATGGGCGAACCCATGATGCCAGTGCCAAGAAAGCCGACGACAAGGGGCGCGCGCATCATGAATGCTCGCGCGCGCCGAAGCGTACCGCGCGCTCGGCGACGATCAGCGCCGGAAACCCCGCGCGAAAGCGCTCCAGATGTGCGGTTTGCAAGTGCGCGTCGAAGGCTGCGTGGTCGTCGTACACCTCGTAGAACACGACTCGCAGCGGCGTCTCGTCGATCCGGACAATATCGAACTGGCGGCAGCCGGCCTCGTCGGCAAGAGAGTGCCGCGCGTCGTCGCGGGCGAGCGCGAGAAAGTCCGCAAGACAGTCGGACTTCACCTCGAACTCCGCGATGACCACAAACGGTTTCAATGCCACTGACTCGCTGTTCACGCCGGCTTCTCCATTCGATGCGCAGGTGTTCGCTTCACGCAGCCTTGACCTCTTTGCCGAGCGCGTTCTGCTCCATTTCGCGGCGCAGCGAGACCACGTCGAGATCGTGTTCAAGTTCGACATCTTCGAAGCGCACGATGCTGTCCTTCGCGACCGGGCGCTTCAGTTTCACGTTGTGAGCAAGGCCGATGGGAAGGCCGCCGATTGCCAGACTCTTCGACGCCGGGATGGCGTTCGCCCACACCGCGTAGCCGCCCTCGCCATCGAGCATTTCGCCGGGCTTGAGATCGCGTTTGGCGGTGGCCACGGCGTCGCCGCGGAATTCCTTCGAGGTTCCCGTCGCCTCGCCGCGCAGCACCGCGGAGAGCACGCTTACGCTGGTTTCGAGGCCGATCATATGGAACGGACGCCACATCGATCCGTACCAGCCCGACGGATCGACCAGCAGGCCATACTGCTTGAAGCATGCGCGCGCATACTCGTTCGGCGCCTTGAATGTGACGAAGACACCATAGCGAATGTTGTTGAAGACCTCGCGGCCGTCCGGTTCCTGGCTCGCGGCGATATCGACGAGACCGCTCCTTGCGAGGCGCCCGCCGTCTGCCGCGGGGCGGAACACGCGCGCGAGGTCATGAAGACCGGTGGGAGGAAAGGCGAGACCGTTGTCCGGACAGTCGAGACCGGTGCCGTTCGCGACAGCGGCCATTTCAATGGCCGCCTTCGTGCCGTCGGTGAACGAGTTGTACATCTTCGGATTGAAGTCTCCCCTGGCGACTTCCTCCTCGGTCCAGCCGAAGAAACCCCACACCGTGTCCGGCGTCGAGTAGCGGTAACGCGGCTCGAAGTTCATGCCCTTGCCAGCCGAGGTCAGCTCGAATCCGCAGGAACGGACCCAGTCCACCAGTTCACAGATGATGGCGGGCTGATCGCCATACGCCATGCTGTACACGAGGCCGCGCTTGCGTGCACGCGCTGCGAGCAGCGGGCCACACATCGCGTCCGCTTCGACGTTGACCATCACGATGTGCTTGCCGCCGTCGATGGCGGCGAGTGCATGGCGCACGCCCGCAATCGGATGGCCGGTCGCTTCGATGATGCATTCGATCTCGCCGCAGGCAGCGAGCGCGCCGGCATCGTCGAGCACGCACGTCGCGCCGGTCCTGGCGGCATCGGCGAGCGTTTTCGCGCCGTACTGCGCTTCGGGCCAGCCGACTCGCGCGAGAGACGCGCGGGCTTTGGCCACGTCGAGATCGGCGACGCCCACCACGTGCAGACCTTCGATATGGCGTGCTTGCGACAGGACCATCGAGCCGAATTTGCCGGCGCCGATCAGGCCGACGCGAACAGGACGTCCTGAAACACGGCGAGCCTCAAGCAGACTGGAGAGATTCATTAGTTATCCTTTGTGGTTGAGATCATGGGTCATGGCCGCATGACCAGCGTGCGACGACGCGCCCGCAGCATGGATTCGAAAGCCGTATGGCGATGCGTCTTTCTTGCGAGCAAGTGTAGTCAGGCGCTTGCAGCAGAACAATTAACATTTCCGATCCGATCTTTAAGCCACGCTTCAAGATGTGTGCGCAGCGGCCATGCCCGACGCCGCGTCCCAGGCGGCGCGCTCGGCGCGCAGCCAGTCGAGAAACAGCACAACCTTCTTCTTATGGAGATGTTCGTAGGGGCAAACGATCCACTGTGTCCGCAGGCGGATATCCGGAGGCTGCCGCACCGGGCATGTCAACGTGCCGTCGCGCAGTTCCCGCCACATCATCAATGTGCTTTCGAGCGCGATACCCATGCCGTCGACGGCGGCGTCGATCGCCATGTGGCTTCGGTCGAAAAGGACACGCTGTCCCGGATCGAACGGCGCCGTCTTGGCCGCCGAGAACCAGTACGGCCACTGGACCTGCGATTTCACAGAGTGAATGAGCCGATGGCGCGTCAGATCGGACGCTTCCAGGCTGGCAGCCGCGCAGTAAGCAGGGGAGCAAACCGGCAGAAAGGATTCTTCGGCCAGGGCCTCGACATACACGCCGGGCCATTGTCCGGTTCCATGACGGATCTCGATATCGACGGCTTCCTGCGCGAAGTCGGTGGCTTCGTTGGTTCCGTTAAGCCGCACTTCGAGATCGGGATGACCATCCAGAAACGAGCGCATGCGCGGCAGCAGCCACTTTGTGGAAAGGGTCGGCGTGGCGCGCACCGTGAGCAGCGTGACGGAACGCAAGCCGCGCATTCGCTGGGTTGCTTCCGAGATCCGTTCGACCTCGCCGGAAATCATCGCAAAGTAGCGTTCGCCCGCTTCGGTCAACGCAACGCCCCGTCCGACCTTCGTCATGAGCGCGGTGCCCAGGTGGGCTTCCAGCGACTGGATCTGCTGACTGACCGCGGAAGGCGTGACGTTCAGGTCGGCGGCCGCTCGCGAAATGCTTCCTGAACTTGCAGCAGCGTGGAAGACACTGATGGCGCGCAGTGGCAAATACATGGAAGGTCACCTTTAAGTTAGGCTACAACGTCCCACAAAATAATTGAATTG
Organism: Paraburkholderia sp. MPAMCS5; assembly: GCF_036016995.1. NCBI lineage: Bacteria > Pseudomonadati > Pseudomonadota > Betaproteobacteria > Burkholderiales > Burkholderiaceae > Paraburkholderia > Paraburkholderia sp. MPAMCS5. The sequence goes on from NZ_JAYXBK010000019.1 coordinate 56,102, forward strand.
TTCTTCACCAACAAGCCTCTTATATTTTCCTCACGCAAGACAGGCGACGAGGCGAGAAAAACGGATTACAACCCGTCGCGTCGCGACCCGACGCCGCATCCATAAGCGGGCGCGGGACGTGCGAATTCCACAAAAACAGGAGACAGGATCATGAACACGTCGAGTTCACCGCGTCGCATGTCACGACGCAAGGTGTTGAAGGCTGTGGCCGCTGTTCCGCTGGTGTCGATCTGGACGAGATCCGCGCGCGCTGCGGAGTTCACTTACAAGCTCGCGACCGGGCAATCCCTTAATCAGCCGATCAATACACGCCTCAAACAGGCAATCGATCGTATTCGCGAGGCGAGCAACGGCCGGCTCGACATCCGCTTCTTTCCTGCTTCGCAATTGGGTTCCGATACCGATCTTCTGTCGCAGGTGCGATCGGGCGGCATCGAGTTCCTGAATATTGCCGGCTCGGTGCTGTCGACGACTGTTCCCCTTGCCGCCATCACCAACCTCGGCTTCGCATTCACGGACTACGATCAGGTCTGGCGCGGCGTCGACGGCAATCTCGGCAAGATGGTCCGCGCGCAGATTGACAAGACCGGCTATGTCTCGGTGTCCAAAGCGGCGGACAACGGCTTCAGGCAGATCACATCGGCGACCAAGCCAATCAAGACCCCCGAGGATCTGCATGGCTATGGGATTCGCGTTCCTGTCTCGCCGATGTTCACATCGCTGTTTCAGACGCTCGGCGCGAACCCAACGTCGATCAATTTCAACGAGCTCTATACGGCGTTGCAGACTCATCTGGTCGACGGACAGGAAAACGGCCTCGTGACGATCGAGGCGGGCAAGCTGTACGAGGTGCAGAAGTATGTGTCCCAGACCAATCACATCTGGGACCCGTTCTGGTTGCTCGGCAATCCGCGCGCGTTCAAGGCGCTGCCCGATGACCTGAAGGCCATCGTGCGTCGCGAATTCGACAGGGCGAGCACAGAGCAGCGCGAAGACGTCGTGCGGATGGACGCGTCGCTGCAAACGCAACTGGCCGCGAAGGGACTGATCTTCGCGCAAGCGGATCGCGCAGCCTTTCGCGATGCGCTCGCGAAGGGCGGCTTCTACGCGCAGTGGAAGGACAAGTTCGGCGCCGAGCCGTGGCTTGCGCTGGAGGCGATCGCCGGGAAAATATCATGAGCGCCGCGCACGAGCTCGAAGCCCACGGCGCCGCCTTCATGCCGGCCGCTCAGGCAGAGCGTGCCGTCGAGCGCTGGTTGCGCCGCGCGGTGGAGTGGCTCGCGGCGGCAACCGTTGTCGCCGAAGTGCTGATCCTGTTCGTTGGCATCGTCGCTCGTGCTGTGTTTCATCATCCGCTCATCTGGTCGGACGAACTCGCGGCCGTTCTGTTTCTGTGGCTCGCGATGCTCGGCAGCGCGCTCGCGTTGCAGCGTTCTTGCCACATGCGGCTCACGTTCTTCGTGTCGAAAATGTCGCCGCGTGCTCGCGCATGGACAGACACGCTGGCGGTCGGCGCCTGCGCGGCATTCCTTGCGCTGGTGCTGCATCCGGCGCTCGACTACGTGCAGGACCAGGCGTTCGCGGAAACGCCCGCGCTCGGGTGGTCCGGCTCGGTCAGGGCGCTCGCGATTCCGGTCGGATGCGCGGCCGGCCTCATGAGTTGCTGTCTGCGGCTGATGCATCACGACTGGCGTGACGTGGTCGGCGTGATGGTGCTGGTGGGCCTGATTGCGCTCGGCTGTTATGTGGGAGCCGGAGCGCTTTCCCAGATGGGGCAAGGCGCGCTGCTGGTCTTCTTTGTCGGCGTGCTAGGCGCCGCTGTGGCGGCCGGCGTTCCGATCGCCTTTGCTTTTGCCCTCGCGACAAGCGCCTATTTACTGACCACCACGTCGACGCCGTTGAGTGTGGTCGTCGGACGGATGGACGAAGGGATGAGCACGCTCATTCTGCTCGCCGTGCCGATGTTCGTGCTGCTCGGGCAACTGGTGCATGTCACCGGCGTGGCGCGTGTGATGGTGGCGTTCCTCGCGGCGTTGCTCGGGCACGTGAGGGGCGGCATGTCCTACGTGCTGCTCGGCGCGATGCTGCTGATCTCCGGGATTTCCGGCTCGAAGACCGCCGACATGGCGGCTGTGGCCCCGGTGCTCTTTCCCGAGATGCGCAAGCGCGGCATGCCGGACGGCGAACTCGTGTCGCTACTCGCCGCCGCGGGCGCAATGAGCGAGACGATCCCGCCTTCGCTGGTTCTGATTGCGATCGCGTCGGTGACGGGCATCTCGATCGCGGCGCTCTTCACGGCCGGCGTCATGCCCGCCATCTTTCTGGCGATTGTGCTTGGCGTGGTTGCCCGGTGGCGGGCAGGGCGTGACGAGACCGGGAAGGGGAGTGTCGTGCGGCCCATGCGTGCGCCGTGGTCGCAGGTTCGCCGCACGTTCGTGGTCGCATTGCCCGCGCTCGTGCTTCCATTCCTGATTCGAAGCGCCGTGGTGGAGGGCATCGCGACGGCGACCGAAGTCTCGACGATCGGCATCGCGTACTCGCTCCTGATCGGGCTGCTGATCTATCGTGGCGGGCTGACGTGGAAGTCGGTTCTTCCGATGCTGCTTCAGACCGCGGCGCTCTCCGGCGCAATCCTTTTCATTGTCGGCGCGGCGAGCGCAATGGGCTGGGCGCTGACGCAGTCTGGCTTCTCCCACGACCTCTCGAACATGATGACGAGGGTTCCGGGCGGCGCGACCGGATTCCTGCTTGTGTCGATCGTCGCGTTCATGGTGCTCGGCAGTGTGCTCGAAGGCATCCCGGCCATCGTGTTGTTCGGACCGCTCCTCTTTCCGGTGGCGCATCAACTCGGCATCAACGAAGTGCACTACGCAATTGTCGTGGTGCTGGCAATGGGGCTGGGGGTGTTCGCGCCGCCGTTCGGCCTTTGCTATTACGCCGCATGCATCGTCGGGGAGGTGTCGCCGGAGGCCGGATTAAGACGGATCTGGATCTACCTCGGCATGCTGCTTCTCGGTTTGATCGCGATTGCCTTTATTCCCTCAATATCGACTGCCTTTCTATAAAGCGACGTAGGCCGCTTCGAGTTGACCCAGTAACTGAGGACACGCGGACGCCGCTAAGTTGATGATTCAGCGGTTCGCCGGAATTCCCGGGGAGAGCGGCACTTCGGCGCACCGTGCAGGACATGAATAATGTCGATCCGCTCGGGCGGCTGGTCGACGACGGGATAGAAGATCTGATAGTTGCCGTGTACCCGATGCCTCACGCCTCGATCCTCGTAGCGCGGCACAAACGGAAAGGCGAGCGCCATGTCTGCGAGGCTCTAACATGGTCGCGGAACTCACGAACGAAGCTGACGGCACGGCGAGAATTGTCTTGGGCAATGTAATCGCCGATAGATTCGAGCTCGCCCTCAGCTGCTGGCGAAATCCTAACAATCATGGCTTGCCGTTAGCCATCGCCAAATATTTGGCTTCCAGCCGGTCGAACACTTCTTCGGCGGGTTTGCCCCTGCCTAAGTCTGAATCAGTGACGCCGCGCATCAATGATGCTATCCCGCGCGACGAGCTGCGTCTCGCGGTCCTGAATGAGGCGCACGCCTTCGCGCAGGACTTCGCTCTTGGACCTGTAGCGGCCCATCTCGACCAGCTTGGTGATATATCCCTCGAGTTGCTGCCCTAACTCTGCGCTAATCATAATTCTGTCCTCCGATCGACCTAGACTGAGACTATGCTAATTATCAACTACTATCAACTTGCACGACTTGCTGTGCGAGAGCGCGGAAAAGCCTCTGCCGCCGCCGTAGGTGCTGGCAGAAAGTCAGCGACGTGTTCGCGGTCAGTGTCGCAGCGAAACTATGGCGTGCAAAGCCGAGCCGAAGGCCGTCAACTCGGCGATTCGTCACGACATTTTTAAGAAACGTCCCCGTATACTTCGAAGGACGAATGCGGGAGGGCATGTCATGACGTCGGGCGATCTTTTCGGTCAGAAATTTGAAACTTGGACGCCGGCTCAGGCGAAATCCTTCTTCCGTGCGGGGATGGTCGACGACTTTTTCTCCACTAACATCAGTGACGACATCAGGATGCCGACTATTGTGGTGGCAGGCCGACAAGGGAGCCAGGTGTTTGTGCAATTGCGAGCTGCTCGCGATGCCGCCGATGCCTACTTTACTTCGAACGCGTAGTCGCCATGGGTGCGATGCCCGTCTGAAGCGACTGCCACCCAGTGCACTGTATAGCGGCCGGCCTGCAACGGAGGCGGCGCAACGGTGATCGTTTCCGGCTGATTCGGGTCCACCGTGGACCTTTCGGCGTTGACCTGCTTTCCTGCGGCATTGGTTATTGTGAGCGATTAAAATGCCGGCTCCAGCGGCCTGTCGAAGATGATTTTCACCCGCGCCGGTGCAGCAACGCTCGCGCCGGCTCCCGGTGCCTGTTTCTGCGGAAATGCGTGTGCAAACGCAGCGCCGGCGAGAACAGGACCGGCAAAAATGCCGGCCATGCTCGCGATGGCCCGTTTCCGAATGTTTCGATTTCGGTTCATCGTTGACTCCTTCATCACTGGAACAGCGGTTTGCCGAGCGTCTTTGGCGCGACATCATCGAGGAAGATGTGGGCCTGCACGAGAATGCCCACATGCGAGCCGCTCGCGCGGTTCACCGGGATCTGCGCTTCGACGCCGAATTGACCGTAGCGGTTGATCCAGATGAAGCCGGGGTTGACCGTACCGGTTGTCTGTCCCTGGCTTGTCGACAACGGAACCTTGACTATCGGAACAATATTCGCAAGCGGTTGCGGCAGACCGAGGTCACGTACATGTTGCTGCAGGTAGGGCAGGCTGTACTGCAACGTGAAGCCGTAGTTGAACGCGTTAGGCTGTCCCGCGCCCGTGGTGAGCGCGGCGCGGCTTCGGCGGTAATCGCGATCGGACGCAGGTATGTCAGTGGATCCGGCAGATCTCCCATGCCCTTGCCGACATAGATGGTTGGCGAGATGGTCGAAAAGTTGTCGGTAATCGTGCGGCTTCCCGCGCCGCCAAATTGGGATTGACGCCGACGGACGTCATGAATTCGTGCGCCTCGTTGGCATACAACAGGTACGCTTCCACGTTGATTTCAGTCCCGCTGTATGTCGACCGGCCGGGCAACGGTGCGGCAGGCACGTGACGCTAATTGCGAGCGTTTCGGCGTATTTTTGAGTCAACCCATGCCTGCCGAAGAGGCTTCGCGTCGTACACTGTCAAATTCGACACAAAAGGAGGCCATCGTGAGCAAAGCCCATGACGCCAAGAAGACGGAAAAGAAAGTCGCCACGAGAACGCCGAAGGAAAAGAAGGACGCGAAGAAGCTGAAGAAGGAGGCTGCGAAGCGTCAGTGATCTTGCAGTGCCACGAGCGCTGCTCAATAGCCGCGGCAGACGGTGGCATGATCGAGGTGAGATCGGACGAACAGGAGACGTCTTCATAGTGCGCCTGCCGCGGCAGCAGTTACCCGGCGAGCGCTCAAACCAAGGAAAAAATTGACCACCGTAATTCTGAAACCCGACGAGCCCGTGGAAGTTGCAATACGCCGTTTCCGTCGCACGATCGAGCGCACCGGCTTGATTCCAGAGCTTCGTGCCCGGACAGCCTACGAAAAACCTACCGCAGAACGCAAGCGCAAAAAGGCTGCTGCAGTGGCACGCCTGCGCAAGCAGATCAAACGGTCGTTGCCGCCGAAAAAGCGGTACTGACCGGGAACTGCCGGGCAGCCATGCTGAAGCGGCACGTCTAGTGCCCAGCCGGGTGTCTCGCGTAACCTCCGCATGGGGAACCGGCTTTCTGAGCCGAGTGGCCGGTTGAATCCGCCTTCGCATACCGGCCACTTGATTTTCTGCGATCGATAGACAGTTTCCGGTCGGCTGCTGCCCGCCGGGCCAAGCTGCGCGCGCCCTGGAACTGCGGCGGCAATGCCTCTATGCCGCTGGCAGGAGATTTGCCTCGCCTTGTCCTCGCCCATCACCTTCCCTTTAATCCGGAATGACTCCATCCGTCTCCCACGCAACAAGCATACGATCGGCAGCACTGGCCCCTCCATTCATCGGTTTCTTGATCGCGCATGCCTCAGCGGGCGATTCACCATCCACGCATGTGGAATGCTCGTCCCACGGGCCGCAGCTGGAGGTCGTATGAAAATACCCAAACGGCTCGCACCACTTCTCGAAGAAGGACTCATCGACGAAGTTATCGGCCAGTTGATGAGCGGCAAGGAGGCAACAGTCTACGTCGTGCGCAGCGGCGAATTGACGCGTTGCGCAAAAGTCTACAAGGACGCGAAGCAGCGCAGTTTTCGGCAAGCCGCGTCGTATCGGGACGGCCGCAAGGTCAAGAACAGCCGGCAGGCGCGTGCAATGGAAAAAGGTACGCGCTACGGCCGTCAGATGCAGGAAGCGTCATGGCAGAACGCCGAGGTCGATGCGCTGTTCCGGCTCGCTGGCGCAGGTGTGCGGGTGCCTCAACCCTATATTTGTACCGATGGCGTGTTGCTGATGGAACTGGTGGTCAATGCGATGGGTGACGTCGCGCCACGACTCAACGATGTCGGTCTGACTGAAGCCGGCGCCCTCGAACTGCACGCGCTGCTGCTCAACCAGGTTGTCCGCATGCTTTGCGCGGGAGTGATTCACGGCGACCTGTCGGAATACAACATCCTGCTGGCAGCGGATGGGCCGGTGATCATTGATCTGCCGCAGGCCGTCGACGCAGCCGGCAACAATGAAGCCGCCTCGATGCTCAAGCGTGACGTCGACAACCTGGCCGCGTACTTCGGGCGATTTGCCCCGCAAATACTCACCGCAAATTATGGCACGGAGATCTGGACGCTCTTCGAAGCAGGCCGGCTGCATGTCGATACCGAACTGACCGGCCGCATCGAGGTCGACACGCGACCTGTGGACCTTGCTGGCGTGCTGCAGGAACTCGAAGAGACACGTTTTGAGGAGGACGCACGAGTGCGGCGACAGCAGGAACTGGGCGCAGGCCGGTAACCGTGCTCAATGTCCCCCGAAGATCGTCCGAAAGTGAAGGTCTTCGAGGATGTCGCCGCTCGGCCATCAGCGGCCGCTCGAGGTCGTCGTCCCGATTGGCAGTCCGAGGTCGTATCCGTCCTCGCTCAATGGCCGGACTCCGGCAGCCAAATCGCGGAGGGCATTGCCTCAACCCGGCCAGGAAAGGTCATACGTCGCAGCTCGCAATTGGATATTGACCGACCGCTTGGCCCTGGGCAACGGACCTTCGCGATAAAGCATCGCAGTCGTTGGTTATCTGATGCTCACGCTCTCGGCACACATTGGAGGAGGTCAAAGCTACCCCTAGAAGGTAGCTTCGGGACTGTTACCCGCTGGTGCCGGCGGGGCGTCGGAATGTTGAATCACCTGCACGATGATCTTCAGCGTCTCGTCCAGATGATGGACTGTCTGGCGCTTCGCTGCTTCCACATCGCGTTGCTTGTACTGAGCCAGAATCTCGGCATGCTCTGCATTACTGAGCGCGAGGTGCTCCGGGCTCATGTAGAGCGACAGCGAGATATACGGCGCGGATGAATCGCGCAACGTCTTGACTAGGTGGGCGAGTCGGCTGTACTCCTGCGAGGACCATAGCGCCGCGTGGAACGCCAGGTTCAACTCGGTCCACCGCGTGACATCCATGGTGTTGAGCATTTCCGCATGGAGCGCCTCGGCCCTCGCTATCTCTTCCGGCGTGATTGCCGTGATGGCTGCTTCGACCATCATGGGTTCAAGCACCTTGCGCAGGCGGTAGATTTCCTGCACATCGTCAAGCGTCAGGCCACGCACCACTGCGCCGCGATGTGCGTCGAAAAAAACCAGCCCTTCTGAGATCAGTGTGCGCAGCGCTTCGCGCACCGGCGTCGTGCTCATTTCCAGCCGCCTGGCTAGGTCGTCCTGGCGCAGGCGATCCCCTGCCTTCATACGGCCCTGCAGGATGTCGGCGCGCAAAGTCTGCACCGCAAACTGATAAGCAGTAAGCCGACGCGCAGGCGCGGCTTGCACGCCGTGCGTGGGAATAGGCAAAGTCTTCAAGGGACTGGCTGCAGGTTGGTTGGTGAATGGCGTGGCAGTGTACCCCACTTCGCCATCATCTCTGGAATGCGTGCCCGCTCCGTTTCGGTCGCCAGTACCGCAGCCAGCAGCAGGCGCGCCTTGTAAGGGTGGAGCCACTTTGCGAGCATGGCGCCGCGCCGCGCCAGATCGACCTCGGAACCTGAGAAACCATAGGTGTGCAATGCGGTCGGCCCGGCCCCCGTGCGGCTGGCGATCACGACGGGCACCCGTTCCGCCAGGCCCTCGACACGTTCGGCAAAGGCGGAAGAGATATGCCCCGCACCGAAGCCCGCGATCACGACCCCTTCATAGCCCAGGTCGGGCGCCGCCGCGGCCAGATCGCCATCATCGCCCAGGAGTGCGGTAAAAACTGCCACTTTCGGAAAAGTCCGTGTGGGCCGGCTTACCAGTGTCCGCTGGACCGGCGCATGGAAGTACTCGGCCTGCCGCTCCACCACCCGCCCCGCCGGCCCGCCGCCGGGCGATACGAAGCTCTGCAGGGACAGGGTATCCGATTTGGTTACCCATCGCGCCCCGTGCACGGTGTCGTTCATCACGACAAGTACGCCACGTTCCCGGCTCTGCGCATCGACTGCCACTTGTACGGCCGCCAGCAGGTTCGCAGGGCCATCCGCCCCCGCTGCCTGCGGAGTACGCATGGCGCCGGTAATGACGAGCGGCTCGGCATGGCGCCAATACATGTCTAGGAAGAACGCGGTCTCCTCGATCGTATCGGTACCCTGGGTCAGCACCACACCACACGCGCCGGTGGCGATCCTGCCTTCGGCCCATGCCAGGCATGCCAGCAACTGCTCGGGGCCGAGCGACGCACTCGGCAACTGGAGCAGGGACTCCGCAGAGATATCGGCCACAGCGTCAAGCCCCGGCACGGCTGCAACCAACTGGGCGGCGTCCAGGCGGGGAACGACGCCGCCGGCCGTCGCCGACGGCGTCATGCTGATTGTGCCTCCGAGCGAAGCAATGGCAACCGCAGGTTTCGACATATGGTTTTCCCTTAATTGTGCGTTGTGCACTATGCATTATATATAATCAACAACTCGCAACACAACTTGAACCGCCTAACGTTACGGAGACCATCGATGCATCAACATTCGTCGCCAAGCCAGTATCGGCACACCATCTTCCTGCTCATCGTCGTTATAGCCCTGGTGAACTACATCGACCGCGGGGCCATTGCTTATGCGGCCGGGCAGATCACCGCCGAATACGGCTTCGATCGCGCCGGATGGGGCTCCGTGCTGGGCTACTTTGGCTATGGCTATATGTTCGGTGCGCTGATCGGCGGCGCGCTCGCGGACCGCCTCGGCGCGAAACGGGTATGGGTGATCGCGGGAATCGCCTGGTCACTGTTCGCGATCGGCATGATCTGGGCCGGCGATCTCGGCATTGCCCTCTTCGGCGGCTCGGCGTTGAGCGGCTTTGCCATGGTCCGGATCCTGTTCGGCTTTTCGGAGGGCCCGGCGTACTCGATCATCAACAAGACCATGTCGGCTTGGGCGCCGCCCGCTGAGCGCGGCTTCGCCGTGTCGATAGGCCTGTTGAGCACGCCGCTGGGTGCGCTCATCACCGCGCCGGTCGCGGTCGGCCTGCTGCTGCTGACTGACAGCTGGCGATCCATGTACGTGGTTCTGGGCGGGTTGGGACTGGTTCTGATCACCCTATTCGCCCGCCTCTATACCAACCGGCCTGAGGACCACCCAAAGGTAAATGCCGGCGAACTGGCCTCGATTCGCGCGGGTCGTGCTGAAGCGGCAACGGCAATGAGCCAGGTCCAACCCGCCTTGCCGTGGTGGGCCTTCTTTCGAAGCCGGACGCTAGTGTTCAACTCCATCGGCTACTTTTCCTTCATCTACGTCAACTTCATGCTGCTGACGTGGACGCCGAAGTACCTCCATGACCAGTTCCATTTCACCCTGTCGTCGCTCTGGTATGTCGGGATGATCCCGTGGGTCGGTGCATGCTTTACGGTTCTGCTCGGTGGGCGCATCTCGGACTGGCTGCACAAGCGCACCGGCAAGCTGGTGATCGCGCGCAGTTGGTTTGCGGCAGGCTCGCTGCTCCTGACCACGCTGTGCTTCCTTTTGGTGTCGCAAGCGCAGAGCGTGTGGGCCGTGATTGCGCTGATGACATTGGGAAACGCCCTTAACGCCTTGCCGAACTCGGTGTACTGGGCGGTGGTAATCGATACCGCGCCGTCGCGCGTGGGAACCTTCAGCGGCATCATGCACTTCATCGCCAACATCGCTGCGGTGCTCGCGCCCACACTGGCCGGCATCCTGTCAGCACGCTATGGCTACTCCTCGATGTTTATCGCAACCGCCGTTGCGACGGCGGTGGGCGTATTCGCCATGCTGCAGGTTCGCCCAGGCGTGGGCTCCCGGGTGGAAGCCAAAGCGAGTGCTGTCGTTGCTGCTGAATGAGCAAATGCGCCGGCATCGCCGGCGCATTTGCATACCACCGGCACTGCAATGCTGGCGCAGCCCTCAGGGCATTAGTGAGCAAGAGACCGTCCGAAACCACATCGCAGGCTTTGGCCCGACTGTGACTGAAGGCTACGCAAGCCGCGAGTTCTACAGTCGGGCTTCGGCATCCCCTTCGCGGAAGAGACAGGCGACTACCTCCATACGGACAGTCTGAAGGGCGCAAACACTTACGCTTTTGTGGGCGCTATCTCAGGCCGCGCAGTCGTGCTTCGTCACAACGTTGAGGCGGCTACGGCAGAAATTGAATTACGAGGGTATCCGTTATTGGATACTGGTCAGGAGCCGGAGTGCGCCGTGGGGCCAGACCGTCAGCCGCTTCTCGGGCCGGAAGGATGCCGGTTGGAATCACCTTTACGCCATCGATGCGGGAAGTGAAGTGATTGGCGGCCAAGCGTGGGGTGACAGATCTCGCCGGCGAGCAGCGCACGCTCCCTGAAGTCAATGGCTGATGAAGTACTGAGAACCGTCGTCGGCGTCCTTGTGGACCGAGCGGCGGCAACGGGTCGTCCAGAGACACTTGAAGTGTTTAGTCAAGCGAGGTTCGCGACGCCTAGTCCTTTTGGACGGGCGCCGCCTGCTCCTCACCCGCTCCCGTGTCCGGCACTTCAGGGGAAGGTGCGGGTTTCGGCAGCGGTGCCATGTAGCGTTCAGACAGCGCTTCATAGAGCGGTCGAGCGAATAGCCGCGACACCCGGCTTGATATGAGCGCCGTCGCCATCAGCGAGATGACGAGCGCATGCCCATTGATCATCTCCATCACGATCACAAAGGCCGTGATCGGCGATTGCGTCACCGCCGCGAGATAGCCGACCATCGCGAGCGCGATCAGCATCGGCAAGGGCATCTGCGAGAACAATATGTGCAGCACGTTGCCGAAACCCGCGCCGATCGATAGCGACGGCGCGAATATGCCGCCCGGAATGCCGGGCAGATAGGAGCCGATCATCGACACCATCTTAAGGAGCGGAAAGAACGGTGACAGATGCTCGCGCCCTTCGAGCAGACCGCGCGCTTCTGCGTAGCCGCTGCCGAACGTCGTACCGCCCGAGACCTGGCCCACCGCCGCAATGATCAGGCCGCACAGCGCCGCGAACACCACCGGCTGCGACGCATGGAGCTTGCGCAGCGGGGCGGGAATCCACTTCGATGTGTTGAGCAGCAGCCAGCAAAATACGCCCCCCGCAATGCCGGTGACGATGGCCGTTGCGACGACTGCCACGGCCAGCGACTTTGGAAAGTGCATCCCGACATCGATCGTGCCGAAGTAAGTGTAGTTGCCGTTCAACCCGAGCGCGATGATACCCGCGATGATAATGCCTGTGATGAGCACGCCGCTTGTGCGCACCTCGAAGCTGCGCGTCAGTTCCTCGATCGCGAAGACGATGCCTGCGAGCGGCGTGTTGAACGCCGCCGACAATCCCGCCGCTGCGCCGGCCAGCACCAGTTGCCGTTCGATTAGCGAATTCGAGCGTGGATAGAAGCGCCGCATATTGAACATGAGCGCTGCGCCCACCTGCACCGTCGGGCCTTCGCGGCCGATTGTCAATCCGCCGAGAATCGCAACGAACGACACGGCGATCTTGCTCGCGAGGATTCGCAGAGTGAGCAGGCGGCCGCCCGACTCGGACGTCGGACTATTGAGCACTGCGATGACCTGGGGAATGCCGCTGCCCTCAGAGCCGCGGAAGAACCTGCGCGTGATGAACACGCACAGCGCGGCGGAAGCCGGCGTGATGACGAGCGGCACCCACGCATGCCCGCTGCGAACATCGAGAAAGAAGCCATAGCCCCAGTCGATCAGCCGCGCATAGTACACGGCGACCAGTCCGACGGCGATCGCGCCAAGCCAGAAAATGCCATAACGGCGCCACAGACTGCGCGTTCTCCGTGCGGTAAGGATCGAGAAGGAATGAAGCGCTCGAATCATCCGGTGGCCTGTCGACAAAAGAACTGATTATAACGACGGGTGTCCCAATGGCCGCCGTACCTTGGAAGTCGCCGTTAAGGCACGCGAGCTTGAGTGACCGTTGTGGGTCGACAAGAGCCGGTCGTGCCTGCCTGGCCGCGGCCATTCACCACGCCCGCGTTGGGCGAGGGACGCACTGTCCCGGTTACAGCAGCACGCGGAACGTGCCACTGGGGCGTCTCGCCGACGCGACGTTACGCGACGCGAAGAGCCGTCGGCAGGGACGAGTCGACCGAATGATTCAGGCGGTGCCTTGCCGACGGCACCTGTTGCGCAGTCTGGCGTCGTTCGGGAAGGCGCTGAAGGTGACCCCCGCATGCTGCAATGCACCTGCCGCATCGAACCCGTCATGCTAGGATTTCTGCGTTCAACGCTGGCGTCGGGAGGGCAGCATGGACGGCTTCGTCAGGCATCAGATAGAAGGCGCATCCGTCGAAATCGACGTGGTCCCGGTCACGCCGCGCGGCTATTGCGCGCGCTTCCGCATTTTCCGCGACGCTTCCGACAAACCCGAATGGCATCGGGTCCACGTGTCGGACAGCGTGTTCGACACCCCTGAAGAGGCCGAAGAAGCGGCACGCTCGATGGCCGTCGAGCAGGTTCTGGCCGGCGGCGGATCGTAGCGTTTCTTTCGGCGATCATTCATTCCCGTCTGCCTGTGCACGCGTGACCGGTTCTGGTCGCGCGTCTTCTCTTTACCCCGTTAGGGGCGCAACCTGCGTCCGAATCCCAAGGCTTGCTGTAGTCCGGATTTCTGATCTTTAGCGAGTCACGCGACCGACCGTGATGATAGGTCGAGTCGCTTGGCGAGCATCCCTTCGAAGTCTCGCGCCTTGACCTGCTCGAACACCCATGCGCCGGCCGTGACGATACCGCTCGCGTAGACCAGCAGCGCAGTGTCGTCAAAGCTATCCCGAAGCAACTGCTTGCGCTCGATCAGGGGCAACTGCCAAATGTCGTCCTCATCCGTTGGGCGGACTGGCACGCGCACAGCGGGCGGCAGGCGGCCCAGACTGTGTCAAAACGCGCCGTCGGCGAAACTCGAGGCACACTGGCTCGTTGGCAGATTGGACGTATCGATTGCGGCACGACGAACGTCAATTCAGTGCCGAATGTATTGCGGGGATGGTGATTCACATACGGGTTTCACACCCGCATCGCCTTAATAACCGTTTCTGCACCGAGAAGCTTGATAACCCGCTTCATATTGTAGGCGAGCACGTGCAAGCTCATCTCGGTGCTCACCCGCTCGATAGTGCGAGTTAGGAAATGAGTGGCGCCCATCCAGGCCTTGATCGTGCCGAAGGGATGCTCGACTGTCTGTCGTCGGATTCGCATCATGTCCGGGGCGAGATCAAGCCGGACCTGCATATCTTCGAGCAATCCTTCGTGCTCCCAGCGCGTTACCCGACGTTCGGTACTTGGAGTGCATTTGCGTTTCAAAGAGCACTGTTGGCACTCCGAACTCCAGTAGCGGTCAAACTTCAGACCACGTTCGGTTGTCTTGTAGCGCCATATGAGACGCTCGCCTGCTGGGCATCGATACTCGTTCGTCTCAGCATCGTAAATAAAATCGTCTTTACCGAAGCGTCCGTCGAAGGTCGCGCCCGAAGTCTTCGTCTTGGGAACAAACACTGTGATTCCGGCCTCGTGGCATGCGAGTATTTCCTCGCTCTTGTAATAGCCTCGGTCGGCAACCGCCGCGAGTTCATCGACGCCCATTTCCCTACGCGCCAGCTTGGCCATCGAGGTGAGTTGGTCACGATCAATGCCGTTGTTGGTGACCTCGTGCGCGACAATCAGGTGGTGCTTTGCATCGACCGCTACCTGGACGTTGTAGCCAACAACACCTGTCCCCCGCGTCTTCATCGAACGCGAGTCCGGGTCCGTGAGCGACACTTGCTTGTCTGGTGCCGCGTCGAGTTGAACTTCGACTTGCCTGAGGATTTGCATCTGCTCCTTGAGAGCCGCAATCTTGTCTTGCAGCCGTTCCGTCTTCGCCTTCGCGATCGTAGGTTCCTGGCGATCAGCAGTGTCCATTTCCACAAGATAGCGGCTGATGCTTGCCTCGATGTCCCGCATCCGTCGTTCTAGTTTTGCGCTCGTGAAGTTACGGTCGCGATGATTTACCGCCTTGAACTTGCTGCCGTCGATCGCAACGAGCGCGTCTGCGAAGAGGTCCAGACGCTGGCATAGCATCACGAACTGACGACAGACACTGCGGATCGCTTTGCCGTTGTCTTTGCGGAAGCGGGCAATAGTCTTGAAGTCCGGCGCAAGGCGGCCCGTGAGCCACATCAGTTCAACGTTGCGCTGGGCCTCACGCTCAAGGCGACGGCTAGATTGAATACGGTTCAGGTAACCGTAGATGTAGATCTTAAGCATCACCTCTGGATGATACGAAGGCCGACCCGTTGGCGCTGGCTCAACACCTTCAAACCCGAGCTTCTGAAGATCGAGCTCATCTACGAAAATATCGACTACGCGCACGGGATTGGTGTCCATCACGTAGTCGTCAAGTGCTTCAGGGAGGAGAAAGCTTTGCGTACGATTGTCGCCTTGAACGAACCGCTTCATCTTGCTCATCCTCCGCTATCGGATGAAGGATTCTAGCGCTTCAAAAAGGCGTTTTGACACACTCTGGGCCAATAGCTGTCGCTCGCGCACGCATCTTACAAAGCGTCGTTCGGATGGCTGGTCCACATTCCCAACCTGCCGGATGTCGTATGCATTTGCCGAGCCAATGCCCGACGAATGGCTTGCATTTGTGCCCAAACGTACATTGCACTACTCGTCTTGAGCCACTCTGTCCGGCGGATTGCCTAACCTTGGGAGATGCAGAGAGTTGAGGGCCTTTGGTACGGCCGCTCCATATTCGCTATCGGTCTATCAACGCTCTATCGTGAGTCCGCGGTCCGCGTTGTCTTACTTGACGGTGATTGTGCCCTTCATTCCTGCCTCGGGGTGTCCGGGTTCCAGACAGGCGAACTCGAAAGTGCCGGTACGCGTAAATCGCCACACCAGATCCCCGGTCTGCCCAGGCCCGACCGTGACGCTATTGGCGTCCTGATGCGTCATATCCGGCATCTCCCGCATCATGCCGGCATGCTCCTTCAGCTCCTGCTTCGAACCTAATGTCATCTCGTGGCGTACTTTGCCGGCGTTCGTGACGACGAATCGGATCGTCTCGCTCTTCCTGACGATGATCTTCGGTGGCTCGAAGCGCATGCTGTCGCGCATGGTGACCGTGATCGTGCGCGTGGCGTTCTTCGCGTCGCCGGGTGTGCCGACGGATGAGGCGTTATCCGTTCCGTGAGCCTGGGCGGACGGCGAAAAAACGACAGCCGAGAGCAGGGCCACGATCGATGCCACGACTACGGCGGATGAAGGGCGTTGCATAGATGGCTCCAGTTCAAAGGGAACTCGCAGTGTAGCCCTGCCTCAACAAAGTCGTATACCCCCGTACCCTATATGAGATAACATAGGCCCCTACTGTATTGAGGGGACTAGCCGTGAGCCATACGATTCGCGAAAAACAGAAGCTGCTCAACCGGGTTCGCCGCATCAAGGGACAGGTCGAAGCCATTGAGCGCGCACTTGAAGAAGAGCGCGGATGCATGGATGTGCTCCAGCTCATTACCAGTAGCCGTGGCGCGATGAACGGGTTGCTCGCGGTGGTTCTCGAAGACCACATCCGCACGCATCTCGTCGACGCAGAACCGCACGACGAGGAGCACGGCAGCGGCACCGAGCAACTGATCGAAGTGGTGCACAGCTACTTCAAGTAAGAGGAAATCATGAGCAACTTTGAAGACTCCGCTTTCGGTGCGGGGCACGATCACATCTTTCTGGGTGCAGCCCATGAAGACAACGAGCGCCGGACCTGGATGGTAATCGCGCTGTGCAGCGCGATGATGGTGGCTGAAATTGTCGGCGGCACTCTCTTCGGCTCGCTGGCGCTCGTCGCCGACGGTCTGCACATGTCGACGCACGCCGGCGCGATGCTCATCGCCGCTTTGGCGTACACCTACGCGCGGAGGCACGCGTCCGACAGCCGTTTCGTATTCGGTACCGGCAAGCTGGGCGATCTCGCGGGCTTTAGCAGCGCCATCGTGCTTGCAATGATCGCGCTGCTGATCGGGTACGAAGCCGTGTCGCGCTTTCTCTCGCCGGTGCCCATCCACTTCGGCCAGGCGATCCCTATCGCCGTGCTTGGACTGCTGGTCAATCTCGCGAGCGTCTGGCTGCTGAGCGGCGACCACCACGGTCATGGTCATGGGCACAGTCATGGACATAGTCACGGGCATGGTCACAGCCACGCACATGACGACGGCCAAGGCGATGCAGGACAGCGTATCGTCTGCAGCGCCGGGGCGTTTGCCGTGACGATCTTCGAAGACGGTGTACCGCCGGTGTTTCGCATCACACCCGAGACGTCCTCATCAAAGCTGAACGCCGGAGCCGTTTCGATCACGACGATACGGCCCGACGGTACGCAGCAGACCTTCGCGTTCGCTGACCGCGGCGGCTACCTTGAATCTAAGGATGATATTCCGGAGCCGCACGCGTTCCATGCAGTTGTTCGTCTGCCCGATGGCGAGCAGCAGATCGCATTCGAGGAGCATGACCACGACCACAACGACGCATCGGCTGCAGCGCACCGCGATCACAACATCCGCTCGGCCTACATTCACGTCATTGCCGACGCGGCGGTTTCCGTGCTGGCCATCATCGGCCTGCTGCTGGCCCGCGCGTTTGGCTGGGTCTGGATGGACCCGCTTGCGGGCGTAATCGGCGCACTCGTCATCGCCAACTGGTCCTGGGGCCTCATGCGCGACACCGGTGGCATCCTGCTCGACATGAATCCGGACCGCCGCATGGCAGAGAATGTCCGCAACGTGATCGAAGACAATGGCGACGCTGTGCTTGACCTCCACGTGTGGCGGGTAGGGCCCGGTCACATGAGCGCAATCGTGTCGGTGGCCACGCGCGAGGCTCAACGCAGCCCAGGCTACTACCACGCAGCACTCCGGCGATTCAAGGAACTGTCGCATCTGACGGTTGAAGTCAACGCGCCTCGCGCCGCGGCCTGATTGATGGCAGTCAAGTCACCATGCATTGACCTGTGCGCGTTCGATGGCAAGACCGGGTTTTGCACCGGCTGTTATCGAACGCGGGACGAAGCGCGCGGCTGGAAAAAAATGACGGATCACCGACGGCATCAGATCCTCAATGGGAAGTCGCGCCGTCAGGCAAAGCTCGCCCGTGAAGCGACGCAGGCGTCGAAACCAGACTGAGGGCGCAGGCGCTAGCGCGGTGCCATGATCCGCAGTACCGGATGCCCGTCGACGTCCTTCAGCGGAAAGTACGACCGGTGCGTAGCTTCATCGACACCGACAACGTGTGCATTCGGTCCCACGTGCCCGTCGCCAATCTTCGACACGCGGGACGCGTCAACACTGAACATAGACACGACGCCTGCCTCGCCAGCCACAAAAGCCGTGCGCAATGCGGGATCGAACGCGAGGACATCCGGGTCGCCGCCGGTATCGAACGCCGACACCACCTTCATCGTGCGCATGTCGAGCACCAGCAGACGATCGTTGTCCTCGCAGGCAATCAGTGCGAGGCGTGATTCCGGGACGATCAGCAGCCCGTGATTCCCTTTCGCGCCTGGCAGGTCGGTGCGGGCCACGACGGTATTGCTGGCCGGGTCGATTTCCACCAGCTGGCGTCGCGACTGCACGTTGACGAAGATGTGTTGCGAGACCGGATCGTATTGCGAGTTGCCAACCTTCCCACCGAGCGGAATCGTCGCAACAGGACGATCACCCGGAACATCGATCACCGTTTCGGTTCCTCCCGTCTCGTCCGAAACGTAGAGCCTGCGCATAGCGGGCGCATACGCCATGCCGTCCGGATAGACGCCTGCGGGCACCCGAGCAATGATCTTCAGCCCGTTCTCATCGATCGCGACAACCTCGTTCGTACCGGTCGCGGACGCATATACACGGGACAGTTCGGGCACTACAAGCACGCCATGCACCGACGAGATGCCGGGTATTCGCGCGACGACGCGGGACGCCAGGGTGTCGAACACCACAACTTCGCTGTCACCCAGATGCGCGATGAACAGCAGATGCCGGCCGGGGTCGTAGCTTTCGTAGTCGAATCGTGACGTGCGTCCAGGCAGTGGCACATCTGCAACGTGCTTCAATGGCAGATTGCCGATTGCAGCGTCGTCCGCTCCACGCGCGAGACAACCGGCACCGCCGCCCGCAGCGACCGCAATTACGATAGTCATGCCGATGAGTGCGGCAACAAAGCGATGGCCTGTGTGTCCATATTTCACGATGGTCCTCCGTCCGGCCTGATATGACGGAAAGCAGCGAGCACCCCGAGGTCGTAGGCAATCTTGAGTGCGCCGCATGCGATCAATGGTGCGCCGAGCCATCCGGCGCCAAGCAGGCCGCCGGCGATTGTCGGCGCGATGGCCGCCGCGAGGCTGCGCGGCACCGCCGTAAAGCTCGCAGCGGCTGGCCGTTCGGGTGGCGTCACGACGGCCATCACGTAAGCACTCCGCGTGGGCACATCGAGCTGCGACAGCGCACTGCGCACAAGCAACAGCAACAGGGTCAGCGGTAGCGTTGCCGTGAAGGCGGCAGCAATCAGGCACACGCTCGATGGAATATGGGTGAACACCATCGTGTTGAGCAGCCCTATGCGGCGGGCAATCGGTGCCGCAGCCAGTTGCGAACCCGCGCTCAGCAGCCCCGAACAGAAGAAGAACTGTCCTGCAGCGGCGAGAGAAAGGCCGAAACGCTGGATGAGCCACAGCGTAAGCAGCGAGTTCACGAGCAGTCCTCCTGCAAACGCGTCAACGCTGAACAGGAGCGCAAGGCGTATGACGATCCCACGCGACGGGCCCAGCGTCGCGCGGGCTGCCGTAGCGTCTGCCTCACGCTTTGGCAGACGCAGGTACAGCAGGAAAACGACGAAGCCTGTTATCGCGTAGACCATAAACATCATGCGCATGGCGAAGAGCGCGGAAACATCGGCATGCGCTGCAATCCAGTCCGGGAGTCCGGCGAACAGCGCGCCAAGGGCGGCCGACAGCCCGCCCACGAGGCTGTAGCGCGCGAAGAGCGCGGTCCGGGCGTCTCCCCTGGCAGATTCGGCGAGGCGTGCATGCTCGATCGGCAGGAACAGACTGACATCGCCCGAACCTGGATTGAGCGTGCCGACAAATGCCACCACGAGGAGCGGCCAGAGTGACGAGAGGAAACCAAACGCAACGCCGGTTGCCGCCATCAGGGCTGCAGCGAAGAGCAACAGCCCACGCTGCGGGTAGCGGCTGCCCAGCAGCCCGACAACAATCGTCGCGACGGCCGAACCCAGCAATGTGGCGGTGCCGATGAGGCCGACCGTGAATTTCCCGAACCCGAGCGACAGAAGATAGGCCGGCAGCAGCACGGCGACGAACCCGTCGCAAATCCCGCGCAGGCTCCGTGCAGCGAGCAGCAGCCACGCGCTGGGGTCCACGCCCGCCGGTGGGAGCAGGATTGAAAGTGGCGTCCTGGCTGGTGTCATCACAGTACCCGGGGTTTCGCCTTGACGTTACGCCATGGACGCGCGGCGGTCTGTCGTGCGTCAGACCGCCGCGCGCGACGGCATCGCCGCCTGAAGCCTCATTGCAGCGTTGTCCCAGTTGATGATCCCGAACAGCTGGTTGACGTACTCGCTGCGTCGGTTCTGATACTTCAGGTAGTAGGCGTGTTCAAAGACGTCGAGCACCAGGATCGGCTGGATGCCCCAGGCCGTGAGCTTCTGGTGGTTCTCGCACAGCAGGATCATGAGCTTTCCGGACGCCGGGAGATATCCGACGACACCCCAGCCTGAGGCTTCGGTGGCGATGGTCGCGGCAACGAGCTGCGCCCTGAACTTCTCGTAGGAGCCGAAGTGGCTGTCGATCGCCTTTGCGAGTTCGCCCTTTGGCTCACCGCCCTTGCCCGAAATGCTCGTCCAGTAAATCGTATGCAGGATGTGGCTGGACAGCTGGTAGGCAAGCTCCTTCTCGTGAAACTTCACCAGCGCGAAGTCGCCCGTCTCGCGTGCTCTGGCGAGCCCTTCCTCAGCCCTGTTCGCCGCGGCGGCGGCCGGCTTGTGATGGAAGTTGTAATGAAGCTCCACCGCGCGCGCATCAATGACCGGTTCGAGTGCGTCGTAGACGAATGGCAGCGGCGCGGCCGCATACTTGCCGTCTGCGTTGACAAGCCTGTCGACATAGCCGGGCGAGCTGGAAGCGTGAACTATCTGCGCCTGGGCCAGCATCATTCCTGCGCCGACCGCGGCGGTATCGTGGAGAAAGGTACGTCGCGATTTCATATGCATTCCTCGCAGTTTTCCCGCACGCGGGTCACCAGGCGTGCAGATGGACGAGCGGATAGAGGACGAGGCCAATCAGGGCGGCTGCGACGACGATCACGGGCTCCGGAAGTTTCCTGAAGCGCCACAGCAGCAGCACGGTTGAGAATGCGATCAGCGCAGTTGGCCAGTCGATGACCGAACGCCTGGCAATGACGATGACCGAACCGGTAATGGCCCCTACGGCCGCAGCGGTAATGCCGTCGACAAACGCCTTTACGGCAGGAAGCCGCCCGTATTTTTTGAAGTACGGTGCGGGCAGGACGGTGAACAGGTAGCAAGGTAGAAACGTGCCGAGCGCGGCGACACAGGCACCGGCCAGCCCTGCAACCAGGTAGCCGATGAAACCCACAGTGATGACGACCGGCCCCGGCGTGATCATCGCGACGGCGACCGCATCGACAAACTGTTTGTCGTTGAGCCAGTGGTGCTCGGTGACGACGCCGCCGTAGAGGAACGGTACGATCGCAAGGCCCGAGCCGAACACGAAGGCACCTGCCTTCGTGAAGAAAAGACCAATCTGGCCGAGCACGGGGAGATCGAGCCCGCTGAACACACCGGCAAGTGCAGGCGCCTGTGACGCGGCGAGGGCGTTCAAGCCGCCTCTACCCAGCCACCGGGGCGGCGAGCGGCGCAACCAGTTCACGACACCGCCCGCGATGAAGAGCCACGCAATTTCCGATTCCGTGGTAACCGTCACGACCGCGAGGGTCAGGAAAACGACCCAGAGCAGGCGGTCGGTTCCGAGCGTCTTTGTCGTCAGCTTGTACGCACTCGTTGCAATGATGCCGACCACGGCCGCACCTACGCCATAAAAGACCGCCTGCATCCACGAGAGCCCACCGAAATGCGCGTATGCCCAGCCCAGCGCGATGACCATCAGGAACGACGGCAGCACGAAGGCGAGGCCTGCGACCGTCGCGCCCAGAAGACGGTAGTGAACGAAACCCAGGTAGATGCCAAGCTGTGCGGCAAGCGGGCCGGGCATCATCTGCGCCAGTGCCAGCCCTTCGCGGTAGTCCGCATCCGTAATCCAGCCGCGATGCTCGACCAGATCGCGCCGCATGTAGCCGATGAGTGCAACCGGCCCACCAAAGCCAATCGTGCCGAGCTTGAGCATATAGAGCGCCATCTGGCCGAGCGTGTAGCCGGGCACGTGAGCGGTCGTCGTGCTCATGGGCGTCGTCCCGTTTCGCTGCCTTTCGCGCTGGCAGCGAAATGCGTGTACATCGAATCGAGCACCGCGCTCATCGCGGCGAGCAACTGGTCGTCGTCAGCCGCGCGCTCGCGGGTGCCGGCCATGACCGCTTCGAATCCGATGGCTTCGGGGACGCTCGCGCCGCCCACGTCGAGTGCATGGACCATTGCACCCAGCCGCAAGAGCGCGAGATCCCTGTCCAGCCCGAAGCTCGCCAGCAGGACTTCAAACGTGACGCGCTCTCCAACATGGGTAAACGCGGCACCGTCGAAATCGAAGCCTAGCGCGTCAGCCGGGCAGGCGCCCGGCGACGTCAGCCAGACAAAACGTGCGTCCCGGTCGATGAAACGACGGATCAACCATGCGCTCGCCACACGGTCGACCCACATGCGCCGCCGCGTCGCCCAGGTCCGCCCCTGATAGTCCTCAATGGAGAGCGAGCGGATTGCGCGGTCGGCCGCGTGCGGCTCGCCAGGGGAGAGGACAGTATCGACGTGCGCCACAAAATCCTGCAAGGCCGCCTGGGCACGTGTAGCCGCCTCGCCAGGAAAAAAGTCGATTGCGACGATCGTCTCGTAGTCCTTGCGCTGGCGCCGCAACACCTTTGCGAGATTGCCGGCGGACTGGCCAGACACTGACTTGCGCGCATCGGCGAGCGTACGGATGAGACCGTCGTACTCGTCCGTACGATCAAACAGCGCGCGAAACTCGGCCTCCTGCGCCTCGTCCAGGCTGGGCGCACGTAGCAGGTGGGCCGTGCCGCCACTTTCGCCAATTGCGGCCGACAGCTCACGCAGGGCGCCCTCGCGCGCTTCCGTGTACGGCAACAGGTAGATGCCGTCGCGAAGCACGGCGCATCCCCGGGCCTTGAGTGCGCGCCAGAATCGCATGCGGGCGGTCGCGTTCTCGGTGGGCAGCGTTAGCACAAGCACAGACCAGGTCGACAGGATATTCATGTAGCAAATACTACTAGCATGTAGCACTCTCTACAAGTTAACTTTTAAGTGTCACAAATCCACCGTGGCCGACCGGGGGGCCGGCCGCGTGGCGCGAAGCAGGAGCTTCATTGCAGCGCAAGTTGATCGACCGCGATGTCACCGGGGCGGGTCATCTGAGGGATCTGACCGTGAGCGGCCGTGCGCTAGCCTTCGTGGTCAGTGCCCGGGATACTTGCGCAGCAACATGCCAGCGGGCTGTGGAATATGCCTTCGACCGTGCACGTTTACCGCACGTATCGCACGTCGCAGAAAACGCTCATGCCCTCGCACAGGCAAGGGCATTTGCGCACTCAAAAAGCTTGCGCGCGGCAATCGCTCAACTCGAGATGCTCGCGACAAGTCGATTTAAAGGAGGCGGCAATGTATGCCACTTACAGATTCCCTGTCCTCGCCACGTTGATCGCCCTCGAGATGACATCGCATGCAAGCTGGGCGGACCAAACGGTCAGTGCGACATTGCTATCGAACTCGATCCAGCTCGGGACGCACAACGTGAAGGCGGGTCGCATCACGCTTGAAGTCAGGAATGCTGCGGACAACAACATGGAGCACGAACTCGTCGTGCTCAAGACAGATCTCCCGGACGGTGCTCTGCCCATCAGTAAAGGAGAGGTGCTGGAGCGCAGGCTGAACAAGATTGGCGAGGTCGAAGATATCGCGCCGGGCAAGAGCAAGCGCGTGTCATTCAAGCTTGCGCCCGGCCACTACGCGCTGATCTGCAACAAGCCGGGACACTATGCTGCGGGAATGCACGCGGCACTCGTCGTAACACCGTAGACCTCTCGAAAAGCCAAAAGATGGTCGGCAAGAGTACGGGATCCACGCCAGCGGACCGGAGCAGAAGGGCTCCTCAGGAGTGTCGCGAACGCATCGCCGCCCATAGCCCTCAAGCAAGGTTGACTCGTCATTTGACGTTACTCCGGTATCGCGTGGGCAATTGGCACGAAGGAAGGTGAGCGAATTGGTACGTTTGCGGTTCAAAGCAGGCATTAATGCCACCAAGGCCGGTCCCCCGTAAACCGTCGTTAAGGTCGCTCTGATCGCAGTGGCGGCCCAGGGTCGACCTGAGGCGGCCGCGTGGGGCAGGGTCGGCCGAGATCTGTCGTTCTATGCCGCCATGATGGGATGATTCGGCCGACCGCTCCAGTCTGGCTGCGGTCTCTGGCTCCGGATTGTTTCCGGCGGGTCTCGTCACTTTGCACCAGCCGCGTCATCCAGTCGAGCATGCGCGCGTCGTGTGAGCATCAAACTGGCCGCACCCCAGCGTCAAGCGGGTGCTCGCGCAGCGCTCTGGAAATCGTGTCGAAAGCGTGCGCACGAGCCACGACACGTCATCGAAATCAGGCACGCCATTGCGCGAACTTTCATATGGCGCAGAGAGCCTGACCCAGCAGCGTGGCCCGTCGAGCAGACGACACAATGACGCGAACCCTTCGCTTTCCCAATACCGGCGAAGCACGCTGGCGCGTCAGTTGAAAACGGGACAAACGCCAATCATCGGGCTTCTGGTGCCCCCGATAGCCAATCCGATGTACGGCTACATCGCGCGCGAAGTCGAAACTTACGCGCAGGAACGTTACTGCTATCGCGTGATGATCGGCAATACGGATCGCGATCCGGCCATACCCCGTCGGCTGCACGACGATCGCGCGCGAGAAGCCCAACGCGCGCTGCACCTGACGATACGCTGACGCAGGTGCAGGGGCGGCGTGAACGTCGTGCTCGTCGCCAGCGGATAGCCTTACTCGTAGACGTCGATGTGGCAATCGCAGGCGCCTTCGATGTTCATCGCGCGTCCGCCTGCAAGTCGAAGCCCGAAAGGCGGAAAGCATGCGCCGCATTCGCCGCGCCGGCCGGCATGCGGCCCTGAAACAGCGCTTCGGTTTGCGTGACCGTGTCCATGGACTGATGCTCGATTGCGCCCGGCGTCAGTCCGCCGATGTGCGGCGCCGCGATCACGCGCGGATGCGCCGCGAGCACAGACGCGGGCATCTGATCAGCCGCGCGTGGAAACGGCCGCTCGCTTGCGCGTCTACACCCATAGGTGGTTTGTCGGTGCGGATAACGTGTGGGCGCCGGTTCAAGGTTCCCGCTTTGTTCTGTGTCCCCGCGTTGCGCGCGTTGCACTTCCGTGGCGAGCTTGATGCGCTGAGCTTCGAGCGTGACCCATGTGCTGCAGCGTGCAACTCATCCCCGCTCGCGACCCCGATCGAAACATATGCGTGTGCTTTGAGAAGATCGGAGAGTGAGCGCCTCACGTTCTCGGTAGCGCAAGAGGTCAGCATGCCCTTTGCGTGCCGGAATTGATTTGGGCCGATAATTCCAAAATTGCGCAGTTGCAAGTCACACGACAGTCATCAAGTTTTGCTCGTTCATATGCTTCCCGAGCGCGATGGACAGCCAGCGAGTCAACCGTATCGTCACCGCCCAAGGTACGCGCGCACCGCCTCGAACCACTTTTGGAGTTCGATTACGGCGTGGTGATACTCTCATCGTAAGACCGCTCACCGACCGGCATCGTGTAGAACGCCTTCCCAGACGTGGAAATTATCGCTCTAGTTTCAGCCAATCGGCGGGGGCGCCGTGCACCCGAGGCGCGAGGGAGCAACGCGGCCCCTATCCGCAGCATGCTTTCCGACCAGCGCGCACGCGGTACACGGGATGCTGTCTTATCCCAGATGAGCGAGAATCCCTCCCGGCGCACTTATCAACACGGTGGCTTCGAAGAAACTTTAGTAATTAAGCTTCGGCGAACCTGGGACGTTTCTTGATAATGGATTGTTCCTTGTTAACCTCACGCCATGAACGAACGACATGCGCTGCCAGAAGGACACTTGCGACTGATCCTCGAAGCGACGCCCACTCCCATGCTGGTGTTGCATCCGGACGCAAATTTCACGATCGTCGGGGTAAGCGACGCGTATCTTAGAGAGACGCTGACTGTTCGGGAACAGATCTTCAACAAAGGACTTTTCGACGTTTTTCCGGACAATCCAGCGGTGCCCGAAGCAGACGCAACGACCAATCTGCGCGCATCGCTTGCATATGTGGTTGCGACAAAGAAGCCTCACACCATGGCTATCCAGCGTTATGACGTTCCCGACAGACGTAGGGGCGGGTTTGCATTCCGCTACTGGAGCCCCGTCAACGCCCCGGTTATCGGACCAGATGGGCAGCTGCTCTATATACTCCATCGTGTCGAAAACGTGACGGACTATGTGTTGAGTCAAGAGGCGAATCAGACGCTTCGGGAGCAATCCCGCCTGCTTACCGTGGAACTGGATAAGAGTGAGGCGGAGGCCTCACGGCGCGGCGCAGCCTTGGCGGCAGCCACGAACGAGCTTCGGCGGCTAACGATAGATGCCGAGGCGTGGCGCCTGGGCGAAGAAAAATTTCGGCTAGTAATGGACGCGCTACCTCAGATGATTTGGACGGCCCGGGCAGACGGACACGTGGACTATCATAATCAGCACTTTTACGATGTCACGGGGACGGCGCATCAGGCTGCGGAGGGCCATGAATGGAAACGGCTGGTTCACCCCGATGACCTCGCGACCACCGAGAAGGCGTGGACACGCAGTGTGGCAACAGGCGAACGCTATGAAGCGATGTTTCGCGTCAGGCATCGCTCCGGGAATTACCGTTGGACCCTGGCGCGCGCGACCGTCGTCCGTGACAATCGCGCGGAAGTTCTGAAGTGGGTCGGTTCCAACACGGATATCCACGAAAAGGTGCTTGCTGAAAACGCGTTGCGCGATGTCAATCGACGCAAGGACGAATTTCTGGCGATGCTCGCGCACGAGTTGCGCAACCCGCTCGCACCGATACGCGCCGGGGCCGAGCTGCTGCCGGACGTGAGTGCGGACCAGGCTCAGGTCAACCGTGTCGGCACGATGATCCGTCGGCAAATCGTCCATGTCATGGGTCTTATCAATGATCTGCTTGAAGTGTCGCGCATCACCCAGGGAATCATTTCTCTTGACAAGCGCAATCTGGACTTCCGACAGGTAGTCGACGAGTCCATCGAGCAAGTCCGTCCTCTCATTGACGCACACAGACACAGCTTGACGGTCGGGGTGCCGGCAGAGGTCGTGTGCGTCTTCGGCGACCACAAGCGGCTTGTGCAAATGCTGACCAACCTTTTGCACAATGCGACGAAGTACACGCCCGATGGCGGGCGTATTGCGATAAGCGTGCGATGTTTGTCGGGCGAAGTGACGGTGACCGTGAGGGACAACGGCGTGGGGATGGAGCCGCAATTGTTGCGCACGGCGTTCGACCTGTTTCAGCAGGGGGAGCGTACTAGCGAGCGAAAAGAAGGCGGGCTGGGACTCGGCCTGGCGCTCGTCAAAAGCATGGTCGAGCATCATGGCGGGAGTGTCGTCGCGAGAAGTGCGGGGCGCGGCAAGGGCAGCGAGCTTGAGGTCAGGCTTCCTTTGGTGCGTGCCAAGCCACAGGCAGTGCCAAGTAAGCCCGAGATCGTGCCGGCGGCCGGCGACCCGAAGCGACTTCGCGTATTGCTCGTAGACGACAACGCGGAAGTGGCCGATGCACTGGGGATGGTGTTGGAAGTTCTGGGGAACGACGTCCGCATTGAGCACGACGCCGATGGCGCTCTCACGCGAGCCCAGGCCGAGACATTCGACGTCTGCGTGATCGACATCGGTCTGCCCGGCATGGACGGATATGAGCTGGCGCGACACCTACGGGACTTGCCTGGCACCCGCGGGGCGGTCTTCGCCGCTCATACCGGATACGGCCAGGAAGACGACAGAAAGAAGTCCGAAGCGGCGGGGTTTGCACACCATCTGGTTAAGCCTGTGGGCATTGCCGACCTGCAGAGCGTTCTCAATGATGGCGGTTAGCAGCGGGTGCGCGTGCCCCCGGCTTGCCGTCTGCCTGTGTGCGCATGTCAACCGGGGGCTGATTCGTTCGGGCGTGCAGGAAAAAATGTAAATGTGCGTCGCTCTGCGTTGTCTTCCGGATGTTCGGCTCGACGCTGCCCATGGCCGGGGCCACCGGCTGTGGCTTGGCCCTTCGACGTTGCGGTCCACTGATTGCGGGTACTCGTTCTGCGGCATGGCGAAGACCGCCACGGGAGTGCCCGGTCAATCACGGAAATCACGGAGGACGATATGGCACATCAGGAGCACCAATGGCGCATAGAAGCGTGTGGCGCGTGCGGTACCGCTTGCGACCGTTGGGCAAACGCGTGCCTTTCGGACCAGAACATTGCTGAAATGGCCGAATGCATCAGGTTGGACATGGACTGTGCGGACATTTGCCGCCTGGCATCCGCCCTCATCGCTGCTCTCATCGCTCGTGGCGGTCGTCGCGCAAAGGAAGTTAGCTCGTCGTGTGCGTCGATCTGCGACGCATGCGCGTCCGGGTGCGGCAAGCATAAACACGAACATTGCAAGCGCGGCCGTCGCGAGCGTTTGAGAGGCATGACACACTCCTTGACTGCGCAAGAATTTCATTAACAGATGCAATGCGCGCAGCTCCCGGCGTCGGGTCTCAAAGCATCGCGGCCGTTGGTATCGCGCGATATCGGTGTTTTTCAAGACGCTGAACGAGACTCGCCTATCGTTGCACCATCGCCCAAATGCGAGCGCCTGCCGAGCAACCAGAAATGCAATAACTCCCCGAATATTGTTGCTCCCCTAGCCACTCGACGAACGCGACGAGATGCTCGGATGTCGTGCCTCCGGCAGTGCGGACCATCGTCTTGGCGCTTACATAAGAATGCTCCGCGGTCTTCTCCTCTCGGCGCAGGTGCACGAAAAGAAGCATGTCAATGTCTAGCGCCCAAGCCGCCAATTTCACGAAAAACGAGCACCTTTGATCTAAGCTGGACATAGTTCGGCGCGGGAGATAGTCAAGCGTATTGACCGCTGGCAATAGACTTGAAAGTGCGGTGCGATACCTCGGGATCGAGGTAGACGACGCGCTCGAGATGACCAGGCAAAAAGAAGTCTAATTGTCCCATGGCCGGCGAGCGGGCGCTTGCCGGTCACAAGCCGCCGTTCATATAGACCGTTGCTCGAACGTTCAGATGTCGGCTCCAGCCAGGAAACGGCCCGTCATGTTGCGGAGTTGACGTTATGTCGTCGGCCCGCAGGTCTACCGGTAATATCTTTCATTTTGTCGAGGGCGGTTTCGTTGAGACCGCTGATCGTGCAGTCCCACCGATTGCGACGGCTCCGGGAGGCCGTTCGAAGACGGCTAAACTGATGAGTGGTCACTCGCCGCAATCCTCAATCACCGAATTTTAGGATCCAATGGAAACTGATATGACCTCATCGGGCCCGGCGCAAAGCGGCACCGCGCCCGAAGTTCTTGTGGTCTTTCTCAGGCTGGGCCTGACCTGTTTTGGCGGCCCAATAGCTCACATTGGCTACTTTCGCCGCGAATTCGTCGAGCGGCGTCGATGGCTCGATGACGAGACGTTTGCAGACCTGGTTGGCCTATGTCAGTTCCTTCCGGGACCAGCCAGCAGCCAGGTCGGATTTTCTATCGGCCTGCTCAGGGCAGGGTGGTTGGGTGGGCTTGCCGCCTGGTGCGGCTTCACGCTGCCCTCCGTCTTGCTGCTACTTGCGTTCGCCGCCATCGCACCGAGCCTGGGTGGTCCGGTCGGCGAGGGGTTGATTCATGGCCTAAAACTCGTTGCCGTCGCTGTTGTGGCGCAGGCCGTGTGGGATATGGCCCGGCGCCTGTGTCCCGATCGTCGCCGCGCCTTCATCGCTCTTGCCGCGATCGCAGTTCTCACTGTCCTGACGACCGTGTACGCACAACTCATCGTGATCGCCCTCGGCGCAGCACTTGGCTTCGTCCTTTGCCCGAGCACAGCATCGGCGGCAACGGTCGGCATACAACAACACGCCCATGAATTCCGCGTCTCCCGCACAGCAGGGGCCGTCGCGCTGACGCTCTTCTGCGTCCTGCTTTTTGGGCTTCCGGCACTGGCACATGTGGGCGCTGGCCGCGCCATCAGCGTTTTCGACGGCTTCTATCGCGCCGGTGCGCTCGTCTTCGGCGGCGGTCATGTGGTGCTGCCGCTCTTGCAGCAGCAAACGGTCGCAACGGGCTGGGTGTCGTCGAGTGACTTTCTCGCTGGCTATGGTGCCGCGCAGGCAGTCCCAGGCCCTCTCTTCACATTCGCCGCTTTTCTGGGCTGGATCATGACGGAGGCGCCACATCACTGGGCTGGAGCACTGCTGGCCACTGTCGGCATCTTTCTGCCCGGGCTGTTACTGGTGCTCGCCGCGTTGCCCTACTGGCAGGCACTACGAGTCCGTCCGTCAACGGCGGCCGTCCTTGCCGGCGTGAACGCTGCGGTCGTCGGACTGCTAGCGACAGCGTTTTACTCGCCCGTCTGGACCAGCGCGGTCCGCTCCGCGATCGACTTTGCGATCGCGACGATCGCCTTCTTCCTTTTGACGCGATGGAAAATTCCGCCCCTTGCGGTCGTCGTGATCTGTGCGCTGGCTGGTGTGACCGAGGCCATCATGAAGTGATCCGCCCGAAGGTCCGCGCTCGCTGAGCCGCCGCAGGACCTAACGGCGCCCCGGACGCTCAAACGGCTGCTCTACTCTGAAATGCGCCGTCCTCCTATTGATCGCGACGCCATGCCAGCGGGGCATGCCGAGCCTTTGCTGGAAGCGATCCCAGCTGCGAGGGAATCAGCTTTCCCCAAAACCCCCGCCCCCCGGCGTTTCCACCACGAACACATCTCCCGGCCCCATCTCGACACTCGCGATATGACCTAGAGTGACAATCTGGCCATCCGCGCGCTCCACGCGATTGCTGCCGCGTCTTCCCGCCAGTCCGCCACGCGCGCCGAAAGGCGCATGAATGCGGTTATTCGACAGAATCGACGCCGTCATCGGCGCGAGAAAACGGATACGCCGGATCGCACCATTGCCGCCGCGCCAGCGTCCCGCGCCACCCGATTCCGCGCGGATGAGATGCGACTCGAGCCGCACCGGGTAGCGCCATTCCAGCACTTCGGGATCGGTGAGGCGTGAATTGGTCATGTGCGTCTGCACGGCGTCCGCGCCGCGGAAACCGTCGCCCGCGCCGCTGCCGCCCGCAATCGTCTCGTAGTATTGGTAGCGCGCGTCGCCGAACGTGAAGTTGTTCATCGTGCCTTGGCTCGATGCCACGATGCCGAGCGCGCCATACAGCGCATTCGTGATCGCGGACGACGTCTCCACGTTGCCCGACACCACGGCCGCCGGATAAACGGGGCTCAGCATCGAGCGCTCCGGCACGATCACCGAAAGCGGCGTCAGGCAGCCGGCGTTGAGCGGAATATCGTCGCCGACAAGCGTGCGGAACACATACAAAACCGCCGCCATGCATACGGCCTTCGGGGCATTGAAGTTGTTCGGCAACTGCGCGGATGTGCCGGTGAAATCCACCGTGGCACTGCGCGTGGCGGCATCGACGCGAATCGCCACGTCGATCACAGCGCCGTTATCGAGTTCGTAACGGTAGCTGCCGTCCTTCAGTGCGCCGATCACGCTACGCACCGCTTCTTCGGCGTTGTCCTGCACGTGACGCATGAACGCAAGTACCACGTCGCGGCCGAATTGCGCGACCATGCGGCGTAATTCGTCCACGCCTTTCTGATTCGCGGCCACCTGCGCGCGCAGATCGGCCATATTCTGCGCGATATTGCGCGCGGGATAACGGCCCGATGCAAGCAAGGCGCGCGTTTCGGCGTCGCGCAACACCCCCGCGGACACCAGTTGCCAATTGTCGATCAGCACGCCTTCCTCGTCGATATGCGACGAAGAAGCCGGCATCGAACCCGGCGTAATCCCGCCGATATCCGCATGATGACCGCGCGAGCCGACGTAGAAAAGCGGCTCGGACGAACCGTCGGCGAACACGGGCGTAATCACGGTCACGTCGGGCAAATGCGTGCCGCCGTGATACGGGTCGTTCAGCATGAACACGTCGCCGTCGCGCATCGCACCGCGGTTGCGCTCGATCACCGTCTTGATGCTTTCGCCCATCGAGCCGAGGTGCACCGGCATGTGTGGCGCATTCGCGATCAGGTTGCCCGCGTCGTCGAAGATCGCGCACGAGAAATCAAGGCGCTCCTTGATGTTCACCGAATGCGCCGTGTTTTGCAGACGCAAACCCATCTGCTCGGCAATCGACATAAACAGGTTGTTGAAGATTTCGAGGCGCACGGGGTCGGCTTCGGTGCCGATGGAACGGCGCGTGGGCAGCGGTTGCACGCGCGTCATCACCACATTGCCCTGCGCGGTCAACACCGCTTGCCAGCCCGGTTCCACCACGGTCGTGCCGTTCTTTTCGGCAATGATCGCGGGACCGTCGAGCGTGTCGCCCGCACGCAGCGTATCGCGCTGATAGAGCGAGGAGTCGTGCCATGCGCCGCCCGAATACATCCGCACGACAGTCTGCGCGCGCAGTGCGTTGTTTGCGTCGTTTGCATTATTGGCGTCGCGCGGCGGCAGATTGTCGGTATCGACGGCCGCCTTGGAATGACCGATCGCTTCGACGGACGCAAGCTCCGCGATGAGCGGGGTATCCGCCATCAGGAACGCGTAGCGTTGACGATAAGCCGCTTCGAACGCGGCGCGCATTTCGTCGACGCTGCCGGCCGGCACGGCGAGCGACGAATCGGTTCCCTGATAGCGCAGATGCACGCGCCGCTCGGTCGTGATGCGCGCGGCGTCCACGTTCTGTTCGAGCAGGGCGCGCGTGGCGTCGTCGGCGAGCGCATCGAGTGCGGCTTCGAGCGTGGGCAGCGAAGTTTCGGCGAGCGTGATTTCGAGCGCGCGTTCGCGCATTGCCGTCTGGTCCGCGAGACCCATGCCGTAGGCGGAGAGCACGCCCGCGAGCGGATGCGCGAACACGCTCGTCATGCCGAGCGCGTCGGCCACGCCGCATGCGTGCTGGCCGCCGGCGCCGCCGAACGTTGTCAGCACGTATTGCGACACGTCGTGGCCGCGCTGCACGGAGATTTTCTTGATCGCGTTCGCCATGCTCCCGATCGCGATCTCCAGATACCCTTCCGCGAGTGCTTCGGGCGTGCGGCGCTGACCTGTCGCCGCGAAGATTTCATCGGCAAGCGCCTGGAAGCGTTGCGCGACCACGTCGCGATCGAGCGGCTCGTTCGCATGCGGACCGAACACGCGCGGAAAATAGCCGGGCTGGATCTTGCCGAGCATCACGTTGCAGTCGGTGACGGCGAGCGGGCCGCCGCGCCGGTACGCAGCCGGGCCGGGATTCGCACCGGCCGAATCGGGGCCGACACGCAGACGTGCGCCGTCGAAGCCGAGTACCGAACCGCCGCCAGCCGCCACCGTGTGAATGCTCATCATCGGCGCGCGCATGCGCACACCGGCCACCTGCGTTTCGAACACACGCTCGAACTCGCCGTTGAAGTGCGAGACGTCCGTCGACGTGCCGCCCATGTCGAAGCCGATCACATGTTCGAAGCCCGCCGCCTGCGCCGCCCGCACCATGCCGACGATACCGCCCGCCGGTCCCGACAGGATCGCGTCCTTGCCCTGAAACACGTCGGCGCGGGTGAGTCCTCCGCTGCTCTGCATGAATTGCAGATTCACGCCGGGCATTTCGTGCGCGACCTGGTCGACGTAGCGGCGCAGGATCGGTGACAGATACGCATCCACCACGGTCGTATCGCCGCGCGAAACCATTTTCATCAACGGCGATACTTCGTGCGAGACGGAAATCTGTGTGAAGCCGATACGACGAGCCAACTCCGCGAGTTCGCGTTCGTGCGACGTATGGCGATAGCCGTGAATCAGCACGATGGCGAGCGCGCGGATGCCGCTGCCGTAGACCTCGCGCAGCGCGCGTTCCGCCGCGACGTGATCGAGCGGAGCGACGACGTCGCCTTGCGCGCTCATGCGTTCGTCGATTTCCACTACGCGCTCGTAGAGCGCTTCCGGCAACGCGATGTCGAGATCGAAAAGACGCGGACGGTTCTGATACGCGATCCGTAACACGTCGCGAAAGCCGCGCGTGGTGACGAGCGCAACCGGCTCGCCCTTGCGTTCGAGCAACGCGTTCGTCGCGACCGTCGTGCCCATTTTCACCATTTCGACGTCGTGCGGCGTGATGGCTTCGCCGTCCCTCAGTCCGAGCAGGTGACGGATCCCGGCAACCGCCGCATCGCCATACTGCTCGGGGTTTTCGGAGAGCAGCTTGTGCGTGGTGAGCGTGCCGTCGGGGCGGCGCGCGACGATGTCGGTGAATGTGCCTCCACGGTCAATCCAGAACTGCCAGCGGGACGGCGTGCGAACATCGGAGCTGTGATCGTGCTTCATGGTGTCGAGAGGTGTGATGCGAAAAAGGTTTCGGAGTACGGCGGCGTCGTTCATGCCGATTCGAGTTCGCGGCCGCGCGTTTCGGGCAGCGTGAGCGCGGCGAGGATCAGCACGCCATAAGCGGCCACCGCGAAGATGCCGATGCTCGTGCCGAGGCCGAAGCGACTCGACAGCGTGCCGATCAGCACAGGGAACAGCGCGCCGATCGCGCGGCCGACGTTGTAGCAGAACCCCTGACCGGAGCCGCGTACGCGGGTCGGAAAGAGTTCGGTGAGAAACGCGCCCATGCCGGAGAAGATGCCCGACGCGAAGAAGCCGAGCGGAAAGCCGAGCCACAGCATCGACGCATTCGTGAGCGGCAACGACGTGTACGCAAAGGCAATCGCCATCGAACCAAGCGCGAACAGAACGAAATTCGGTTTGCGGCCGATGCGGTCCGTGAGCCACGCGCTGCACAGATAGCCGACGTACGAACCGGCAATGATCATCGCCAGATAGCCGCCCGTGCCCATCACCGTCAGATGACGGTCGGTCTTGAGAAAGGTCGGCAGCCACGTCGTGATCGCGTAGTAGCCGCCCTGTGCGCCCGTGGTGAGGAGCGCGGCGCGCAGCGTCGTCGAAAGCAGGCGGGGCGCGAAGATTTCGGTGAAGCGCGGTGTGTCGTGGGTTTCCTGCTGCGCCACCTTGGCATGTTTGAATACTTCAGGCTCTTTCACATAGCGGCGGATGAAGAGCACGAGCAGCGCCGGCACGAGTCCGATCAGGAACAGCGCGCGCCATGCGAGCTCGGGCGCCATCACGGAGAACAGCACGGCATAGAGCAGGGCGGCCATGCCCCAGCCGAGCGCCCAGCCCGATTGCACGAGGCCGACCGCCTTGCCGCGATCGCGTGCGCGGATCACCTCGCCGATCAGCACGGCGCCCGCCGTCCATTCGCCACCGAAGCCGAAGCCCATCAGCGATCGCGCGGCGAGCAACTGGCCATAGTTCTGCGCGAGTCCGCACAACGCGGTGAACACGGCGAACCACAGCACGGTGAGTTGCAACGTGCGCACGCGGCCGATGCGGTCGGACAGAATCCCTGCGATCCAACCGCCGAGCGCGGACGAGAGCAGCGTCATCGTGCCGATGAAACCGGCGTCCGCGAGCGAAAGACCCCAGGTGGCGACGAGCGTCGGAATGACGAAGGACAACATTTGCGTGTCCATGCCGTCGAGCATGTAGCCGACCTTGCAGCTCCAGAACGCGCGGCGTGCTCGCGGCCCCGCTTCAGCGTACCAGGAAAGCTGCGGGCCATCTGCCGTCGCTTTCAGATCGGCGGCATCGTCGACGCTTGCCGTGAATGTCTTGCTGTCCATCTGCTGCTCCTGTGGATAGACGCATGAGTAACGAGCGAAGCCGCGCCAAAACGTAGGGATGCGTCATTCCCTCCGGCCTGTGTGGCCGGATGGCTTCGAGATGCGATGAATGGATCGCGACGCCGTGTTACGCCGCGCGCACTGCGCGAACGCTCAGAAGATGGCCAGCGATGTGTTGGTGATGTCGGTCATCAGCATGTGGCCCGGTGCGTGCGCGATCGCGATGGGCAGCTTCGCGGCTATGAGCGCGGTTTGCGGCGTGACGCCGCACGCCCAGTACACGGGCAGCTCGCCCGGATGTATGGTCACCGCGTCGCCGAATTCGGGCCGCGCGAGGTCGGCGATGCCGAGTTCCGCGGGATCGCCGATATGCACGGGCGCGCCATGCACGCCCGGAAAGCGGCTCGTGATCTGCACCGCGCGGATCGCGTCGGCGCCGCGCAGCGGGCGCATCGACACGACGAGTTCGCCTCCGAACACGCCGGCGCGCTGGTTCGGAATGTCGGTGCGATACATCGGCACGTTGCGGCCTTCTTCGACGTGACGCAGCCCGATGCCTTCCTTCGCGAGCATGTGCTCGAACGAGAACGAACAGCCGATGGCGAACACGACGAAATCGTCCTGCCAGAGCGCTTCGATCGATTCGACGCATTCGCTCAGCTCGCCATGCCTATAGACGTTGTAGGCGGGCACGTCGGTGCGGATATCGACGTCGCGCCCAAGCACCGGCACGCGAAAGTCGCCGGGCTCGCCCACGCCGAGCAGCGGACACGGTTTCGGATTCGCATGACAGAAGCGCAGGAAGTCGTGCGCGTGGCCCGCGGGCAGGATAGCCAGATTGGCTTGCGCGTAGTCGCCGCAATGGCCGGCCGTCGGGCCGCGGAAGTCGCGATGGCGTACGGCTTTGCGGAATTCGGATGGAGTCATGGTGTCAGCGTGCGATGTGGGATGGAGCGTGCGGCGCAAAGCGCGATGTGCATGTCGAAGTGCAGAGCGTTACTGCGTTAGACGAAGCATAGAAAAGAAGAAAATTTGACGCCAACTAGTTTTATTTGCGCCAAGTGAATAGAATTTCTTAACGGAATCACGGGTTTTCCCGAATCACGTTGAATTTTTTTTGGAGCTGTCTTCCTCGTTGCTTTTCGTCAACTCCGGCTTATGAACACCCGCTTTCTCGAGACCTTCGTCACGCTCGCCAAGCTGCGCAGTTTCCGCACTACGGCGATGGCGCTGCATGCCACGCCTGCTGCGATCTCGCAGCGTCTGAAGGCGCTCGAGGATGAATTGCAGACCACGCTCGTCGATCGCGAGAGCCGCGATTTCCGGCTCACGGCGAATGGTGAATATCTGCTGGGCTATGCGAAGGCCGTGGTTGAAGCCACGCGCCAGTTGCAGGCCGCCGCGTCACATGAAGGTGCGATGCGCGGCAAGCTGCGGCTCGGCGTGATCGAGACCGTCGTGCATAGCTGGCTCGCCGATTACATGCGGCGTCTCGCGGACGATTTCCCGCAACTCGAAGTCGAACTGGCGGTGGACGTGAGCGTCGTGTTGCAGCGCCGTCTGATGGCGGGCGAACTCGACCTGATCATTCGCGTGGAGGGCAGCGACGAGGAGTCCGTGGTGTGCGACGCGCTCGCGAACTATCCGGTGCACTGGATTGCGCGCGAGGGACTGTTGCCGCTTTCGCGCAGCGGGCTCGCCAAACGCGTGCTGCGTCACCCGATCCTGACGTTCGGGCGCGGAACCGCGCCGCATCGCGCGCTGGATGACATCGTCGGCAAACTCGCGCTCGGCAATGGCGTGCCGCTCGCGGATACGCGCATTACGGGGTCGCCGTCGATCTCGGTGATCGTGCAACTCGTGCGCGATGGTTTTGGCGTGGCCGCGATCCCGCGTCTTTTCGTCGACGATCTGATCGCGCGCGGCGAAGTGGTGGAGTTGCCGTTGCAGCCTTCGCCGCCGTCCATCGTGGTGTCGATGTCACGGCGTTCGGACGCGCCGCTTTTCGTGCACGGCGCGGCGAACGCGGCGCGTGCGGCATGTCATGGGTATTGCGAGTCGGTGGATCGGCGCTTGATTGAACGCTTGTAGAACCGGGGCCTCGCTGACGCTCGTTGAGACGATGAGATGGGATGAACCCGCGGGTCCGTGCCTTAAATAAGGGGTATGCGCCAACGAGCGCTGCCCGTCATCGCTGTCGGTGCCACTCATATGACCGCTTCACCTCGCACTCAGCCGGTCGCAGCGCTTCGATGCAAAGGCGGTTCATGTGACGTGAATCAGGCGTAGCCGCCCATCAACAGCCATTCATCCGACAGGGGACTTCGCCGTTCCGGCGGCCGCTTCGGCGCGCACAGCCGACGTGTGCGCCCTCTATACACCAGTCCGGACCCACCAAAGCAAACTTCAACACATTCCCCGGAGTCTCGACGAACCTCGACGACATGTTCAGGTTTGAAAAACTGCTCGCGCTGGATGACAGCTCTGTGCGGCGGTTGTTCAGGGACATAGACATGCAGGAACTCATCGTCGCACTGAAGGTCGGGCGCACAGGCGCTGGCTGAAAAATTCATGGCGAATATGTCGCAACGCGCTGCGGAGCTGTTCGCCGGGGACATGAAGGCGAGCGGTCCGGTGCGTCTATCAGAGGTCGACAAGCAACAGCGCGCAATCATGCGGGTCGCACGCGGCTGTCGGAGCGCGACAGGCCGCAACGGGTCGACAAGACGCAGTCGGCGTCTCGGAGCACCGCTGCTCGAAGAACGTGGTGGGATACGGAGCAACGACACCGGTTACGGCTGTTCGCATGCGTTGCTTGAGGCGCCCTGTAGTCAGTTGGACCGGGCGCTTATATGCCTGCCCGTCCCCCAACGTCGTCATTTCCCTAGAGCGGCGCAGCATGTCGTCGACCTTCGCTCGCGTGCATCTCTTAGACCTACATTTTCTGAGGAGGCGAACTTCTCAAGTGCGAGCGAGCGGTTTGCCGGGTCAGCGCAAAATGGCGCAAAGCAGTCCGGTCCGCTTGTATCGAGAATGTCCGCTGGAAGGTATCCTCAATCATGCGATTCTCCCGTTCGTAGTGGAAATTCAGTTCAGTGCTAGGTTTCGCGGCACTCAATTTCCACCACGGCCGGCGTCTTCATTAGACCGGCCACATACGCGCAGTCCGGTGCGAACCCTGTCGTGGTTGCAAGCAGTCGTTAGCTTTCAATTTCGCGGGTTGTCATGCGGTTCCACATCCAATCCCGGGAAATACGGGGCGGCTTCTACGCACGATGTTTTAAGAACATGCTTCAAAAATTCCGCGGTTCAGAGGCCGCCCGTATAGCCACGCGCGCGACTTCGATTTAGTCGAGATTGTGAAGCCCCCGCCCCTCCTTCCCGGCCAGCCGGTGCTGTCTCTCCCCAAAGGCCACGCGCTCGTAATCCATTGTTGAATAGGGGTTTTCGGCCTATATCGATGTCTCGCCATACGAGGGATACGCGTCGTCTTGGTTTTCAAGGTATCGCGCTCCGGGGACCGGGGGCCCAGCGGCGTGCTCAGCAACGACGCGTCGGCGCCTGGTGGAGAAATCTATTGCTGTAAGGCGCGACGGGGGACCGGCGCGTTGCCGGATTGCGGCGTCAATGAAAGCCGCACACACGATCACCACTATTAATGGTCGCACCGGCCGAACTGCATCGCCGCGCGGCACCGCTGCGTGTCCACGATTGCGAGTGCAATGGCGCTACGCGCGCTCGCCGATCTCTCCTGAGATCACGCGTCGCGAATCGATCGGGCAGACCGGCATGGCCACGAGCCTTGTGTGCGCGATTCGTTGTAGGTCGAGGTGCTGCAGCGTGTGTACGCGGCATGCGAGAGGGGGCCGGCACCGGATTGATTAGGAATTTCCCCCGGTAGGCGACGGTGACGACGTCCTTGCGCCGCCCGTGGACTTGGCTCGGCTGCGCTGGGCAGGTAGCGGGGCGCGCTGCCAGCGTAGCGCGATCGACCCGTGGTGATAAGGCAACCAAAAACAAAGGCGCCCCCGGCGCCTTTATCTTTTACCGCCTCGTTTTCCTCACCACCATCCAGCGCGGCGACTTGAAGCGCACGATGCTCACATAGAGCCACACGTACGTCGCGGCAAACACCACGACGAAGCAGAACAGATGCAGCGTGTGCCGCCAGAACAGCGTGGCCGGCACGACCGCGATCAGGCACAGCAGCCACAGATACGGCGACGTCAGCGAATTGCGCCGCGTCAGCTCGCGCGCGGTGCGCGCGCCGACCGCCCAGCGCATCAGCCGCTTGTAGACCAGCATGTGCAGATGCACGCCGTCGGGAATGCCCGGCGACATGCCGCGAATGAACTTCTTCCGGTAGATCGAGAAGCACGTCTCGAAGATCGGATACATGAAGAGCAGCACCGGATACCACGCGGACACGTCGCGATTGCGCATGACCAGCATGATCGACAGTTCGGCGAGCATGAAGCCGATGAAATACGCGCCGCCGTCGCCGAGAAAAATCAGCCCCGCCGGGAAGTTCCAGATGAAGAAGCCGAGCACCGCGCCCATCATCATGAACGATGCCGACAGCACGATCGGATCGTGCACCTGGAACGCCACGTAAGCGAGCGACGCGAACATCATGAACGCGACCATCGATGCGAGCCCGTTGAAGCCGTCGATGATGTTGATCGCGTTGGCGAGCGCCGCCACGGCGAGCACGGTCACCGCGCACGAGATCAGCGCATAGGAGAGCAGGAAGTCGAGCGGCGGCACACTGATGCGCGTGACCGCGATATGCAGCAGGAAATACGCGAGCGCGGCGGCGGCCATCGTGCAGACGAGGCGCGCGAGCGGCGACACGCGCTTGGTCAGATCTTCGACGAGACCCGAGCCGAAAGCCGGCATGCCGCACGCGATCAGCCCGAGAATGCCGCCCGACACAGCCGGATAGGAATAACGCAATTGCACGGCCGACACGATCAGGCCAATCAGAATGCCCGTTCCGCCGATGCGCGGCACCGGGCGCACATGGAATTTCTGCACGCCGGCGAGGTCGGTGTCGGTGGAAAATTTTTCATGCAAATGCGCGTAGCGCACGATCAACAGTGTGATCAGCAGTGAAACGAGAAAGCCGAGCGCAAAACTAAGCATGAAAGTGGGCCTGAACGAAGACGCGGAATTATACAAACGAAACTACCAGCGACATGCGGCGCGCCCCGAAAAGCTGTCGACGCTGGCGACGGACTGCCTCGGCGAAGCATTGGCATCGGAGCTCTTATCGATAATGACGGTCGCGGGCTAGGTCTTCGATCAGTGCCTTCTCGAGTGAGATGTCAATGCGCCTGACTTCTTTTGCCAGTTGGTCGCAATGCCTTCCAGCCGTGTCTACCGCGTTGCCCTGCAGCATTCGAACCGACTTGTCGTGCGCACGAAGAGCAGAGTGCAAACGCGTATCAGCAAATCTCTGCAGGCCTCGGATGGTACTCCGGTCTTGCGTTTGAAGGTCTACAAGACCATGGGTTTTCGGTTGCGGCGAAGATGGAGCACGTCGACTGGAATCGAGGGTTGTGTGCGCCATATCCTCCTGAACCCTTCCGCAATTCATGGCTTTTGCAATAGGACGCTCGCGAGCGCGTACCCTGGCGAAGCGCACGGGAACTGAGCGTCAGTCTTTTTCTCACGGACCGCAGGTCGAGCCGTCTCTGCACGCGCTTCGTCGAGTTAGACACCTGTGCGCCCCCGCGCGAAGTGGCTTTGGGCATTGCAGTCCCGCCCAAACTGCCATTTGACAGCATTATTGTTGCCAACGGGTGAGATCTCGTCAGCGAATTACCTTTGTCAAGAATCCTCGCACTTGACGCAGTGAGCGTGCTGCAACTAGCGAACCGCTGTTTATTCTCATCGGTAAGTCACCATCCGACGATCCTTGGCAATGCCACGTCATCGGGCGATCTGGAGTGCGCCCAAGCAAAATGCGTCCTGGCGCACAGTATGAATCTCCTTACTCACCTTATCTTTGAATTGGGGAATCCATGCAATGCGAATGCAGTGCTATGAGGTTGCCGAACAGACATCCCGACAGATTGAGTTGAGGTAATGATGGCGGAAGCAACCATACCCCTTTGCGTTGATCTCGATGGCACGTTGACCAGCACTGACCTTCTGGTCGAATCGTTCCTCGTGCTCGTCAAAAGGAACCCGCTATATGCGATTTATTGTATTGGCTGGCTGCTTCGAGGCAAAGCGTATCTGAAGGCGCAGATTGCGCAGCGCGCGGCAATCGATGTGACCTTGCTACCCTATAACTCGCGCCTTGTCGACTTTCTGCGCGAAGAACAATTGCGCGGCCGAGACGTTTATTTGTGCACCGCAACGAACCAAAAATTCGCGGAACAGATCGCTACGCATTTCGGCTTTTTCAAAGGGATTTTCGCGAGCAATGAGGTCCGCAATCTGTCGGGCGACAACAAGGCGTGTGCGTTGTCAAAAGAGTTTGGGCAACAGGGTTTCGACTATTGTGGAAACACGCTGGCCGACGTTCCGGTCTGGAAGCAGTCCAGACGGGCGATCGTCGTCGGATCGCGCCACATCGCAGAGGCGGCCGAGCAGGTGAACAAGACAATCGTCTTCTTCGAGCAGGAACGGTCGTTTATGCGTCTTGTCGTCAGAGAGATGCGAATTTATCAGTGGATCAAAAACCTGCTGATTTTTGTGCCTCTGTTCGCGGCGCATCGCTTTACCGACTACAGCTCAATGAGGGCAGATTGCATAGCGTTCTTTTCCTTCTGCTTTTGTGCTTCTTCGGTTTACCTGCTCAATGACATGCTGGACCTCGACGCGGACCGACGCCACGTGAATAAGCGCAATCGGCCATTTGCCTCCGGTCAGTTGCCGCTAGCGTTTGGCATGGTGCTTGGTTTTGTACTTGCGATTGCCGCGGCGGTTCTTGCCTTGCTGCTGCCATCCGCTTTCCAAATTGTGTTGGTTGGTTATTTCGCGACAACGCTTGCATATTCGTTCAGGCTCAAACGGATGACGCTCGTTGACGTGTTCATCCTGGCGACTCTTTATACCGCTCGTGTGGTGGCGGGCGGTAAGGCGGCAGACATTCCGCTTTCGGACTGGTTGATCATGTTCTCGACTCTTATCTTCCTGAGTTTGGCGATGGTCAAGCGGTACGCCGAACTGGACACGTTATTGCGTGCCGCAAAATTGTGTGCGACCGGGCGGGGCTACGTCACGCAGGATCTGGGCATTCTGCGGTCCTTCGGTACTGCGTCCGGCTACGTCGCGGTGCTGGTCTTGGCGCTCTACATGAATTCCTCCGATGTGCGCATGCTGTATCGCCATCCCCATGTTCTGTGGTTGCTGTTCGGTTTGCTGCTCTTCTGGATCAGCCGTGTATGGATGTTGGCGTTCCACGGCGAAATGCATGATGACCCAATAGTGTTTGCTATCAGGAACCGCCTCAGCCTGCTCGTGATCGGCCTTTGCATTGTTACCGTTGTGATCGCCACGTGACACTTATCCATTCCTACATGCAACCTCTTTATCTTTTTCTGAGTGGCACATGCAGTGCCTTGGCGAGTATTCTTTTGCGCCTCGCAGGGCGGGTAATAGTGCATAGCGATACCTTGGTTCTTGGAATCAGCGGTCGGCCGTTGCTCTATCGATTGGCTGCGATCGGGGCATACGGTGCCGGATTCGCCTTTTATGCGCTGGCTCTCAAGCGCGTCGAATTGAGCGTTGCTTATCCATTGATGGTCGCCGTGACCATCCTCGAAATTCTGCTGTTCGGTATTGCATCCGGCGAAGCCGTTTCACTTCGAGTCCTCTTGGGCGCAGGGCTACTTGTGGTCAGCGTGCTGTTGTTATATCTGCCCGCAACGTCAGGGGTCTAATACACGCCGATACGTGCGTTTGATAAAAACGCGACCACGTAGGCTCTGGAAAGAGAAGTGGCCAACATTCGAGGTTCGTGAAACCGAACGACCAGTTCCGGATCGCGCGCAAAAACCAGCCCTGCTGGTGATTCACCATTACGGCCAATCAATTTCAACAGATCTGCTGCATAAAGCTTCCGATAGCCTGCCCGTCATCTACTGGTGCTCTTGATGGATAGTGTGCGTTTTCGGTCCCGCCAGATAGATCGGCGCATCGTTGGGCAGATTAAATGCTTTCGGCACGGCGCTCGAAGTGTGCCTCTATAGGCGAACCGGCTGGCACACGGCGCGCTCGATATTGATATGAGACTGTGCCAGATGAACGACTCCAAATATGTCGTGCTGGGGATGATCGTGCCCGATTTGGGTGCGGGCGCGTTTGACAGCTTTACGCAGAAGGCCGTGATGGCATGCGTGCCTCCGTATTGCTCGGCATGCCGTCGGGCGTCAGCCGATTACGCCCTGCTCGAAGTCCCATGCACTCCCGGCGCGTCGGGCCGCGCGCCGGGAGTGCACGCAATGCGCTCACGTGCAGAGCGCGATCTGCGGCCAGGAGCTTTGTGTAAGGCGAGTGGTCGCTCTATGCTCTCCGGGGCTCTTTCCGGCCTTGATCTACATGGTGGACGCTCCGTCGCGCAATGCCTTTAATGCTGGGACCGTCCGCAAGCTTGTAAAGGAACCTGCGGTTTCACCAACAAACAGTTGG
Organism: Paraburkholderia sp. MPAMCS5; assembly: GCF_036016995.1. NCBI lineage: Bacteria > Pseudomonadati > Pseudomonadota > Betaproteobacteria > Burkholderiales > Burkholderiaceae > Paraburkholderia > Paraburkholderia sp. MPAMCS5. The sequence goes on from NZ_JAYXBK010000019.1 coordinate 100,628, forward strand.
CTGAAATCCCTTGTCGCCGAATTCCGCGTCGAGAGTCGAGTCGTGCCTCATCGCCGTCGCAGCCGGCGCATGATTGCCATACCTCTAACGCACGAAGGTCGGCACGTTGGCGACATCGCGGTCGGAGCGCGATGCGAATGATGTCCGTCCGCGCGTCAAGTCTGCGCTGCCACGAAACTGTGCGCCAGCTGCTTCCACAAATGATCCGCCGCCGGAGAGAGGCGGCGACCCACGCGGGTCATCATCTGACTCGCGAATCCCGCCGCGATCGGATGATCGATCGGCACCGCGATCAGCTCGCCCAGATTGATCCCGCGCTGCGCTGTGATCGACGACATGAACGCCACGCCCAGCCCCGCCGCCGCTAGGGTCTGCGCTGTGTTGAACAGATCGACGCGGTACGCAGGAATCACATTCAGCCGGACGTCGTCCAGCAGCGATTGCACGAAATGCTGCACGCCAAACGCTTCTGTCATGAAAATCAACCGCTCGCTCGCCAACTCGGCGGGCGGCACGTTCGTCATCGACGCGAAACGATGCGTGGGCGAGACCACAGCGCACAGTGGCCGCGGTGCGAACGGGTGAATGCGCATCGCGGGGTCGTCGGCGGAGCGGGCACACAAACCGATATCCACGGCGTCGTCACGCACAAGTGAGAGCACCACTGGCGTCGGGCCTGAGCGGATTTCCACCAGAATATCCGGGTAGGTCATCGAAAAGCGCTGAAGCGCCCGCGCGATCAGATTGCCGATGAATCCTTCCCCCACGCCGAGCGCCACGCGCCCACGTCGCAAGTGCCGATATTCCTCCAGACGTCCGGCCAGATCGCGCCGGCGCCGCCGGCCGTCGTGATAGTGGTCAATCAGCACCTGCCCGATCTCCGTCACGATCACATGTCGCCCGCGCCTCTCGATTAGCGGAAAGCGCAGCCGCCGCTCCAGTGCCGCGACCTGGCGGCTGATCACCGAAGGATTCACGCCGAGCGTTTCCGCCGCCATCCGCACGCCACCCGTCGCGGCAATCTCAGCGAGATAGCGGAGCGGCCGCTCGCCGATGTCATCCATCCAGTCGTTCATTCGTGACCTGACTCCCTTACCGTTGACTTGAAGGCAACATTTTGGACGCATTTCAGTCATCGGCCGATTTTTTCATCGATGTAATACTCTGACCATTGCTAAGGGCGCGCTTAAAAAAGAGGAGACCACGCCATGAGTGAAACGCACGAATGCAGTTATTGCGAAGTTGCTGATCTCGCCGCCGCGAGACTGCAGCTCGACGAAATTCGGCATCACATCCACCAGCATCCCGAGTTGTCATACGAGGAAGCGGCGACGTCCCGCTTCGTCGCTGAAAAGCTCGAAGCGTGGGGCTATCACGTGACGCGCAACATCGGCGGACATGGGCTCGTCGCCTCGCTAAAGGCGGGGACGAGCAAGCGCACGGTCGGCGTGCGCGCCGACATGGACGCATTGCCGATCCAGGAGCAAACGGGCCTCCACTACGCGAGCGTCCACGACGGCAAGATGCACGCGTGCGGCCACGATGGCCACACGACCGTCCTGCTCGGCGCGGCGCAGCAACTCGCGAGGACCCGCAATTTCGATGGCACCGTGCACCTCATCTTCCAGCCGGCTGAAGAGGCGGGCGCTGACAGCGGCGCGGAGCGCATGATCGCCGATCGGCTCTTTGAGCGCTTTCCGTGCGAGGCGATTTTCGGACTGCACAATCATCCTGGAGTGCCGGTCGGCACGTTCGGCTTTCGCGCGGGCCCGCTGATGGCGGCGTGCGATACCGTCAAGGTGCGCGTCATCGGACGAGGCGGGCATGCGGCGCGACCGCATCTGGCGGTCGATCCGGTCCTGGTGGGCAGCAGCATCGTGATGGGACTGCAGTCACTGGTGTCGCGCAACATTGATCCGAATGAGGCGGCGGTTGTCACCGTCGGCTCGTTCCGCTCGGGCCAGGCGGCAAACGTGATTCCCGAAGACGCCGTGCTCGAGATGAGCGTGCGTTCGTTCTCGCCGGCAGTGCGCGAGACGCTCGAGACGCGCATCCTTGCGCTGATCGAATCGCAGGCGCAGGCATATGGGGCGACGGCCGAGATCGACTTCATTCGCGGCTATCCGGTGCTCGTCAACAGTCCGACTGAAACCGAATTTGCGCGCCAGATCGCGGAAGAGCTCGTCGGTCCAGAACATGTGATTGCGCCGTTTCCGCCGATCGCGGGCAGCGAGGACTTTGCGTACTACCTGCAGAAAGTGCCCGGCTGTTTCGTACGCCTCGGTAATGGCGAAGGCCGTCCCATGCTGCACAACGCCCGCTATGACTTCAATGACGACAACCTCACTATAGGTGCGGCATTCTGGACACGTCTCGTTGAACGCTTCCTGACGAAGGAGCGGGCATGAGCGCCACCACGCAAACCCTCTACCGCCCAGTCGATAACGCCGTGCAGATGTCGCCCGTGCAGCAGCGGAAGATCGTATTGGCGGCGGTCATCGGCAATCTGCTCGAATTCTTCGACTTCACCGTCTACAGCTATTTCGCGCTGACGATCGGGCATCAGTTCTTCCCATCGGACGATCCGTTCATGTCGTCCCTGCTTGCGTTCGCGGTGTTCGCCGTCGGCTTTGTGATGCGTCCGCTCGGCGGCTTCGTGCTCGGCCGCTACGCTGACTGCGCGGGCCGCAAGCCCGCGCTCACGCTCACGATCCTGCTGATGGCGGTCGGCTCGGCGGCCATCGGACTTGCGCCGAACTATGCGCAGATTGGGCTTGCGGCGCCGGTGCTGATCGTCGTTGCGCGGCTCGTGCAGGGTTTCGCTCAGGGCGGCGAATTCGGCGCGGCGACCGCGACGCTGCTCGAAATGGGAGGTGCGAAAAGCCGTGGTTTCCGTGCGAGCTGGCAGTTGGCGAGCCAGGGCGCGGCGGCGCTGCTCGGTTCGAGCCTTGCGGCGAGTCTTGGCTTCTTACTGTCCGACGAGACCATGCACAACTGGGGCTGGCGCCTTCCGTTCCTGCTTGGGACGCTGATCGCGCCGGTCGGCATCTATCTGCGCCGGCATATCCGCGAGGAAACGCCCGCCGAAAAAGCGGTGGCGACTCGCGACGATCCTAAGCGCGGCCTCTACGTGCGCAACTGGTTTCTGACGATCTTCGCTATCATGGGCATGTCGGTTTCGACGTATGTGATGATGTATTACATGCCGACGTTCTGCATTCAGTACCTACATTTGCCGGCGAAGATGTCGATGCTCGCTGGCGTTGCGTCCAGCATCATCTCGCTCGTAATGTGCCCGATCTATGGCGCCTGGTCCGATCGCATGGGACGACGCAAGCCGTTGACGGTGATCGGCCGCATCGCGTTAATCGTGCTTCTGTACCCCGCCTTCTGGATGATGACGCATTTTCCGTCGCTGCCGGTCGTGCTGGCCTCCCTAATCGTGCTGATGTTCTGCTACACGATGGGGTCCGCGCCCGCCTACGCGCTGATGCCCGAGAACTTCCCGAAGCATTTGCGGGCGACCTATATGTCGAGTGCGTATGCGATCGCAGTATCGGCATTCGGCGGCACGGCACAACTCGTCGCGGCCTGGCTGATTCGCGCGACAGGCAGCAAGATGGCGCCCGCGTGGTACATGATCGCCTGCGTGTTGATCTCGCTGATCGCCGTATCGATGTTCGAGGAAACGGGCGGCAAGGCGCTCGACGACTGAAGTAGCGCATAGGCGGCGTGCATGCCGGCGAGCCCCCATGACGTCCGCGCGTCATGACCCGGGCTCGCGGCGCAACCTAGTTACGATTACTTGCAATGCGGCGGCCCGAGCGGGTCGCATCCGGTGGAGGTCCGCCGGTCAGGGCGTTGGCCCAATTGCTTCAGATCGGCGACAAACTGGCAAACTTCGGATCACCCCGGCTGGAAAGCAGTGAGTGTCTATCAACGCGAGCGGTACGAGGGCTGCGTGGAGGCGGCTCCCCCACTCGTCAGTCAATGGCGGAACATTTCCCTTGCGGAGCGTCACGCGGCCATTTTGAATCTGATACCAACTCGCCTGTCCAGTGTTCTCGACGTCGGAGCGAGTATAGGATCTGATGCGGCTGCCTTCGCAGCAATGGGCATAAGGTGGTCGTCGGCGAGTCGGCCGACGAATTCCGGGCGGCTGGCGCCAAGTCGCAGCGGTTGTCGCGGATCGAATGGCTCGACCACCATCTTCCGGACCTTGGAGCCCTGAGCCCGATGACAGGAAGTTCGATCTCGCGATGCTGACGGCCGTTTGGATGCATCTCGATGCGGAGGGACGTCGGGCGCGATGCCGAATGTAGTTTGTCTGCTGTCTGGCGGCGCTTTGCTATTCATTTCTTTACGACATGGACCTATTCTGGATGGTCGGTGGATATTTGACGTCTCCGCCGAAGAGATGATTCAGCTTGCGAGAGTTCACGTTTTGCAATCGATACTCGTTGTTCGATCGATATCCGTCCAGCGATCGAATCGACGCATGAGCGCGACTTGAGCCCGACTCGCGTTTGCTAAAGGCCGCTGAGCAAACTGACGTTCACTGAATACCGACGGGAGAAGTCTTCGAACCCGCGACTTCGACCTCTTCTGAATTGCATCTGGCTTGCGCGGCAGAAGGTTCGCCGATTTGCTGTATGACGGAGGTTACGCGGAATGCTTCAGTCTCTTCGGGGTTAGCATTCCATTCGTTGATCATGAACGGCAATGGATGGCATTAGGGCGCACTCTGCTGTGATGTCAAACGGGCTTGCTTCGCGCGCACGACTATCAGTGTAAGGAATTCAGGTATTGCCGTCTCACGATGGCGCACAGTTTGAGTCAACGGCCGAAAGACTGGTTCTGTGAAAACCGCTAACGGGAATTGCGAGCCGCAACACATGTCGAGAGGCGTTTCGATCGTCCCGGTCGCGATCAATCTTGAATGAGCGCGGTCATCGCGTCTTGTAAAAGTTCGAAACATCGAGCTGCCGACCCTTAATATTTTCTTCAGGTTTGAAAGGCAGGATAAAAAAGTTGTCATTTATCCGCTGCCGGGGACGGTGTCGGGTCTGGCGATCCGGTCGCTAGTGACAGGAAAAGAGGGCGGTGTTGCACGGAGCATGTGATGCGCACACGTGGTGTTCCCCAGGAATTCAAAGGGAGGCGAGGCGCAGGCACCGTGAGACGGTATGTTAACCCGACGCTGGAGTGTCGAACGATTGCACGACCGATGGGAACTTCTTTGTGCGGCATGCAGCGGCTTGTAGTGAGGTCATCGCGCCTGCGCTATTTCGAATAGCACTACAAACGGTTTGCGAGGTCGCGTATTTTTTGTCACCGGTACATAACAAGGCGGCTATCGATGTCCGGGAAGGGCTTGCCCAAGCCCACGTCTCGCTACCGATGACTTGTGAATTCCTGGCGAGTACCGTATGAGAGAGCCATGTTTCGCATCCTTTTGGCACGGCCCGGAACTGTCGGCTTATGAGATTGGATGCCTGACTTCATTCCGGAATTATGGCAGCCAGGTGACTGTATAGGAAGATCTGCAAAAGTCCTGACATTACGTTGCTGCCGAGCTATCCTGGAAACAGAGCGGATTTGGTGAGGGGCAACATGATGACGCAGCTTGGTCTTGGTCTGGATTTGTCGACGAAGCGG